>VFJV01000002.1 GCA_009885895.1 Gammaproteobacteria bacterium
GCCTGCCCTAACCAAGTCAAATTTTGCGCTATTTTCAGGGCGGACACAGGGGTCCGCCCCTACGGTAAGATTCGCATCTTCAAGTGCATTGAGTATATACTCTCCTATCACCCACAATGCGCCAAATACAATGCCCGACAACAACTGCGCCGGTAAAAATGGCAATGCCATATTGTAACACACTATTAACCCTTGCGCGGTCATAGGATAATACTCTGCACAGAGCCATACGCCTAAATTGGTCAACAACCAATAAAAAAGACTGGCGCAAAACACTTTAGCGATACAATTGAACCACCGTATTCTTGAGCTAGAACCTGCAAATATCGCCACGATCAACAATAATGTTACCGCATTAACTACAGACCAGAGGCCAAAAGCCGGATAACCATACAACAGCGCCAATCCTAAATCCGCTATCTCCACAATCGCTACAGTCAACAACCCCGCTTTTAAAAAAGAGTAGCGGCTAGCCAAATAGACCGTCATGGCAATTTCAGGGGAGTAATTTGCAGTATGAGGTAACCATTTACAGATTACCGTTAATACGGCCCATACAGTAGTTGCGATCATGATATGTTCCCTATTCTATACCAGTGAACTGCCTGAATTATCGTACAATGAGTTTTTCTTCTTAGGGTTCATAGAGATCACGAGCCCTTTTAATTGCCTGATGCAAACGTGCTTCAAATATTTCTTTAGGTGGAAGTTCAGTAAGAAACTGTGAAACATGTACACCGGATTGGTTTAATGACAATAACTCAACACGTTCATGTGATTTTTCTGAACATAAGATAATGCCAATAGGAGAATTTTCTCCAGGCTGCATTTCATGTTTTTCCAGCCAACGTAGATAAAGCTCGATTTGTCCTTTATCTTGTGGCCTGAATGCTCTCATTTTGAGCTCAATCGCAACCATTCTTCTTAATCGACGATTATACATTAATAAATCAATCTTAAAGTGCTCTCCATCAATCTCAATTACTTTCTGTCTTTCTTGAAAAGTAAAGCCTGTGCCCATGCTTAATAAAAACTGCTCAATATCTTGAATGATCGCACGCTCAAAAAAGGATTTTTTGATTAATATAAGTACTAATAGCATTCATAGAATATCCTCTATTTTCATAAGGTTACAATTTTGTCTACATGTAGACAAAATCTCTACAATTCTAGTCACCATAGACAAATCCAGGTGAACAATATGAAATGTATATTATTATAATTCTATCACACATTCTCTTTGAAATTAAACCCCCATAGCAATGGACAGCAGCGTAATATTGATGATAGAAAAAAGAAAGAGTTTGCGCGCCCAGGCAATATCATCCTCAACAAAAAAGCCCCATACGCTCAACCCTATCCAGATAAAACCTAAAAAACTGGCCGTAATAAAGTAAAAAAGATGCGTAACGCCTAGGATAGGTAGGAGCAAAGTGACTAAGAAAAATAAAATGACAAAGATTAAAATATTAAATTTGGTATACGCCATACTTCTTTTTAACGGCAAAACGGGAATGCCCGCTTTGGCATAGTCCTCACTATAGCAAATGGCTATAGCAAAAAAATGGGGCATTTGCCAACAAAATAAAATTAAAAATAAAACAAAGGCTACCAAATCAAATTGCCCCATTACGGACGTATAACCCACCACTGGAGGAATGGCCCCAGACACAGCACCTATTACCGTGCCAAATACGCTGCTGCGCTTAAACCACAGCGTATAGGCGACTACATAAGCCAATAAGCCAATAAAAGCAATGAGCATCGTCAACAGATTGGTGCCTAAATAAAGCAATAAAAACCCTATTAGGCCAAAAGCGATCGCATACATCAGCGCTGTTTTAACCGATAAATTTTCTGTGGCTAAAAGACGTTTCTTAGTGCGATCCATGAGTTTGTCTATATCACGATCGATGCAATTGTTTAAAATGCAGCCGCAAGCAATAACCCCAACCATTCCCAGGAGGCTCGCCAAAAAATTGAACCTATGAAAGTCGCTGCTGTGCACGGCGAGAAAGTAGCCACCACAAAGAGTGACTACATTACCAAAGATGATACCCGGCTTAATGATGGAAAGATGTTTCATCGTTCCCTACATAGACATGGCATTCATGCCCATGTTCTCATACAAATGGTACATAATCCACAGAGTCCCGAGCACAAAAATAAGGACCATCAGTAGCGTAAAAAGGAAACTAAGCAAATTCCAAGACGCTTTAGAATGGGTGCTTAAGTGTAGAAAAAATACCAGCTGCACAAAAAGTTGAACCAGTGCCAAAATCCCTACTACGACATAAAGTTGGGCTTTAGGTAGCACTCCAAAACCCACCAGCCAAAAGGAAATTAGGGTCAGAACAACCGATATGATAAAACCCGTCGTATAGGATTTATGGGTACCGTAAGTCGCCCCAGTATCTACATCAAATTCAGGTTCGTGTTTAGCCATTTTAAATTGCCCCCATCAAATAAACGATCGTGAATACAAAAATCCATATTATATCTAGGAAATGCCAAAATAAACCCAAAGAGGTTAATTTTGTTTTACTCACGGGTGTAATCCCATATTTATGGAGCTGATGTATCATCGCTAATATCCAGACAAGGCCCGCGCTCACATGCAAGCCGTGTGTGCTAACCAAGGTAAAAAATGAAGAGAGGAACGCACTGGTAGCCCAAGTATGCCCTTCCACATACAAATTGTGAAACTCATAGAGTTCCATGCTGATAAAGGATAAGCCTAGAATGAATGTCAACCATAACCAGCGGATGACGATATTCTTGTTACCGGTAGTACGCGCCAACATAGCTAAGCCATAGGTGAAACTACTGGTTAATAGAATCATGGTTTCGGTCAACACAAAAGGTAAACTAAATAGCTCGTTACCATGCGGGCCGCCGTAGGTATGGGTATGCAAGACCGCATACACCGCAAACAGCGTTGCAAACAAAATACAATCCGTCATAATAAATAGCCAGAAACCGAATACATATTTCGAACCGTCAAAATGATGCGCGTGTTCGTGACTCGCTAGCGTTGCATTATTCATCGCCTCACCCCTGCTTCTTGTTGATGTTTAGTTTCAATGGCTTCAATGACACTCGCTTTGACATAATAGTCAATATCGTAGTCGAAGGAACGCACAATAAAGGAAGCTATAGCAGCAACCAAACCCACTATGGCTAGCCACCAAATATGCCAGACCATTGCAAAGCCAAAAATGAGCGCAAATACACCGATAACAAAACCCATGGCAGTATCCTTCGGCATGTGTATGTCTTGATAAGGCTCTTTGCGTATTATAGGCTTGTTATCTACATCTAAACCCTTTTCCTTGTCGTACCAAAACGCATCTTTACAGGTTACCACCGGATCGTGCGCAAAATTATAAAATGCGGGTGGCGATGAGGTGGCCCATTCTAAGGTGCGACCGCCCCAAGGATCGCCGGTCAGATCGCGATACCCTTCTTTATTTCTATTCTTTATGCTAACAACTATCTGCAACACTTGAAATGCAACGCCAAGTGCGATAATCGCAGCGCCTATAGCAGCGACGATTAAGTACGGTTGAAAACCGGTAGCCGCATCGTAATGGTATAAACGCCGGGTCATGCCCATACCGCCTAGAATGTAGAGTGGAATGAAGGCAACAAAAAAACCTACAATCCAACACCAAAAAGCACATTTCCCGAGGCACTCGTTCAGACGAAAACCAAACATCTTCGGAAACCAGTACGTGAGCCCGGCAAAATAACCGAACACCACACCACCAATGATAACGTTATGAAAGTGTGCAATCAAAAAGGTACTATTGTGCGCTTGAAAGTCAATTCCGGGCACAGACAACATTACGCCTGTCATGCCCCCTATGGTAAAAGTAAGAAAGAAACCCATCATCCAATACATAGGGGATGTAAAGGTAATACGGCCCCTATACATAGTGAAGATCCAGTTAAACAATTTCACACCGGTAGGTATAGAGATGATCATGGTCATAATACCAAAGAAGGCATTCACATCGGCCCCTGCACCCATGGTAAAGAAATGATGCAACCAAACCAAAAAAGATAAAATGGTAATGGCCACCGTAGCCCACACCATGGTGGTGTAGCCAAATAATGCCTTCTTAGAGAAAGTCGCGACAATTTCGGAGTAAATGCCAAACGCAGGCAAGACTAATATATAGACCTCTGGATGTCCCCAGATCCAAATTAAATTAACATACATCATTTGGTCGCCACCAAAGCCGGTGCTGAAGAAATGCATGTCCATATAACGATCTAAACCTAATAACGCTAGATTTACCGTTAAGACGGGAAAAGCAACCATGATTAAGATTGAAGAACACAATACCGTCCAGGTAAAAATAGGCATTTTCATCAAATTCATACCGGGACAACGCATTTTCATGATGGTTACAAAAAAGTTGATGCCTGACAGTAAAGAACCTATGCCCGAAATTTGTAGCCCCCAAATATAGTAATCGGTTCCTACCGTGGGACTATACTGCAATTCTGAAAATGGAGGATATGCCAGCCAACCCGCTTCGGCAAAATTCCCAATGAGCAAAGACATGTTAACGAGTAAAACCCCCGCCACAAAAAACCAAAAACTCACGGAGTTCATGAAGGGAAAAGCGACGTCGCGAGCCCCTATCTGCAATGGCACTGCCAGGTTAAACAAAGCAAACATAAGCGGCATAGCCACAAAGAAAATCATGATGACGCCATGGGCCGTAAAAATTTGGTCAAAGTGCTGAGGGATTAAATACCCCTCGGAAGCGCCAGAAGCCATGGCCTGTTGCGTTCTCATCATGGCGGCATCTACAAAGCCTCTAAACAGCATAATAAAAGCAACGATGAGATACATTGCCGCAATGCGTTTGTGATCAACCGTGACTATCCATTCATGCCAGAGATAACCCCATTTTTTGAAATAGGTAATTCCACCCAAAAGGGCAATGCCACCAATGATGATAAAAACCGCCATTGATAAAATGATAATTTGTTGACTAATGGGCTCGTAGAGATAAGGAAAGACCTCGTGGGGATTACTGAGTTTTCCTATTAATGTTTCTAACATGGCGATTTCCTATTTAGTGGTTACTTTTATTCATAACGGCGCTTTATCATGCCTTACGGTATCGCCCTTACTCGGCATCATGTAATGCATAACAATGTCATCAAACAAGCCAGCATCCACACTACCGAAATAAACGACTGGGTTTTCAGTAGACTGTGGTACCAGACGGTTCCAAAATACATCGGAGGTCAACGGATTAGGCGCCCCTTGGATTGTTTTAACCCAACTGGTAAAACTCTGCCTAGAGCTAGCCTCAGCAACGAAAGTCATGCCTGCAAAACCAACCCCCGTGTAATTCGCAGCAAAGCCTCGATAACGCCCCGGAACATCGGCGATTAAATGTAGCTGCGTGGTCATTCCTGTCATCGCATAAATTTGTCCGCCCAACTGCGGAATAATGAAAGAATTCATCGGCGCTGCCGCGGTTAGCTTAAAGTCGATAGGTGTATCGACAGGGATACGCAGGTAATTGACCGTGGCTATATTGTATTCAGGATAAATAAACAACCACTTCCAATCAAGTGAAATAACCTCAACCACCACTGGCTTTTTGTCTGAATCCAGCGCTTTGAAAGGATCTAAGCTATGGGTGGTTTTCCAGGTTACGGTTCCGAGAATAAGGATAATAATGCAGGGGATAGTCCACCAAACCACTTCCAACCAAATGTTATGGGTCCATTCGGGGGTATACTTAGCGCTGCCTTTTTCTCTGTATCGCCAAGCGAACCAAAAAGCCATGAAAATAGTAGGAATAACGACGATAAGCATAAGATAGATCGCGAAAAAAATTAGTTTATGCTCAGTAACCGCGACTTGTCCCTTGGGTGAAAAAACACCCCGAGACTGACAGCCGCTTAAAAGCAGCACAGACAAGAGAAGGAGTACAACACCTACTCGTCCAAGCACCCGTTTAGATAAGGGCTTAAAGACCCCATTGATAGTCGATTTCATCATGCTTCGTTCCCTTTTTTGTACATTAGGCGCACAGCTTTCATTCAAGGATAGAATACGCAGCGTAAAGAACTGCACCATAAGGTGCCCATAGCGTATTCGATACTAAGATCCCTGTCAACCCACTTTAGACACTACTCATTGCGTTTAGTTTACTTTTTTTCAAAAAAGAGGGCTTGTTAGGATTGAGTTCTTACCCAAGGTATGCGCTATACTGCATTAAGATATAAAACCAGGCAGAATAGTATGAGCAGCACAGCATTTAGTTCTTTTTTTACGCGCATTTTAAGCGGCTTGTTTATGCTCGCTTTTTTAGGCATCGCTTTTGCAACCTGCAACAAAACCGATGTTCAAAAAGCGGATCTACGCTGGGCTCAAGCAATAGATTCAAATAACGTAAATAAAGTAGTTGACTTATACGCCCCCCAAGCGGTATTAGTAGCGACTCTAGCCAATCACCCCATCACCACTAGAGTAGGTCGCGTAGATTACTTCAAGAAATTTTTTAATACTTATAAGGGCGCGCGCGTCAGCTACACCGGTGCTAAATATATCCAAATTTTTAAAGGCGGCGCCGTCAGCTCTGGTTTGTATGTGTTTTCGGGTAAAAAACAGGGCAAAAAAACCAATGTTCCTGCACGATATACCTTTGTCTACCGCGATAGCACAAACGGCTGCCAGCTCATCACGCAGCATTCTTCTTCCTTGCCTGAATGAATGATTCTAGTGGAAGTTCTAGGCAAAACTGGCGCTATGTGCCTTGATTTTACCCATTAATAGCTTTCTTTTTGATATTTTGTAGGATAATTCGATATATTCCTTCCCAAAAGCCAATTTTTAGTCTATAATGCGTATGCCTCTACTTTTTGACGCTCGACGTTTGAAGGCTCCCAAGCTTTTAAAAGACGACTGGCCTGAGTGTGGTAATTAGTCTGGTAAGTCTTTGACTTATCGTTAGGAATGTATCTTTGGAGAACTGAATCGAATGTCTACGCAAAAAAAAGTCTACGTTGGTAATTTGAATTATCAAACAACGGAAGCAGAGTTAACCCAATTATTTGGTGAATGTGGCCCTATTGTTAGTGCTACCGTCATTATGGATAAATTTAGTGGCCGTTCTAAAGGTTTCGGTTTCGTTGAATTTGAAACTGAAGCAGCTGCTAACTCCGCACTTAAATTTGACCAATCCACCTTGGATGGCCGTCAAATTCGTGTCAATTTAGCAAAAGAGCAAACTCAAGGTGGCGGCGGTGAACGTCGTTCCTTCTCTTCTAGACCACCACGTGATGGCGATCGCGATCGTTACTAAACGTTCAAAAACCATAGGGACGCTGCTTGCAGCGTCTCTATAGTCCTTTTCTTAAATAATAGCGATGTCCGCAAGTACACACTGGAATTTCGCTTACATTCGTAAAATGCTCTACCCTTTTACACTTTTCACATTTCAAAGCATCTAAACCCGTTAAATCCCCAGCAGAAAAAACTATTGGAATGTTCTTAGCATCTAAGCCTAATTTATGCCACTGTATAGCACTGGGATCTTCTACTTTAGACAATACACTCAACAACTTATAAGCAATATAATCACTGTCGCGCTGAAAATAGCTTTTGATGCCTTCTTCTGCAGCCAGACCATACTGGCTTAAAACCTTAAGATCGCGCGCCAGATAATGCGCTATTTTTTGCATTTCATATGCGGTCATCTCGGGGAAGCTAACATCGACCTCCAAACTCGCTTCCCATAGTTTCTCCAGCGCCGGCTTAGTGCCATATTCAACTTTATCGGTTAATTTGCTTAGTATTTGAACGAGATATAGGTATATCTCTTTGGGGGAGTTTTTCATAAAGTAGCCCCCTGTGTCAGGAAAGATGTCGCCTCTGAGTTAAAATAGTACAGGGGGTTTGAGGACAAGAAATGAGGACAATCACACGCTATTCAGAGTCGGTTAAAGCCAGCA
>VFJV01000094.1 GCA_009885895.1 Gammaproteobacteria bacterium
CAGCAAAAATCTCTTCAATATTGCGATAACTTAATGGATATGCAAGGTACCAGCGGACTGCCATCAGAATGATCTGTTTAGGGTAATGTCTCCATTTAAAACTAAGCATGCTGGGATCCTCCTGTTTCTCTTTGAACATCTACCATACAGCATACCCGCTCTTTTTGCGACACAACCAATAAGCCTGGGCTCAGGACTATTTTATAATTTTAATTTTAAGCGCGTGAATTTTCTGTGGTAATAAATCGCCTAAAGCCTGATAAACCAATTTATGGCATTCAACCAAAGACAGGGTTACAAAATGAGTGCTGGAAATGATGACGGTAAAATGGCCTTGCTCGCTATCGGCGGCGAGATGGCCTAGATGCGCAGCGGAATCGTCTAATACCTCTAAAGAAGACGGTTGTAAAGCCGAAATCAAGCGGCTTTTAATGTCTTTTAATGTCTGTGTCATAATTTTTTACTCTTTAATATCGGATGGAGCGATGAATTTGGCAATATAGATGCCTTGTGCCAGGAGGAACAATAAGGTTAAACCCATAATCCCGAATAATTTGAAATTAACCCAGGCACTGGTTGAAAAATGATAGGCTACATATAAATTAAGGCCGGCAAGTAACAGGAAAAACCCCACCCAGATGTAGGTTAAACGCTGCCAAATGGACTCAGGCAATTTTAAAGCCTGGCCTAGCATGCTCTGCAATAAAGATTGTTTTGCAAAAAAGCGGCTGAGTAACAGTGCCAGGGAAAAAACACCATACAGGATAGTGGGTTTCCACTTTATAAACAGGACATTGTGCAGCAGGAGCGTAAAACCGCCGAGTACGGTGATGATGATACAAGACATTAAGGTCATGGTATCAATGCGCCGAAACTTAAACCAATAAAAAGCAAGCTGGATGAAGCTGCATAGTATGGCTACAGAGGTTGCGACAAAAATACCAAAAAATTTATACGCCAAAAAGAAAACGAAGATAGGAACAAAGTCAAAAAACAATTTCATGCAGTATATCTCAAGTTAAGAAGGCCTCAGGAGGAGGGTTTTGCAAACTAATTACGCTCGTATACTCTACGCAGTTGATTTTTAGGGGTTGTTGCCTTCGCCCATCTCGCCCCAGTCATGTAGATTACTACACTCCTGGAGCTTGAGACCCCGGCGCTTACCCTAAAAACCAACTGTTATGAGTATATTACTTATCGGTTTGGATCTTAACGGTCAACACATCGCAATGCACTTTGTGTAAAATACCGCTCGCGTTGGAACCCAATAAACGGCCTAAACCGTGCTTTTCATGGCTACCAACGACGATAAGATCTACGCCCAAGGCCTCAGCTTTACTGAAGATTTCCATGGAAGGATTGCCTATAACCAAAATTTGGTTTTCCGTAGGAATATTCAGTGTGGCAGCTATTTTTTTCATTTCTTTTTTTGCCGTGTCGATTAATTCACGTTCAACGTCGGCAACACCCAAATAACCACTGGCGTAAGCGGGCAAGGATTCTACCACATGCATCATGGTTAATTTAGCGGAAAATCTTTTAGCCAACTCTATAGCACGGTGTCCAGATATGAGGCTGTGTTCACTTAAGTCGGCGCAGAACAGAATATGGTTGTATGAATGCATAACAAACTCCTAAAAAATAATGGGTATATAACAAGATCCATAGTATACTACAATATCCAGAAAACAATCGCCAGAGGCTGCTTTTGAACAAAAAAAGGTCGAAACGGCGCGTTTTAAAAAAGGGCTCCTAGAATGAAGGCAAAATCCTTACAATGTATCTATTTTTCACTATTGGTGCTGTGTGCAGGGTCTGTCGCCTATGCCGCGGTTTCTCTTTTGCCTACAGATAAAGCCACTACCGGCTTAGAGCAAGCCATAGCGTCTTTAAAAACGGATAAGCCGGCTATTCCCAGCGCAGTGCCGCCGCCTAGCGCTAATGCGCGTTATTTCGTCAGTGCTGATGTTAAAGCAGATAGTACCGATTATAGCATTTCCTTCGATAATACAGCCGATTGTCAGGGTGCTCAGTATTGCAGCGCAGGCAGTGTCCATACTGAATTACAAGGCAATCCCACCATTTATTTTGACAGACAAAACCAAGAAATCACCCAAAGAGTGGTTTTACCCAAAGGCGGGGTCGTTTATTATACCCCTAGCCATGCACTGGGTAGCTTTTGGCCCGGCCGTGTAGAATGGCGCTGTGGTACCACGTTGTATAGCTTGAGCTGGGTATTGCCAGCAGCAAGCGAAGGTGTAGACTTGCTGCAAATGGCCAGTTCTGTGCGGGATACAGTGTGCTAAGGATGCGTCATTTCCATGGGTCGTATGGCGTTATCAAATTCAGCTTCCGTTAAAAAACCTAATTGTACCGCCGCTTGCTTCAAGGAGATATTCTCCACATGAGCGGTGTGGGCAATTTTCGCCGCCTTATCGTAACCCAGAATAGGGTTTAAAGCCGTAACCAACATTAAAGAATTATCTACATAATATTGCAACTGTTTTTCATTGACCTCTAGACCATCGATACAAAAGACTTTAAAATTATGGCAGCTGTCTCTAAGAAGATCGGCTGAGTGTAAAAAGTTATAAATCATTACGGGTTTATAGACATTTAACTCAAAATTTCCTTGGGAGCCAGCGAAAGCCACCGCGGTATCATTCGCCATGATTTGCACGCAGACCATGGTGAGGGCTTCGCACTGGGTCGGATTTACTTTACCCGGCATGATGGAAGAGCCCGGTTCATTTTCCGGTAAAATGAGTTCGCCTAAACCGCAACGCGGACCGGAACCCAGCCAGCGTATGTCGTTGGCAATTTTCATGAGTAGGGTTGCAACGGTACGTAACGCGCCGCTGGCCATCACCAAACCATCGTGTGCAGCCAGGGCTGCAAATTTATTGGGTGCAGAAATAAAGGGTAATTGAGTGAGCTGTGCGATATGGCTAGCCGCGCGTTCAGCAAATTCAGGGTGTGTATTCAAACCCGTGCCCACCGCTGTGCCGCCTATGGCCAAGGGATATAAACCGTTTAAACTGGTGGTCAGATACGTTATGCCATCGTTTAATTGTGCGACGTAACCGGAAAATTCTTGACCTAAGGTTAAAGGGACCGCATCTTGTAAATGTGTACGACCAATTTTAACCAGGTGTTGATACGCGATTTCTTTTTTTAAAAAGCTATCGCGCAAGGCTTTTAAAGCGGGCAGTACTTCATTGTGTAGGCTGCTCGCAGCGGCGATGTACATTGCTGTGGGGAAAGTGTCGTTGGAAGATTGCGACATATTGACATCGTCATTGGGATGTATGGGATCTTTGCTGCCCAAAATGCCGCCGGCTATTTCTATGGCGCGATTGGCAATGACTTCGTTCACATTCATATTGGTTTGTGTGCCGCTGCCGGTTTGCCAAACGTGTAAGGGAAAATGCGCATCTAGTTTTTTAGCTAAGATCTCATCGGCGGCTTGATGTATAAGCTTTGCTTTGTGCTTTGATAGTTTACCCAGATCGTGGTTGGTTAAGGCGGCCGCTTTTTTCAAAATGGCAAAGGCGCGGATTAAGGCGTTCGGCATGCGATCGTTGCCTATAGAAAAATGGTGTAAAGAACGCTCAGTTTGTGCGCCCCAATAACGGTTGCTTGCGACTTCTATGCTGCCCATGCTATCTTTTTCGGTGCGTGTAGTTTGACTCATGATACTGACCTTAGATTATAAACGAGGCCTGTATCATAGCAAATATTACAACGTATGAAAATATACCCATAGCCGTTGGTTTTTAGGGTAGGCGCGGAGCTCTAGCGCCCCAAGGGTAAAATATACATGACTGGGGCGAGATGGGCGAAGGCAACACCCCCTAAAAAGCAAAGGCTATGAGTATAGCCAAACTTTGGACAAACGATGCCATGAAAATCCTGTCACCGCTATTGCAACATAAGGGGCTAGCCGTTGTTGCCCTGTGGGCAGGGCTAGCGGAAAGTCAGGCCTTGGAAAAGGATGTTTTTTTTAAAGACACGGCCATAGCAGTATGGGCTTACAGTGATTATGTGGCCAATCTAAGCCTACAGCAGCCTGCAATGCTGGTGGGGTTATTCGAAAGCGGCGATATACAAAAAAGGCCTACACTCAACGAGTATCGTTTAGCCTTAGCGTCTATTATGGCTCAAAAACCCGATATAGACACATTGATGTACGATTTACGCCGCCTACGTCAGCGCGAAATGATTCGTTTTGTCTGGCAGCGTGTCACAGCACAACAAAGCCCTAGACAAATTGCCGCCTTAATCAGCGATTTTGCAGAAGCGATTTTAAGTGCCACCATTGATTATCTGAGCCTATGTCATCAGGCATCCTTGGGTGTTGCCTTGGATAAAAACAATCAGCCCTGTGTTTTGTATGTGCTAGGATTGGGAAAATTAGGCGGTTATGATTTAAATTTTTCTTCAGACATTGACATTATGTTTACCTATTTTACGCCGGACCATTGGCAAAATACGCGTAAAGAATGGGATCCGAATCAGTATTTTTCAAAGTTGGTGCAAACGGTGGTAAAAGTCTTGAGTGAGGTAACTCAAGAGGGCTTTGTTTTTAGAGTGGATCTGCGGTTACGGCCTTTTGGGCAAAGCGCTCCGGTGGTGATGTCGTATACGGCGATGGAGCAATACTATCAACAACATGGCCGTGAATGGGAGCGCTATGCTCTGATTAAAGCGCGTATTATGAATGAAGGGGTGCAAGAAGAAAAAGAAACACTACAGTCTTTGTTAAGACGCTTTAGTTATAGGCGTTATGTCGATTATTCGGTTATAGAAGCATTGCGAGAATTAAAAAATTTAATGGATAAACAGATGCAAGAAACCGCAGCATCCGATGATATTAAACTCGGTCGCGGCGGCTTGCGTGAAATAGAATTCATCGTGCAAACCTTTCAATTGCTAAAAGGTGGAAAAGATCAGCGGCTGCAAACACCCCATCTTTATACGGCATTAAATTTTATCGGCAAGGAGGGTTGGTTGGCAACAGAAAAAACAGATCAATTGCGCGAAGATTATGACCTGTTGCGAACGATGGAAGACAGCGTGCAGATGATAAACGATAGACAAACGCAAACTTACCCCTCTGATGAATTAAATAGAGCGCGTCTTGCTTTCGTGATGGGGTATGCAGATTGGGAGGATCTTATAGCCGATTTGAAACCATTGCGATCTCGGGTTAGCCAGCAATTTGAGACGCTATTTTTAACTCGAAAACAACTTCTGCCCGAAAAGTCAGTTCATAGTGAGGTATTTTTTAAGTTATGGAGTCTACAAAGTTATGAGAGCAAGGAGCAGAACCCGGATTGGATTGAGGTTGCCAAAACCATCACACTATTTCGCAACAGTCATGCGTTCATTCATTTGTCTAAAGAGGCACACACACGTTTGGGGAACTTAATGCCCCTGGTATTGGCCGTTGTTTTTGAATGCGCGACACCCAATGTCTATTTGCAACAATTTTTGAAAGTCATCTCTGCGGTTCTTAGGCGCAGCACGTATCTTTCTTTACTAATAGAAAACAGCAATGCTTTATTTTATTTAATTCAGTGTTGTGGTCAGAGTGTGTGGATGAGTGAACAGTTGGCTCAATATCCCATTTTGCTTGATAGCCTTTTGGACCAGCGATTGTCCTTATTGTCGTTAGATAAAATGGGGCTGGAAAATAGGTTAGAGCAAGCCTTGTTGTCAATCCCGGAAGACGATACTGAAACGCAGTTGGAAATATTACGGCAAATTAAAAATGAATACACCTTGCAAGCCGCCATGGCCTATTTAACCGCACAAGCAGACGATGAAACGGTGGGGCTACGTTTAAGCCATAGTGCCGAGGCCTTTTTAAATGTGGTGGCGCGTTTGGCTTGGCGATGGGTTAGGGTTAAATACGCGCTTTGTGATGAGATAGATTCCGTGTTACCGCCATGGGCCATCATTGCCTATGGTACTTTAGGGGGCAAAGAGATGGGGTTTCAGTCCGATTTAGATTTGGTTTTTTTGTATGACAATGGTGCCAAACTGGGTTTGGATGCGCTAATACAACAACGGCGCGCCGAATATGCGTATCAATGGGCACGGCGCGTGACCTATAGTCTAGAGCTAAAAACCTATAATGGTCATTTATATAAAGTGGATACCCAGTTGCGCCCTTCTGGAGAAGCAGGCCTGTTGGTCAGTGACATTAGCCATTTTAAGATGTATCAGATTGAGCACGCTTGGTTATGGGAGCATCAAGCCTTGTTGCGTGCCCGTGCCGTGGCGGGCAGTGTGCCTATGGCGGTGCAGTTTAATGGCATTCGTGAGGAGGTGTTAGCGCGTACACGCAGTGCAGATACGGTGCGACAGGGCATAGCGGCCATGCGAGAGCGAATGTTGAGCCACAGTATGGCCTGTCCTTCTGGGAAATTTGATATTAAACAAGGTCTAGGAGGCTTAATGGATATTGAATTTATGATACAATTTCTGAGCTTATGTGCCTTGACGTCGGATGAAAAGCCTTTGTCTAGTGGTAGCCACGATCAATGGTTGCAATGGGTAGCGGATTTGGGGAAAATAAGTCTAGAGTCAGTGCAGGCGTTGCGCAGAATCGACCGCCTTTATAGGCAAGTGCTCAATCAGGCGGCATTGCAAAATGCGCCCCCTTGGGTAGACAATGCCCTATTCAACGACGAACGCGCAATCGTTCAGCACTTATGGCAAACTTTAATAGGTTAAGGAATAAAAAATGACAGAGCAAGCAACACAACACTACGATGTCTATGAAAGCGATTTACCCTTATGCTGCCCCTTGCCGCGTTTAGCGCTGTGGGATCTACATCCACGGGTTTATATAGCGATTACCCCGGAGAGTAAGGTCTCGTGTCCGTATTGTGGCACGGCGTTTACCCTTAAACAAACTTCCTAGGAGGC
The DNA here is from genome assembly GCA_009885895.1 of Gammaproteobacteria bacterium. GTDB lineage: Bacteria > Pseudomonadota > Gammaproteobacteria > UBA1113 > UBA1113 > VFKP01. Next base: position 6,937 of record VFJV01000094.1, read on the forward strand.
TGTGGTGACGCATTGTTTAGACAGGCTATCGCAACGCCACATTTACATAGCGGCTATTTTACTGAGCCTTTTATTGTCCATTATTGGTTTTAATCATGGGCTCTTTCCTAATATAAATGTTGATGGAGTTTTATATTTACGTTGTGCCGCGGCCTATAATCAGAATGGTCTGAAAGCCGCAATGCAGATATATCCTTGGCCATTTTATTCTATCGTTATTGCGTATCTACATCAACTGGGTTTTGATTATATTACGGCAGGCCACTTACTGAATACAATCCTTCAAGCCTGGGTGGTTTACTTTTTTATACGCATTGTGTTTCATTTTAACCCTAATCCGCGTGTAGGCTTGTGGGCTCTGTTGTGTATACTGTGCTATAGCACTTTTAATGCGCAGCGCACGATGTTACTGCGTGATTTTGGCTATTGGGCCTTTTATTTAAGTGCTTTTTGGACTTTACTGTCCTTTCTAAGGACGGGAAAACAGCATTATTTATGGTTATTTGGTATCAGCATTCTTCTTGCCGCATTATTCCGAATAGAAGGGGTGCTGATTGCAGCCAGTGCCAGTGTGCTTTTTTTCTGTATGCCGGGATGGTCCTTGTATGCACGCTGTCGCAATAGCCTTATTATGGCCTGGCCTTTTTGGGTGGGGGCGGCGCTATTTTTAGTCATAGGGGAGCATAATTTATATGGCGGGGGACGCTTACACGACATTTATAATGGCATTACTCAGGGTGTTGCTACGTTGTTGAAAAATCAGAGGAAGGCGGTTGATCTTATGGCGAATGCAATGCAGCCAGACTATCTCTTTTTTAACGCCGAAAAAATGTACTTTAGCATGATCATTGGGTTTTTTGTCTATAAACTTGTGATCAGCACCCAAGTGGTTTACAGTGGATTGGCGGTGTATGCTTTGGCGAAAAAAGCATTGATTCTAACTCGCCGTGAAAAAATAATTTGGTACGGCTTAATGGGAGTGCAAGTAATACTGCTCTTTATCTTTTTAATGAATCAACTCTTTTTAACCAACCGCTACGTTTTAGCGTTGAGTCTGCTTATTTTACTGTGGGCGCCCTTTGGAATAGACAGGCTGTATCAAAAAGCCTGGGCTTCTAGCCGAAAATGGCGTTTGAGTTTTACAACGGCAGTGACGTGTTTTTTCATTTTTAGTGGATTGTTCAGTTTTGTGCATATAGGGGCGTCTAAACAATATTTATACGATGCGGTAGGTTGGCTACAAAAGCATACGGGCGAAAACGATCGTATTGCAGTGAACGAGAGTGTCATGCTGTATCAAGTCAAAGGCGCAATCCCAACCTGGAATGAAGATTTCTTAAGATCAGAAACGGCAAATTGCCAATTTTCACCGTATCGCTATGTAGTGATTAAAATCCATCATACAAATCCCTGGGCGCGGTGCACTAATTTAACCTTGCTAAAATCGTTTCATAATGATAGACGGGATACTCTGAATATCTATACGGTAGTAAGGAAGGATTAATTCAATGGCAAGCACAGGACCCGTTTTACAAATTTGCAGGCTTACTCCTCTGTATGGTATGGATTTATTTAAAGAAATCAGCCAATCCTATGATACGGTGACAACGGTGTTTTTATCGGGGAAGGCACAGCCAGAGTTACAAGGTCATTATAATGGCGAGGTTATTTTTTTTGAAGTGGATCACCATTCTTTTTTTTGGCGCATAAACGCTTTTTTTAAATTATACCGTTTATGCAAAAAGAATAAATTTGATTTAATTATAACGCACCACTACAAACCCACCCTGATTATGCACTACGTACTGCTTTTTTGCCCTGTTAAAAAACGGTATTCAGTGCACCATAATTTCGGAAATTTTCAACGCAAACCGCAACAATGGATGCTGTGCTGGCTTAAAAAATCCTGGAAGTTTATTACGGTATCCGATGCGCTTAAAAAAGAATTCATGGCTTTGGGGGTGCCCGAAAATAAAATAATCACCATTCATAATTGCCTTGATATAAGCCGCATCAAAGCCCTGTCAAAAGAAGACGCAAGAGAAAAGCTAGCATTACCTCTCGATGCTTTTATTTTTGGAACTTTAGGAAGGTTGGTAAGAGGCAAAGGCCATTCCATGTTGATTGAGGCATTTAAAAATATAAATATTCCGGCACATTTGGTCATCATTGGCACAGGCCCTTTAGAAAAGACACTGCGAGAACACATTACGGCTTTAGGCTTAGGAAATAGAGTCTCTCTTATCACGGATCCTGCTATTGCCCATAAAGGAGCTCATAACTTAAAGGCCCTTGATATATTTGTTTTCCCCTCGCTAAGAGAAGCGTTTGGATTGGTTCTGTTAGAGGCAGCATATGCGGGCTTGCCTATTATCGCTTCAGACGCAGGCGGTATTCCTGAAGCCGCGCCTTTTGCAATTTTTTTTCCCGCAGGTGATGTACAATCCCTTACAGAGCTTCTGAAAAATAGTCTACTTTCGCCGCCTAAAGCTATGCCGAATAGTTTCACGCTAGAAAATTATCGTCAGAGCTTTAATGCGTTGGGTTTGCCTTAAACGACCTCACAACGCACTTGCCCCTGCGCTAGCCGCACGTCGATTTTATCCCCTTTTGCCAATTGTTTAGCATCGCTAATAATATGTTGCTCTTTTAATACCAAAGCATAACCACGATCTAAGGTTGCCAAGGGGCTGATAGCGTGCAAGGATTGGCCTTGTGCAATGAGTTTTTTTTGTTTTTCATTCAATAGGGCGATGATTGCACTGCTTAAGCGGGCGGTTAATGTTTCTTTTTGTTGTTGCCATTGTAATAGTTTGTGTAAAGGCGCGTGTTGATGCAGGCGATGCCATAAAATCTTCAGCACATCTTGCTTTTTTTGCAATGAGTGTAAAGGGCCTTGGTATAAACGGTATTGCAGATGGTCTAAACGCTGTTGCGATTGTATTAATAGATTCCGAGGTTCTGCTAAGCGCTTTTGCTGCCACAATATGTGTTTTTTAGCCATTTGCAGCAGATTTAAGATAATGGCCCGCATCGTTTTAGTTTGTTTTTGTAGCTGCAGATGTAATTCGCTTTGATCCGGACTGCAGCATTCAGCCGCGGCGGTGGGGGTGGGGGCGCGTAAATCGGCAACAAAATCACATAAAGTGAAGTCAATTTCATGGCCTACCGCACTCACAATGGGAATTGTGGCCGCAAAAACAGCGCGCACAACGGCTTCATTGTTAAAGGCCCATAAATCTTCTAAGGAGCCACCGCCACGGCCGATAATCAACACATCGCACTCTAGACGTGCTTCGGCCATTGCCAGAGCGCGGCAGATCTGCTGTGGCGCGCTCTCGCCTTGTACCAAACAAGGATAAATAATAACCTTAGCACTGGGATAACGACGGTTTAAAGTGGTGATGATGTCGCGAATAGCGGCACCATGGGGGGAGGTAATAACGCCTATGCTGCGAGGAAAAGGAGGTAATTTTTTTTTATGCTGCGCCTCAAACAAACCTTCTTGCGATAATTTTAAACGTAAAACTTCAAAGGCGCGTTGTAAAGCACCGTGACCGGCTTCTTCTATATAGGATACGATTAACTGATAATCGCCACGCTCTTCATATAAGCTGACCTCGGCGCGCACCAGTACTTGCAGGCCATTTTTAGGGGTGAATGTGGCTAGGCCATTTTGGTTTTTAAACATAGCCGCACGGACTTGGGCTCGGTTGTCTTTTAAGGAAAAATACCAATGACCTGAGGCTGCACGTATAAAATTGGAAATCTCGGCTTCTACCCAAACGCGGCTAAAAGTAAGGCTTAAGGCGTTGCGCGCTTTGGCATTTAGGGCACTGACGCTCAAGATCTCGCGGGGAGCCGATTCGGGAAATGGGCTAGACACGGATTAAGGCTCCTCTTCTTCGCCACAAATTTTAAGCTTATTGGTTTTAGCAAAATTTAAAATGGAGTCGTATAGCTCGGGGTTGGTTTCTTTCATCAATTTATCGAGCATCACGCATTTATTGCCGTCTTTCATGGCGGGGCGTAAGAGTGGCGAATAGACAATGCGGTGTTTAACGAATTTGGATAGCCCACCACTCATGCGTTCGGCCCAGTCGCTGGGTCTAAAGGTTTCGCCGCTTTCGGTGATGCCTTCTATGATAATTTTTTTATCGTCATCTTCTGCCATAACGTGCGCCATACCTTAATTTATTGACTGTAACCCAAAGTTTAGTGTATTGTGGGTGTTTGCAGGGTACTAAAACCCGTAATTATATACTTATAGCAGTTGATTTTTAGGGTAGGCACCGAGTCCTCGAGCCCCAGGAGTGACGTATTCTGTCATATACTAGGGCGAGATGGGCGAAGGTAACAACCCCTAAAATTCAAATGCGAAGAGTATAGAGTGTAACATAACTTAAGGTATATAAGCATGCATCCTGAACAAGGTCATGAATTAGAATCGCCTAAACCTAGGCGCGGCATTTATCTACTGCCCAATTTGCTAACCACGGCGAGCCTGTTTTCAGGTTTTTACAGTATAGTCAATGGCATGCAGGGGCATTTTCACAGAGCGGCAATCGCTATTTTTGTAGCCATGATTATGGATGGCCTAGATGGACGTGTGGCGCGATTAACCAACACCCAAACTTCTTTTGGTGTCGAATTCGACAGCTTGGCCGATTTAGTCTCTTTTGGTCTAGCACCGGCTTTGGTGGCCTATTGTTGGTGTTTGCAAGATTTAGGCAATTTTGGTTGGTTGGCCTCTTTTTGGTATGTGGCGGCAACGGCATTACGTTTAGCCCGATTCAACACGCAAGTGTTGTATGTGGATAAACGCTATTTTCAGGGTTTGCCTTGTCCTGCCGCAGCGGCGGTTATTGCGGGGGCTATGGGCTTGAGTTCCTATTACCATCCTTTACCGCACATGCTGTTGGCCATAATCATCGGCATCTTTTTGATGGTCTTAGGCGTGTTGATGGTGAGCAATGTACGGTATTATAGTTTCAAAGAAAGCCCATTTAAGGAACGTGTTCCTTTTGTGAGCATTATTGCCGTGGTCTTGGTCTTTGTAGGCATCTCACTTGCGCCTATGTTGGTGCTATTTTTAGCCTTTATAACCTATGCCATATCGGGGCCCGTACTCACCTTAAAGATATTGCGCGAGAAGCGTTTGCAGCGTCAACGTGGGGATTAAGCGTTCTTCAGTGGCAACGCGATACCGTAAAATCGGCTAGGGCCAAAAGAGCTGTTTTATAGGGCGAATCGCCTAAAACCGCTAGGGCTTTACGCGCGAGCGCAACTTCAGCCTTAGCGCGTTGCTGCGTGTATTCTATGGCTTTATTGCGTGCTAAGGCTTGTAGTATCTGGGGTAAAAAAGTGCTGCCCTCGGCGGATTCTATAGCGTGATGAATTAATGTTTTCTCCGCTGCATTGCCTACATCCAGAGTATAGATCAACGGCAAAGTGGGTTTGCCTTCGGCTAGGTCATCGCCTATATTTTTGCCGAGTTCGGTTGCATTGCCGTCATAATCCAGTGCATCATCTACCAACTGAAAGGCTAAGCCCAAATGGTGGCCAAAAGCGGCCATCTGCTCTTCTATTTCTTCGGATTGATGGCTAATGACCGCGGCCAGTTGTGTGGCAGCGGAGAATAGTTTAGCCGTTTTGGCCGAAATAACTTCAAAATAACGCGCCTCACTGGTGCCAGTATCGTGGCAATGGATGAGTTGCAGTACTTCGCCCTTGGCAATGGTGTTGGACGCCGTGGCTAAGATGGAGATGACCCTTAGGCTATTGACCTCAGCCATTAATTGAAAGGCGCGCGAAAACAAAAAATCACCGACTAATACGCTGGCTTCGTTGCCCCAAATGCTATTGGCGGTGCTTTGGCCACGACGTAAGGCGGAATCGTCTACCACATCGTCGTGTAATAGCGTTGCGGTGTGTATGAATTCAATGATGGCGGCCAAGAGTATGTGGCTATCGCCTTGATAATTAAGGGCTTTTGCGGCTAATAATAGAAGCATGGGCCGTATGCGTTTTCCGCCACTTGTGACAATATGCTGGCTTAGCGTGTCTATAAGGGGTATATCTGCGGCTAATTTAGATAAAATAAGCTGATTGACGCGATCCATATCGTCGGTAACATGGCTGCGTATGGCATCCAAAGACATAATAAACCCCTTTATGCTGTAATTCGGCATAATACCATAAAATAAATTCGTCTCATACCTTGCATCTCATCGGACAATGTCGTACTATAGGCAGCTATTTTCGACCTATCCAGGTCCGGTTTTCGCCAAATTTTGGAGTATGAACATGTATGCGGTTATTATTACGGGTGGCAAACAATATCCAGTCACCAAAGATCAAGTGCTTTCTGTTGAAAAATTGCCCATAGCAGAAGGGGGCGCAGTCGAATTTAATGAAGTTCTTTTAGTGAACACTGGAGAGGAAGTCAAAGTAGGTACACCTTTGCTAAAGGGTTGCCGCGTTTTGGCAACGGTGGTTGAGCATGGCCGTGGCAAAAAAATAAACATCATCAAGTTTAAACGCCGTACGACCTACATAAGAAGGCAAGGTCATAGACAAAGTTACACAAAAGTGAAGATAACTGAAATCGTCATCTAATTTGGAGACAAACAAATGGCACACAAAAAAGCAGGCGGTAGTACCCGTAACGGCCGCGATTCTCAACCTAAATATTTAGGGCTTAAAAAAACGGGTGGTCAAGCCGTTTTGGCGGGCAATATTTTAATTCGTCAACGCGGAACTAAATACCACCCGGGATGGAATGTAGGCTTAGGCAAGGATTATACCTTGTATGCGTTGGTAGCAGGTCACGTTAAATTTGAACGACGTGGTTTGTTGCAACGTCAGTACGTAAACGTTATTCCCTTAGAAAAAGAAGAAGCCAAAGCGCTTTAACGTCGTGAATAATCTCTAAGACTGTTTGGGCGACGCCTAAGTCGCCTGAATTGCGCTCTCCAAACGCTTCCCCTATAGCATTAAATGCAGTACAATATTTTTTTAACGTTGAAAAAGGGGTTAACGATGGCAAAAGGGCATAAAAAAGGATATTCCATTCCTGCTATATTGGTACTATTTTTGAGTCTATTGGCTTGCCATGCTACGCCTACGCGCGAAAGCACGGGCGAATACCTAGACGACAGCGCGATTACCACCAAGGTAAAAACGGCGTTGTTGGGTGAGAAAGAGGTTTCTAGCACCAGCATCAGTGTTAAAACCTTCAAAGGAGCGGTACAACTCAGTGGCTTTGTATCCAGTCCAAGCCAGGTCGTCCGCGCAGGCGAAGTTGTCAGCAAGGTTGAAGGGGTGAAAGTGGTGCACAATAATTTAATTGTGAAGGCGCAGTAACGGCCATCAGGGGCGCTTCGGCGCTCCTTTATGAACTTAATATCTATAATTTATCTTCCGACCGACCATAAACGCTAGCCATTCTGCCTTTTTCCCTTTATACTCAACCAGGTACAAGCAATGAGTATAACTATAAAAAAGGTGTTTAATATGAAAGAAAAATTTGAGTTAGGGGCGCTGCGTAGTTTGTCCCAGCTGATTACGGGTGAGCCCGTGCAAGATAAGCATTCAGCATTGACTAAAGAAGATATCAAGGCAGCGATGACTATAAAGCCTAAGCTATTTTCAGATGAGAAATGTAATGTCAAATCCGTTAAACCTATATTTTTAGAAATAATTAACACAGAGCAGAGCCGTTTAAAACTCTTTGAGGGAATAGAAACAGATCTGAATTTCATTATTCAAGATGTGCAGATAAATGCTACCCAAAAAAGGTTTATTCAAGAGTTTTTAGCTAAATTTAAGCCTATTATAGCGTCGCAGAGAGCGCTTTGTGCGCATATCAATAAAGCGCATGAAAAATGGCCTCTTGATGAGGCGGAAACGGTTAATTCCAACGCCATTCAATTATTCTTAGAGATTTATGCCTCTGATGAAAGTTTTGATGTACACACCAAAGCGCTTCAGGACTTTATAGGCCATATAGACAAGTGGTTTAAAATGGATGCACTGCTGAGGGATGAGATCAGACCACTGTGTATACCCGTAGAAAAGGTACCCACCATTGCAGGCCCATGTTTATATACTTTTAGCGTGCAAATGGTTCAAAGTTTAACGAGAAGAGTAATGCCCGTTGAAGAGCTTTTAAAAGCCTTAGATTTAGCGGCTTGCGATAGAATAGAGGATATTAAAAAAAGCCATGGCATTATGGCGTATTTTCCTACACAATTTAACCTGCTGAATGCCTTGAAAGAAGATGGTTATGTACGCCCGAAGACGTTAAAACCATTGCAAGATACATTTTTTAACAAAAATTCCGAAAGGCAACTTATTTATTTTTTAACCAATGCTAAAACACTACCGGAACAATTAAGTTCTTTTGAAAAATTTATAGCAGGCAGCAACGCGGGCCTGCGATTACAGTTTTTTAAGGATATTGTTGCGCTCTTAGATAAAAAGCCATGGTGTGTAAGCGATCTGCAATTGTTGGCGCCGTATTTTTCAGGGGATAATCCTTTGAAGTTGCACCCTGATGTATTGGAGGCCATTCAAACAGCATTGTATGAAGACAGCGATGCGGTTGTAAAAATAAACCCTATTGTTAGCGCATTGGTTCCGGCGATTGAAATGGTGTGTAAAGATCTTACTTTAATGCTGCAGGCATTTCAAGCTGAGCCCAATTTAAGCGAGAGTCTATCAGGTGTTGATTTTGCGCCTGTAGCCAGAGTGTTGCAAATAGAAGAGGATAGAGAAGAAAGAAACCAAGTTGCCAAAGTTTTTTTTGAAAGAGAGCTTAAAAAGCAAATTGACGGTCTTAAAGCCGCCAACATTTTTCACGATGCTTGTTTTGAGGGCATCGAGGATAAAATTTGCGCCCGCTTCTTAGAGCCTTTATTGAATTCAGATAATGACGAACTTTTGTTTTTATCGCAGTATGCCGCAGCGCTATTAAACATGCCTTCGTTCCTTATGGCGATATTGCCTGAAAATTTCGGGGAAGACAGGGTAAAGAAGGGAACCATTTTATCCTATAGTTTTTGCCCAGAGTTAAATTCGGGTGCCACAGCGTTAAATTTAGACTCGTTAAAAAAATGCCTGTTAGAAAAGCAAAAGGGTTATGAGGCTCAAAACCACGATTTTTTAGAAAAAAGCAAGAATAATACATCCGTTTTTGAGCTGTTTAATCTGGTTAAGGCACATTCTTCCGCTGATTATAGAGAGATCAAAGAGGAAATCCGCGCTTTAAATAACACTACAGTAGAGAAGGTTGATAAAAAGAAACCAAGTTTTCTGAGCGAAACTCCGCAGCATACACGTATACAAAAAGGAGGCGATAGGCCAATCGAAAATTTAGCCGATAATATGAATACACCCAGCAGAACGGCGATACCTTTTTCGGTTAAGCTGCCTGCAATGCTGCCGAACACACCCCTCAATAGCCGTTCGGATGATGACGAGATTAAAACACCCCCCACGCCGCCGGGCACGCCTTGCACACCGCGAAATGGGCGCTTTTCTCCCTCAGCAATTTTCACCCCTACCCGAGCCGTTTTTAACGGTTTCATAGCGTACATAAAGCAGAAGTTAGACAGTTGGTTTATTCAAGGATACACAAAGAGCACCATGAAACCTTGCGAGGATCCCTCGAAGTATGATTTTGTAACGGCTTATGATAAGGGCATACATGTGTTTACGGCAGAAAAGGAAGCAGAGCGGTGGAGAGTTACGGCGTATAGCCAGGAAGATGCGCATGTTAAGGCCATAGTATCGGGCATGGCGCAATCGAAAAAGGACCAAGCCGACTCTAAGCCTATTTTATATATTGCTATTGTTGCGTCCGACAAAAAAGTTCCCGAACTAATAGAAAAAAATGTAGCTGCGGCCCTAGACGAAGGGTTTTTACCTGGGATTACAGTAAATAGTAAGGTTTTAACGGAAAAAGAGTTGCAGGAAGAGCTGAAGCCCAATGCAAAATTGTTGAAACGTTATAACGAGGCGATAAAGCCAGCGGCGAGCCTATCGAGGCAGCCGGACGCTATGTTTTCTCGTTGTTCAGGGGGGTGTCCAGCTACTAGCCGCCCGGTTCCTTCAGCCAGGCGAGTTCTTGCTTTTTAATGAGGATGATTCGTGCATGATCCTTAACAAGGCGCGTTATACAACGCGCCTTGTCTTGCGATTTCAAAATAGCTTAGTACTCGTCGGGGTCGAACTCCGGATCTAATTCTAGGCGTTCTGCCTGAATACGCTCATAAATTTCTTCTCGGTGCACCGTAATGTCTTTGGGCGCGTCTATACCGATGCGTACTTGGTTGCCGTTGATGTCCACTATAAGCACTTTAATGGTATCGCCTATGCGTATGACTTCATTAATCCGTCGGGTTAAAATAAGCATTTAAAAACTCCTTGATCTAAAAATAAAAAACCATGTTGGTTTACACCCACCATAGGCGTAAACGCAAAATCTAAAAAACAGGCGTAGCCTATACAGGTGGATCTCGCCCACCATAAGGAACGCCCCAGACGTGCCTAAAAAAATGCCACATAAAGTCTCCTGGTGTAGGTGAATAAAGCCTAAACGGGCTAAATTACAGCAACAAAAGACGTGGAATTTTCAAGCGGCAAATGCGCCTTGAATTTACACGCGTCTAGATCTAAAAAACGTTCGTTTTTAATCCAGATAGCGGTTAAATGCACCGGGCAACACGGCGGGTGTGGCGTTTTATGGTGGGCAATAGAGAAACGCGGCTGTAAAGCGCCGCGGCAATGCGGTATAATGTGCATAGCTTGTCCTTATTGGTGTAAGGTTCAAGTTAGCCCTTTTGGCTTGTTGTAAGCTTGCCAGAGGGGCGACTGAACAGTTTGCAGCGTTGAGCCTTCGTTTTAAAGCTAAGGGCTCAGCGTTGCGCCTTTGTGTTTGGCCTTAAAAAGACCCCACACGTACTACCCAAGGTGTAAACACCTAGAGTCGCTACTATGATACCAAAAATAAAACATAAGTAAAAGATAAATAGGTGCTTTTTTGAAAGTTTTTTTAAAAAAGAGATGCGGGGGAAAACAACGCCCGGGGGTAAACGCCCCCCGGGGTGAGTCTAAGCGCGGCTTAGGGTTTAGTTAGGCTGCGGTGCATGCAGTTTGGATGGGCTTTAGCGTTGTTGAATGCTACTTTGAAC
>VFJV01000001.1 GCA_009885895.1 Gammaproteobacteria bacterium
GCTCACTGGCTCGCAATGACGGGCTCCGCGTACGGTGTAGTGCAATGAAAGAGGTCGTTTTTTAGATCACGTAAGTTGATTAAATTTATAGTGCATCACGCTCATTTTCATTGTTAAAACGATGGATTGCCGCGCCTGCTCGCTGCGCTCACTGGCTCGCAATGACGGGCTCCGCGTACGGTGTAGTGCAATTGACCGGATTAAGAGTACGCAATAAATTTTATCTTCTTTAGAAACAAAAAATCTCTACTTATTATTCAAACTCGATTGCACTTCTTCCATCTGTGCTTTTATTTTGGCTTTGTTAATGTCTGAATTATTCGGCATAGCCTCTGCCATTTTAAGTTGATCCAAAGCTTGGCGCGCAGCACCCATACTCATGAGATACGCTGCGCGAGTTTGATAGGCATCGGAGACAAACCCGGCGCGACCTTGGGCCTGAGATAATAATTGATAGGGGATGGGATCGTCGGGTTCATCTAATTGATGTTGGCGCAAGAGATCCAAAGCTAATTTGGGTTGATTGTCTTCCATCAGGGTAAACGCGTAATAATAAATAATAGGATAATTGTCCGTATCCGCAGCATGTAATTTTGCAAATTCATCCAAAGCCAGTTTCGATTGCTTGTTGAGGGCATAACTGCGGCATAAGGCAATGCTGATCCATAAGTTATTAGGATTTTGCTGATGCAATCGTTCCAATAGGGGTAGTGCTTTTGCGGGCTGACCTTCATTTTTTAGGGCAATCGCATAACCATATTCAACAGCCGGCCGTTGTGCTGCCGGTGTTTGCGTTAATTCTTTTTCATATTGCGTGACCAAGCCATGGCGATTGCTGGCGGTTAGGGTGCTCAAATGATTTTGCAGAAAATCAAAACCAGGATCTTCGCGATACGCTTTAGGCGCAAAATGGCTAGCACGACTAAGGCTATCGGCAATACGGCTTGTGGTTAAGGGGTGAGTGCTTAAGAATTCAGGGACCGTACCATAAAGACGTTGATTGCGTTGCAACGTTTCAAAAAAATTGGGCATGCTCTTGGGGTCAAAATCGGCATTGTACAACACCTGCATGCCTATATTATCCGCTTCTTCTTCGTTGCTGCGTGAAAAGGTCAGCATGCTTTGCTGTGCGCCCGCCATGGTGGCGGACAGTGCACCTGCTCCCGCATTCGGATTGTATACACCGATGGCGATAGAGGCCAATAAACCCGCCAATGCGGATAATTCTACGCCTTTTGCCTTTGCCATGGCGCGTGCCAAATGGCCTTGGGTGACGTGGCTGATTTCGTGCGCGAGTACGGCGGCAACTTCGCTTTCATTTTTGGCTTGCGTGATAAGCCCGCTGTTAATCCCTATGTATCCGCCTGGGCCGGCAAAAGCGTTGATGTCGGGATTTGCCAATACAAAAAAATGAAAGGTTTGGCCATTGCTTTTAGTGGCTTTGACCAGACGGTTGCCTAAGGTATCGATGTATTCGTTGGTCAAGGGATCGTCTATCACCTGGCCACTGGCTTTAATAGACAGGAAGAATTGCTTGCCTAATTGGGCTTCTTCTAAATCGCTGAGGGCTGGGGCGCTATTATCTGCAATAGAGGGCAAGGGGATATCGGCATAAGCAATTTGTAGGTATAATGGGGTTAGCAAGCTTAGGCTTATGCATAGAAGCAGGCGGTTAAAAAGCGTTACAAATAGCATAGATAGTCCGCAAATCTGATTGAATAAAGCCATATACTCATAGCAGTTGGTTTTTAGGGTAGGCACCGAGCCCTAGGGCAACAAGGGTAAAATATACATGACTGTTGCGAGATGGGCGTAGGCAACACCCCCTAAAAACCAACTGCGAAGAGTATATTATACTATATTTTGGGGAAAACGCATCTAAATGACGGCTGAGAGAGAGATTATTTTGGATACTAGGGGCTTGCTTTGTCCTTTGCCCTTGCTACAGACCAAACAAGCCCTAAAAAAGCTGTCTTTCGAAGCGTTTTTACGCATTTGGGTGGATGATAAAGCGAGCATAGAGGATTTGCGCTTACTATTTAGCACGGTCCATGTGCTGTTGGCAGAAGAAGGCAGCACGGCAGAAGGGACTTATTTTTTAGTTCAAAAAAAGGTATAAGCATGTTAAAACTCTTACAGATTTGGTATAAACGCTATTTGTCCAAACCACAAGCAGTATATTTGCTGTTGGCCATTCTTGTTATTTTAGGGTTAATGAGGTATCTAAACGAGGTATTTGCCCCTTTATTTACAAGTTTGGTTATTGCCTATTTATTAGAAGACATGGTTATGCGTCTAAAAAAATGGCATTGGCCGCACTGGTTGGCGGTTAGCGTTGTATTTTTGTTTTTCATAGGTATATTGGTTGTGGCATTATTCATTTTATTGCCCTTATTGTGGAAGCAAGCTTCTGCCTTATTATTAGAATTTCCAGCTATGCTAGGGCGTAGCAGCCGTTTTCTATCTGCATTGCCCGCGCGTTATCCAGATTTAATCTCAGTGGATCAGTTTAATTCAATGTTGGCTACCGTAAAAACAGACGTTTTAAAATATGGACGCGTTATTTTAAGTCTCTCAGTTTCTTCTATCCCTACCGTGATTGCTTTAGCCGTTTATCTCGTATTGGTTCCTATGTTGGTGTATTTATTTTTACTGGACAAGGCCGGCCTTACGAGGTGGTGCAATCGTTATTTACCCAAAGATAAAACCACTATCTTAGGGATCTGGCATGAGGTTGATGTGCAATTGGGAAATTATATACGGGGCAAATTACTGGAAGTGCTTATTGTTACCTTAATGGCACTCATTATTTTTTCGTTGTTACATTTAAATTACACCGCATTATTGGCAGTCGTAGTAGGCTTATCGACTTTAATTCCCATTGTAGGCGCGGTCATGGTATCGGTGCCCGTGATTTTAGTTGCTTTTTTAGAATGGGGGTGGGGAAGTTCACTGATGTATCTGCTGATTGCTTACAGTATATTATTAACCCTAGACGCCAATGTATTGGTGCCTTTATTGTTTTCTGAGGCCGTCAAAATCCATCCGGTGGCGATCATCATCGCTATTTTATTTTTTGGGACTATTTGGGGGTTTTGGGGAATTTTCTTTGCGATTCCATTGGCTATTTTATTGAAGGCGTTGCTGCAATCTTGGCCGCGAGTGGGGTGATTTGTGAAGAGTATACCCATCGTTTCTAACAGTATCTCCTTCATTCATATTTTTGGTCAAAACGACTAGATTAGTGCCTGACCGAAAAGCCATAAAAGTCCTTTCCCTATAGTCTTTAGTCGCTATTTTGGCGATTGAAGTTTTCAAGAAAATCACCGGATTTCTGTGAATTTAACCC
>VFJV01000132.1 GCA_009885895.1 Gammaproteobacteria bacterium
AACTTTATGCTGCTTCTTCTTAGAATCGGCAGCATTTTTCTTTTGCTGGTAAACATGTTTACCATAGTTCATGATCCTGCAAACAGGTGGCTCAGCAGTAGGCGATACTTCGACTAAATCTAAACTAAGTGCTGTGGCACGTTGCAAAGCTTCCGCTAAGCTTAAAATGCCGGCTTGGTCTCCATTTTCATCGATTACACGTACTTCTTTAGCCCTAATCTCCTCATTAATTCGCGTTTTGACCGCTGTTTGCTTTGTACTAATCTCAAATCCCCCCGTAACAGACCCATTTTACATTTCTGTAAATTTACACGTAGGGGCTAAACCCCTGCGGTTACTCATACAGGGCAAGCACAGGGGCTTGCCCCTACGCACCACGCCCCAATAAGGCACTTTCTTTCTCCAATAAGGATACAAAATCAGGCAAAAGCATCCCTCCCAAATCTTCGCCTATGCGAGATCTGACAGTGACCGTGTTTGCGCTGACTTCTTTATCGCCTATAATGAGCAAGTAAGGTACTTTTTGCAGTGTGTGCTCCCGGATCTTAAAGCCTATTTTCTCATTACGCAAGTCCTTTTCTACCCTAAAGCCTAGATTTTTTAGTTTTCCGTATGTTTTTTGAGCATATTCGCTTTGTTTATCGCTGACATTCAGGATAACCGCCTGAACGGGTGCCAACCACACCGGAAATTTAGCGGCAAAGTGCTCAATTAATACCCCTATAAACCGCTCCATAGAACCCAATACCGCTCTATGCAACATCACGGGAACAACCTTATCGCCGGCCTCGTCTATGTAATAAGCATCTAATCTGCCAGGCAATTGAAAGTCTAATTGCACCGTGCCGCATTGCCATTCACGGCCCAGACAATCACGCAGTTTAAAGTCGATTTTAGGGCCGTAAAAGGCGCCATCGCCGGGTTGTAGGGTCCAATTGACCCCCTTATTGTTCAGTACCCGTTGCAAGGCTTCTTCGGCCTTATCCCACATACTATCATCCCCAATGCGATTCTCAGGCGTGTAGACAGCCTACAACTGATGTCTTCAAAACCAAAGTCATCGTACACTTCGTAGACTAAATCCAATAATTTGGCCACTTCGGCTTCAATTTGGTCCTCTCGTATAAACAAATGCCCATCGTCCTGGGTCAGAT
This sequence comes from Gammaproteobacteria bacterium, assembly GCA_009885895.1. Classification (GTDB taxonomy): domain Bacteria; phylum Pseudomonadota; class Gammaproteobacteria; order UBA1113; family UBA1113; genus VFKP01. The sequence continues at coordinate 1,155 of VFJV01000132.1, forward strand.
GACGTACACGCATCAAACCGTGCAAAGTCCCCGAAGCCTCATTGCGATGACAAGAGCCAAATTCCGCAAAGCGTAATGGCAGATCACGATAGCTGTGTAAGCCTTGTTTGAAAACTTGCACGTGCAAAGGACAACTCATGGGTTTAATGGCATAATCGCGATTTTCGGTTGAAGTGACCCACATTTCTTCGCGATATTGCTCCCAATGACCCGATTTTTCCCACAAAATTCTGTCTACAATTTGCGGCGTGCGTATTTCTTGATAATCGTATTCGTGTAACTTTTTGCGTATATACTCTTCAACCACACGGTATATTTGCCAACCCTTAGGATGCCAAAACACCATGCCGGGCGCTTCTTCTTGAGTGTGGAATAAATCCAATAATTTACCTAATTTACGGTGATCGCGCTTTTCGGCTTCTTCTAAGCGGTATAAGTAGGCCGCCAAGGCTTTATCATCTGCAAAAGCCGTGCCATAGATACGTTGTAGCATCACATTATTGGAATCTCCGCGCCAATAAGCCCCCGCGAGTTTCATCAGCTTAAACGCCTTTAAATGGCTGGTATTGGGCACATGCGGACCACGGCATAAATCTACAAAATCGCCTTGTTGATATAAAGACAAGGTTTCGGTAGGCGGAATATCCGCAATAATTTCAGCTTTATACTCTTCGCCTAATTCACGAAAAAAAGCGATGGCCTCATCGCGACTCATGACGCGTCGCGTGACATCATAACTTTTAGCGGCTAATTCATGCATTTTGGCCTCTATGGCGGCTAAATCTTCCAGAGTAAAACTGCGAAGAAATGCAAAATCGTAGTAAAAACCCTCTTCAATCACAGGACCTATGGTGACTTGCGCGTTGGGAAATAATTGTTTGACGGCTTGTGCCAATAGATGCGCCGTAGAATGGCGCAACACTTCTACGCCTTCAGGGTCTTTAGCCGTAATCACCTTTAAAGTAGCGTCTTTTTCTAGGGTATAACTTAAGTCTACCAGTACATCGTTGACCTTAGCAGCCAAAGCTGCTTTGGCTAAACCGGCACCTATACTGGCCACTACAGTGGCAACGGTCACGGGCCCGTCAAATGGCAATTGACG
>VFJV01000048.1 GCA_009885895.1 Gammaproteobacteria bacterium
GACATACGCATTGTTGTGCTGAAAATTAAGCACAGCCAAGTCTGTTTGGGCGTAGAAGCACCCAAAGATATTTCGGTGCACCGCTTAGAAATATACGATCGCATTCACACTATAACGCGCTTAGACGAGGCGTATACTCATAGCAGTTAGTTTTTAGGGTAGGCGCCTAGTCCGCGAGCTCCAGGAGTGACGTATTCTGCCATATACTGGGGCGAGATGGGCGCAGGCAACACCCCCTAAAAATCAAATGCGTAGAGTATATTAGGACTAAGCACCCTTGGGCGTGTGCAAGCCGCCCTTTTAATACAAACTCGTTACCGGCATGGCCAGTAATTTTTGGCCGAATGGAATGATTTTATCTCCGGTATACAGCACAATGCCACGATAGAATTGCTCACCCGAAATTTCAGCCAAATTTTTTAAGCCTTTAAAATCTTCAGCGCCAATACGGCTTGCCGCTTTCACTTCTATACCCACGACGCGTTTATCGGCGCTTTCTAGCACAAAATCAACTTCGATATTATCATGGCTGCGATAATGGTATAACTGAGTGCGTAATTCACTCCACGATTTTTGTTTATACAGTTCGCAATACACAGCATTTTCCAACAGCATACCGCGTTGATTTCCCATAGAAAGCACTGTAGTAGAATCAACGCCCAATAAATGCGCCAGTAATCCGCTATCATTTAACATCATTTTAGGTGATTTAACAAAGCGTTTATTTAAATTATTAGACCAAGGTTTTAGTAATGATATTAAAAATGTCATTTCCAATAAAATCATATACCGCTTTAAGGTGGTTTGCGCCACCTTAGTGCTTCTGGACAATTCCGAAAAATTGAGCAAACCACAACAGCGTGCTGCTATCATAGACAATAAATTTGGCAACTCCGTTAACCCTTCAATATGGGCGATGTTTTTAACGTCACGCGATAAAATGCTATTCAAATACGCTTCAAACCACGCTTCGCGTCTTTTTGCATTGTGCCGCGTTATCATTTCCGGATAACCGCCACGCAAAATATTAGGCCATAGATCGGCTTGTTTTTCTGCAGTGCTAATATTAACATTGCATTCGGTTGAAAAAATTGCATCTATAAAGTTAAGAGTGCTTTGACTGAGTTCTGTTAGAGCAAAGGGCAATAAGGGGATCATTTCCATCCTACCCGCCAATGAATCCGCCATTTGTGGTAATAGCAATACATTCGCAGAGCCCGTTAATAAAAATTGTCCGGGCTTACGGTTTCTATCCACCATAAGCTTAATCGCTAAAAAAATTTCGGGTACTCGTTGCACTTCATCTAAAATAATAGGGCCGGTTAATCCGGCTAAGAATGTTTCGGGATCAGCCTTGGCCAAAGACAATATCTGAGCTTCATCAAAGGTAAAATAGTGAGCCCCCTTCATTGTTGTGGCTAAATATTGCACTAGTGTGCTTTTGCCCGCCTGACGCGGGCCGTGTACTAATACCACAGGGGTATCCGCTAGGGCTGCTTCTATTTTTGACATAATTTTTCGGGTTAACATGCCTAATCCAGGTACTTAAAAAGATACCCAGAGTATAGTTTAAAAGCTGAAAATTAGCCACCAAGTGGCTAATTTTCAGCTTTTTTTGCGTTATTTTTAGTTTTGAGCTGTAATCTGAATAAGTGGCCATTAATTTGGAGTATAGTCCAAAATAGCTATTACGCGTTTAAGTCAAATCCATCAGTATAGACAAAGTACCCATGGTTTGCCCGCTCGTATACTGGCAGGCCGCCGCGCCCTGAGAATTGGCTTGGCATGTCTTGCTGCTACAAGACCATGCTGCATGCACGCCTCCAGGAACCGTAATCGTATACACAATACCACCTAAGGTTACCGTTCCAGGCGAAGGCATGGGCAGTGCGTTGGACAATTGCAGGGCTAAAGTCCCGCAAATTCCGCCCGCTTTAGTCTGAGGCTTCGTTGCCGTATTCACCTTTGCAGGCACATTGTAAAAATTAATGCCCAGGTAATTGCCGTTGGTAGTCACTTTCAAAGAATTGCCCTGTACAGACCAAGGATTCACTGTAGCTGCACCCGTTAATAAACCTGCAGACTGTAAGGTCGCTAAACTAATGCTGCCCGGTTTATAGTCTGGCGATTGCGCATAAGCGCGCACTGCCGTACCGATATCTCCCACTATTTTAATCGTTGATGTCATGTTGGCATTATCGCTGGCGGTTTGGAAATACATCAAAACCCCCATGATAATGACGACCCCCACCGCCAAGGCCAGTATCGTTTCTAGCAAGGTTAAACCTTTTTGCTTACAACGTGTTACTGTCATTGGCGTATGCTCCTATGGCCTTAGAGTGGGTATGCAAATGCGCACGGGGCACCGGTTACAGTAGCAGCGGTAGCACTCGTTCCAACCATGTTGGTTATTGCCTTACAGTTTATATCCGCAAGAGCTATTCCTGGGATCCCAATGTTAAGCAGGCCCGTTGTTGCACTTAACTCTACCTTATATGCGATCCCCCAAGCATCGTTCAAAGGCTTTGGCAAAAACCCGGCGTCTTGAACCAGTGCTAGACCTGTAGTCCCTGATGGAGCAGCATTGCCCCCAGCAATGTAGGATTGATAACCCGCGACAATGGCATTCATATCCCCCACTGATTTGCTGGCATTCGCATTTTGTTTGGTCGACATATAAAATATCACCGCACCAATCAGCACCAAGGCACCCACTGCCAATGCAAACATCGTTTCTAACAGCGTTAAACCTTCCATTCTACTAAAAGGCTTTCTTGTTAACATTTTTTTCATCACATTCTCTCCCATTATTTAAAATCATCATTCATTAAAGTGCCAATGCCACCCGCCGGCATTGGCAACGTTATTTACACACTAGAGTGTATATTTAACTGAGCATACTGTGGTACTTGACACTGGCGCCCCTGATGAGGTTGCCATCATGTATATAGCCGCACAATTTTTATCGCCTGTAGCCGATGCAGCCCCGCTATCCGTTGCTGCTGTGTATGTAGCGCCCGCTATGCCTGGAATTGTAATGGCCAGAACCCCCGGGGTTGTTGTACTATCTACTGTATAAGCCTGACCCCAAGCGTCGTATAATGGGGTTGGTAAAAACCCGGCACTTTGAATGTCGGTTAATGTTGTGGCACTAGTCATCGTGTTACCCCCCGCAATATAGGATTGATAACCCGCCACAATCGCATTCATATCCCCCACTGATTTACTGGCATTCGCACTTTGCTTGGTGGACATGTAAAATATCACCGCACCAATCAGCACCAAAGCACCGACTGCCAATGCAAACATTGTTTCTAACAGCGTTAAACCTTCCATTCTACTAAAAGGCTTTCTTGCTAACATTTTTTTCATCACATTTTCTCCTCATTACATTAAATACACACACTAAGAAACTATTTTCCCAGGCCAGGCGTTATTCGTTTAACCCCTGCCGTAGAATCCTCCCCTAACTGCCCAAGGCTTGCGAAATACTGTACGTCCCCATAACCATTAACCCTGCGGCCACCGCACTCATCGATAAGATGAGCGAGCCTATTAGCTTACTCACTTTTTTCAATACCTTCAAGCCATTGGCATTGGCTTGCTTACCTTGGCGCACCAGGGCATGTTCAAAACCTCGGGCTTCGGCAATGGCACGCAGCCGTATAATATCGGCGCGATCGATTAATCCGGTATTCAACACATCGGCAATATTGCCTTCCCCCTTACCCAAGCGCCTTTCCATTAAACGCATGTGAAAACGCAAATACACACTGGCTTGTCTGGAGATTAAGGCCAAAGCTTGCTTGAACACCACGCCGTTTAAGACCAATAAACCCATGGTTTCCATAAAACTTGCCGCGGTTAGTTTGCGGTAAAGATTTAGTAACGGAATTTGATCTAAACTGTCACGCCCAGGGCCTATGTAGGTTTTTAAAATGAAATTCAGCAATACTATAAAGCCTATAATCCCTAAAATAATCACCCACCAACCATTGGTTAAAATCTGCGCTAAATTATACAAAGACTGCCCGCTACTAGGCCATGTGGCTACGGGTTTTACTTGGGCAAATTGCTCTAAAATACCGCCCTTGCTGTTAAAGTTCATAATAATGCCGCAGGCAAACGCCAACACAACGATGGGATACGTTAATTCCGATGCCAAAGAGGATAAAACCTCCGATTCTTGCCCCAAAGCCTCTGCCGCCACACGTATATTGTGTACCAGGGTACCGCCCTGCTCGCCTATACGCACCAATTCCACCACATAATGCGGAAACCAACCCACCATACCGTCCGAAAAAGATTGGCCATGGGCTAGAGATCGGCTAATACTCTCTGCTACTTTCTTGGCAGGGCCTTCTAAAACCTTTTCCAATACGTCTATGGCCTTATTGGCAGGAACACCGTCTTCCACCAAGGTGGCTAAGTCTTCTAAGAAACTTTGTTGGTCGGCACCACGAAACAATAGTTTGTCTAAACTAAAGCCCGTTGATGCTTTTTTGATCTCTTTTTCTTTGGCCATACCGGCTCGTTTACCCATTTTTCAACCTGTTACACATTATCATAGA
>VFJV01000084.1 GCA_009885895.1 Gammaproteobacteria bacterium
TGCAACTTGCAAACTTTATTTGATGTAGAGAACATCCCTAAAGAAACGCAAATGCGCGAAATTATAGATGGCGTCGAAAGTCATTATTTTACTGAGATTTTTAAAGACTACTACTTACGACTATGGCCGCTTAAACATAACTCGCGTTACTAGCACTATTTCATGAGCTGCTCGAGGTCAGGTGCTACGGACTATCAATAGCAGTATGGTACAGGCTGACTGGAACGTAGAAGGTTTGATTCTTGAAGAAGAGCCGGCAGGGGAACAGCGAGAGGCGGGTCTGCTGGGGTGACCCAGCAGATCTACTCAAACCTTATTGCCCAATAACGGTAGCAATTCTTTCAACACTTTCGCTGACCCTGCAACTATATTACCCGAGCTTAGGTAATTTTCTACGCCTTGAAAATCAGTGACTAAACCGCCAGCTTCTTTAACCAGTAAACACCCTGCGGCGATGTCCCATTCTTTTAAGCCTGATTCCCAATAGCCATCTAAGCGGCCACAGGCTACGTATGCCAGGGCTAAAGCAGCCGAGCCTAGGCAACGAATATCGGCGATTTGATTAAACAGGGCATTCAACGTAGATTGTGTTTGATTCCAGCCCTCGGCACGTGGGGTGGGCAAGCCTGTACCCATTAAAGCACCGTTTAAGCCGCGTTTGTCGCTAACGCGCATGCGGTTCTCTAGGAAGGCGCCCTTACCACGGCTGGCGGTGAACAATTCTTGACGCATGGGGTCGTAAACTACCGCATGGCTTAATTTACCTTGTTCTTTAATGGCGATGGAAACGGCAAAAAAAGGTAAGCCTTTGATAAAATTCTGTGTGCCGTCTATAGGATCGATAATCCACCACGTTTGCCCATCTTCATTTTCTTGGGCTCCACCCTCTTCTCCTAAGATGCTATGAGTGGGGTAGGAGTGATGAATGGTATCGCGAATAATAAGTTCTGCTTTTTGATCTATATTACTGACAAAATCGTGCGGTGATTTTTCTTGTATATGCAGCTTGTTCAAATCTTGCTGGGCTCTAGCAATGACTTCACCTGCCTTGCGGGCGGCCTTAATGGCAATATTGAGATAAGGGTGCATATTTACATTTCCAACCGTTATAATAATGACCCATGGTGCCAGAAAAGCCACCCTAACGCAAGCTGATTATGCCTTATACCGCATTGGGAAATCCGGTAACATAGGTCCATTTTATCTGGAAAGCGGCCTAGGAGTGGTCGTATTTATATTAACGGACATGTTGATACCCATACCGCCTCTGCATTATATTGTGTTATCTTTTTTTGATCATTTTAGGGACTCCTCTTTCCCTAACTATTTTAACGTTTCTGTCTGGGAAAGTGTAGTCACATCAATGTCAAATTCAATCAAAAAGACCACAACAAATACCACTCCTGTGTGGAAGCACTGGTTCATCCTGATCATCTACCGCTTCATACCCTGTAGCTTTACGGCAAGAAAAGAAGTTCGTGATAGAGCCCCAGGTCATTTTGCTACAACAGTTGGCGGCACTATAGACGACTACCGGAGCCGCCGTTACGAGTGCTGTCACTGCAACTCCCATTAAAGCACCCCCGCTTGCATTCAAAGCCATAGCTTCTTCAGGTGTATAGCGCTTGTCATCCTGTGCTTCATTCAGAAGCCACAGTGTTGTCACCGCTACAGCGGCTGTGCTACCTAGAGCCAATATAGCACGGCCCATCTTAAAGGCAACCATTGCGCTTCTGCTGACTTGAGCTGAGATCTTTTTTTCCTGCACTGACTCTGACTCTGAGTCTGAATCTGAGTCTGAGTCTGAGTCTGAGTCTGGGTCTTGAACCAGAAGCCCCATACTTTGATATACTCTAGGTGCAGGCTCTGTACATTGCTTTATTGCTTGTATGCCCGAAGTCACACATTGCCTTATTCCTTGCGCGCCTAGAGTCGCCCATAAAAAATTTGCTTCTGTATAGCTTGGCCATAGATAGTAAAGCGATAAAGGAAGTGCTATGCACGCTGTTAGAGTGGGAATAGTCGTACTCCACCCCACCGCTTTAAAGTCCCTTGCACGCTTTTGAACAGAAGCATCCTGGACTTCCATTAACATATTCAGCAGAGCTTCCGCCCCAAAGAATGCAGCCGCTAGTATAAAAATAGCTTGGTTCTCATTATAGTTATCCCAATTCATGCTTTTATTGGCAGTATACGCCACGCCTGCTGTAGCTCCCATCAATAGATTAAATGCACTTTCGTCCCGAATAAATTGCAGACATTGCTTCAAAAATGCATATACTGTCGGTTTATCCTTGACTGCCTCAGAGCTTAGCAGTGTGTTTAAGCCTCGTATTGCAGCCCTTCGCTCTGCTGCAAAAACGCATAGCGAAACTAATGGCATTAAGTAGGGCCACCACTGCGATTTTCTATCGCCTGAAGGCAATGGCGTTGGGCTAGGACTCGAACTCGGTGCAGGACTCGAACTCGGTGCTGGATTCGAACTCGGTGCAGGGCTCGAACTCGGTGCAGGGCTAGAACTCGGACTCGGTACAGGGCTAGGACTAGAACTCGATGCTGGACTCGGACTCGGTACAGGACTAGAACTCGATGCTGGGCTCGGACTCGGGGGAAAGGGTTTTTTATCAAAATTATAAATCCATCCAGGTACATTCTTAGCCGTAAGCCCACAGAGTCCTTGTTCTGCAGGCAATGGTTCCGTAGTAAAAATCTGTCTCGTAGTATCATTTGCAAATTGCGCTGAGAGCTTCGCGTCATCAACACATCGAGTCGCTGGATCTAATCTCGTTATCAGGAAATTAGCTAAGTTAGACAAATAATGAAGCGCGCTATCCGTAACCTGGATATTGCGCACTGCCGTCATGGTGTCACCTGTTTGAGGTTCCCCCGTAAGCAGCAAGCGAGCACTATCCATCAGGAAGCCATTCACAATGTCTGCCACGCTCTTGATTATGATCAAGGGCTTATCAATCGTTCCAAACAAACCTACGTTTCCAGCAAATTTATTCCCGTAACTGATAATTTCACTAGAACCATTGATCATAAACATCACTGGTGCGGTAAATGCAGAATAGCTTAATCGAAGAATACTATCTTTATTTAATGAAAAGATCAGGGGCTGAACAGCTTGGATTTTCACAAAGTCTGTCAAATTCGTTAGGAGCCTTGCACCGATTTGTCCGGCAACAGTTATGCTGTAAAATATAGTGGGATAAATATTCTGAGTTATGCCATCGAAACCAGATAGTGCGACCCCATCGGCGAAAACCCCTGTCCAATTGAGTGCTGAATTAGAGGGAATATCAATGCCTGAAAACTCTGCCATTTCAAATATTTCCCCAGTACTCGTGTTATTAAGAAACGCACTGCAACCTTGGCTTAGCGCAAGGAGCCTCAGCTGAATGTAACCATTTACGGCTGGCGCTTTCAAAAACCCTTGAAATACTTCATTGGAGCAACTCGTACCATTAAGATAGCTCCACGACCCTTCGGCCATTCCTACTATTACACCTATACTCACGCCTATTGTCTCCCCTGTCTTATTTTATAAATTCGATAACGACCCGTACTTTTTTCAATACGCCCATATTAGATAGATTTGCTTTTTAAGTATTTCCCGGTTACAGCTACCCGTGTTCTTGTCTCAACTCAGCCCGCCTTTTTGTAGGTTGAACACGCTCCACCTGCAAATTTTCATCCCCTTTTGCTTTAGGCGTTGCCATCGTTTTGGGATCTAGCGTCTTAAAGGTGCAGTCTGCCGCCCCAGTAAGGCAGCTTGCTGCTGGTAGTGGTTCGGACTCCGGCCAAAATCCAGATGGAGTATTATTCACCCAGGTACCATCCTTGGCTTGTACGAAAGAATATGTGGAATTAACCAATATAAGCTCATTAATGTCAATATCATATAGACATTCCGCAGCCCCCGTCCCCCCCGCCTGCGATCCCGCAATATTGGCAGAATTAAAGGATTTTTTGTTATTCCCTTGGCTTAAAAGATTGGAGCTCGGATACGATTGTACCCACCCCCCTGGCGCACTATAGGTCTTAGTCGAGAGATCATACTGAAGGGCTTTACTCTCAGGACAAGCCGCCGTTACGGATACAAAGTCGGGTATTACCTCGCCTGTCTTCGTTATTCTCTCATCCGTAATCGCCAATACATCTGGCATACGCACTGCAGGGGTGGCAGCCCAGGTTAATAAATCTTCCGCAGCAACATCTGGATCACTATAAGTCGCCACTGATTTTTTATCGCGCGCCTGATCCCAGACTATATTTAAACTAATGCCATTTATCCAAAAATTTCGTCCGGTCGCATGATCCTCGGTATAACCAGACTCAAAGCCCGCTCTTAATGCTGTACCGCTGCGTGCCGTCCAAATCCAATTTAAACCCCCACTATAAGTGTCTGCTAATTGTGTAACGCTAGATTTTAATTCTAATTGCGTGCTAGGCGCCAGTAATTGTTGTAAATTGAGATGTCCGCCGAAACCCTGCTCATTGCCACCCTCGTCATGAATCTCATACTTGGTATCGTAACGCACCTCATCGTAATCAGCACCAGCCGTCACTAAACCGTGCCGCCACAAGTGTATTCCTGTTTCTACAGTGCCATTCCAATCTGTGCCACCCGCAATACGGCGTTGATCTAACAAAGTAATGCCATTGCCTAAATTGATAACTTTATCTGATAAATCTTTACTGCCTGCATGCGAATAATGGCTGCCAATTTGCACATCTTTAAAGGTGTCGCCTCCTAACCAATACTGATAGGCCGCACCGACGGCGACTTGATCCACCCATTGCCTGGTTTCGCCTGTATAGAAATCAAAATCGAGATCTTCATCTAAATATTCGCCGGTGATTTTAATGCGATTTTTGTCGTTGAGCGCAAAAGCATAAGTGCCATTGCCGCGGAACACTTTTGGACCTGCAGCCAATTCAACAGCCGCTGCATTTTCAGTATTAAAACCAAATAATAGCTTAGCATCTCCAACGACGCCTAAAAGGGAGTCTTGGGCCACCGACAAATCTACCGGACGGTTATCTTTTACGCCTTCATCGCTATTATCAGCAGAAAATATACTGATATCCTCTTGCGCCGGTATATTGACTCCATTGGGATCGGCAAATACTGGAATAGCAAAAAAAGTGATTGCTAAAAAAGATAAGTAGGGGTGTTTCGGCTGTTTTTGATTTAACCGTATTTCTTTTTGTCCCATTTTATAGTCCCTCTTTGTGCTTTCCTTTTAATAAGAAAGCGCATTATCACTGTTTGCAACAGTGAAGTCAACTCTCAGTCTTCTCCTGTTAGCCCAAGGCTATCGAGCAGCAGTCATGTATATAATTTACCTTTGGCGCGCGAGGATTCGTCTTCTACTCTAAAAACCAACTGCGGTGCGTATAAAAATGTGTCTGCAACGCGATTAATCGTTTCTGATGTAGGTCAGTGGCAATGGCAGGGCCTTTCAGCTCCTTAGGAATGGTTAACTTTAAATCCTGTAAATACTGAAAAGCGGTTTGCAAGCGCTTTAGCTTGGCATCATTTTCAACTAAAGCACAGCCTTTTAATAACACCCTAGCACGGGCGTGACGACGATGTGCATCAATGGCTTCATAACACTCTAAAATGGTATTCACATCATTGAAATCAGCTTTTAGATAATAGGGTAGAGCCTGATGCAGACCTAAAGCCGCGTCGTAATACGGATTGGGAATTTTATAGCGTTTAATTAATTGATGCAGATCGGTCATAAATGTTTTCGGGGGCAATAAATGATGCATAAAAACAGCAAAGCGTAGGGTAATGTCTTGTTCTTTTGCAGCGACAATATCCAATTTTTCTAAGACGATTTCGGTCGCCAAGATTTCAAAAGTAGGGAAAATAAACTCTAATACATTGGCTTTTTGTAGTATTCTAAAAAATACGCTGGGGGTGGCTTCGGTGAGGGCTTTTTCCCATTCTGCCCAGACGCGCTCAGCAACCAGATAAGACAATTCTTTTTCTAAACCCATTTGATGCATTAAGATTAATGTTTCTGGCGCGACTTCAAACCCCAGGGTTGTATAGCGCGCGGCAAAACGTGCAACGCGCAATACACGTACGGGATCTTCGCTAAATGCAGGCGTGATATGGCGTAAACGTTTATGCTGCAAATCGTCTAGACCACCATAATAATCGATAATCTGGCCATCTTCGTTTTCGGCTAAGGCATTAATAGTGAGATCACGGCGAGCGAGATCCTCTTTTAAGGTGACGTTTTTTGCCGTGTGAAAAGTAAAACCATGATAACCAGGGGCTGTTTTACGCTCGGTGCGCGCTAGAGCATATTCTTCTTTCGTTTTAGGGTGTAAAAAAACGGGAAAGGCCTTGCCTACGGGCGTAAACCCCTGAGCTATCATTTCTTCGGGTGAACTGCCTACGACTACCCAATCTCGTTCATGCACGGGGCGGCCCAATAATTTATCACGTACGGCACCGCCGACTAAATATTTTTTCATGATGTAGTCTCATTGAGTAATGCTGTTATGGCATCTTTTTTTTCTTCGGGAAGTGTTGTTAATTTTAATGTGCATAAAGCAGCCGCGCGGTATAAATCCTGCGTCAGCACAGTATCATGCATAGCGTTTAAGTGTTTTTCTATAGTGTGTATATCACCCCGTTTAAGGGGGCCAGTCAGTGCTTTTTCAGGAGATTGGCTTTCTTTTAGAGTATTAACGCTGCTGGACATTAAACTGATAATTGCATTCATAGCAATTTCAGAGGGCACGCCGGCTTCAGCTAAACAATTCAGTGCTTCTTGGGCAATGGTAATGAGATAATTGGAGGCAAAAACCCCTGCTGCGTGGTAAATTTCCTTTTTATCGCTGCGGATAAAATACGTAATAGAGCCTAGGGCCTCAAAAAGGGGTTTTAATATTTCGGTGGCTTTTTCTTCGCCTTCCAATGCACAATAGGTTCCTGCATATTGGGCTACACTCAGTTCTGGATCGGCAAAACCACGCATGGGGTGCACGCTGGCTAGTGCACAATCGCATGACTTTGCATCTGCGAGCACCCCGGAAGGTAAAGAGCCGCTACAATGTAGCACGATGCTATTTTTCCTTAGGCGTTTTAACGCAACCAGTTCTGCACAAATGGGTTCAATGGCATCATCGGGGGTGGTGATGAAAGTGATATCCGCTGCAGGTAAGTCTTCTAAGCTGTAAAAAGGGGAACCTTGGCCTATAAACGTTACCGCTTCTGCGGCATTTTTAGCGGAACGATTATAAACGCCCAGGATTTTTCCTACCGTATTGCTAACGCACAGCTTTCCTATGGTTTTGCCTACTCGGCCCGCACCAATGATATTGATGGTTAAAGACATAGTTTTAATATCCTTGGTCCAGACGATTCTAGGCAAGAGTAGCATGAATAGCTAAGGAAGCGCA
>VFJV01000101.1 GCA_009885895.1 Gammaproteobacteria bacterium
CTAGAAATGAAAACCAGAAAAAAATTAAAAATTTTCTCTAAAAAAACGGGGTTTTCTGTTAGGCACTAAATAATAAAGTGCTCGCAGACTGAAAGAGCTGCCTCTAATGATCCTTCACTTTTTCCATCCGGAAAAAAACAGGGCTCATAGCGCTCATTGCTATATGTAAATAACGCCAAACTCCATTTATGGTGTAAATTTCTTAGTCTACACAGCGGAAATATCCGATCATCACCTGCTTCTATTGTCTCAATATAACAAAATTGATTTTTAAACCGTAGCTTTAATTGAATATTAGGATACCAGGGGCGCAAACGGGCAAAAGCTTCTGCTTGCTGACAGAGCTCTTCTTGTTGTTGCGTGGGAATTTTATTCCCACCGCTATGTGGATCATATACCCAGGGTGACATCTACCCACTTTACCATAATTAGCCCCCCAAGAAAACCTCAAATTATGCCCGCGCGCAGTATAGTGGCATTTCAATTAAAATCAGATTTTAACCGTAAATGTCTATTTGTGTTTTGTATATTTACGTGCTTATTGGTAAAAGCTTGTTCTCGCATTGGCGGTGTAAATGAGCCTGCGTACTACACAGTAGTTTTAAAAAACACCTTAGAATTTTTCAACTATCTTTTATACGAATATCCTAGGCTATTTGGTTGAACTGAACTATTTTGCGCGGGATTCCTAGGTCCGCTATTGCTTTTTGATGTGGTAGGCCTAGTAGCAAAGTATGCAAAAGCAGTAAAGGCAATAGCTGCGCCACCAACTGCAAGTGCGACTAGAGCTGGGTCGTCATGCCATGCTGTGCGTGAACTATTTCCAGCAAAAAGGCTATTACGATTGTTTCCTAAATTATATTCTGGTTCTAGTGGTTTGCGGTATAGTTTTTCACATAACTCATTGTATTCATGTCTAATAGAGCCACCTAAAATACTCTGATTTAAGATATGAGATCCGTTAACGCCAGTAAAAGCGAACTGTGAGGATTTAATGTGTGCTGTAATTACAGCTATATCAGGTAGTTTAACATCAAAAATAGGTGAGGCAAATTCTTTAGCTTTTATTAATGATGCTTTTATTAGACACAAATAAAATTTTCTAAAAATTTCGCATCCGAGGCTCTCTCTCTTATAGAAGATAATTGAGTCTTGTTTTATTGCGGCAAGAAGGTTTTTCACAACACAATTGCCTGTATTTTGCATAATGTCTGGATGGCAATTACTACAAATAACGGGATATTTACCGCCATAAATTATTTCAAAAAGATCATCGGAACTAGGATCTCTATAATATTGCACCAGTAAATCAATAAAATCATGTAGCCCTTCCTTAGTGAAACATCTTTCTATAGGGTACGCTCCATCGCTTATAGGGTTATCATAGCGCCCGCCTCCTAAATCAAACATTGTTACTTTATACCAGTCCTTTTTTTGGCGACAAAAATCAATATATATTCGATGATCTTCAGCGCCCCATGTATAAAGAAAGTGATTTCCTATGTTATCAAGATTTTTACGTAAGAGACGCCTATGAGAAGCTGCATCTACGCCCTTCTCGAATAATATATGAGATTCTTTAATTTCTTTTAATATTCTTTGTTGTCGTTCAACGAATCCATGAAGTCTTTTGTCATAGATACTATCATATAGTAATTCTGTTTCTATAAAAAGCAGTAATTGTTCATAAATCTTAAAGAAATGGCTTGCATTCCAGCCCTTCTCTTTGCTGAATGTGCAAACAGATTTCCCCTGCTCTAAAGAAAAGCCGCAGCCTTCTTTCTCCATAGATATAATAGATGCAAATGCATGCATATAGTCCTTTAAGCTTTCATTATTAGCGGCCATCAACAAACCTTTGTTTTTGTAATTTGTAATTTTTATTCTACAAGAATAAATAATTAAAACATAGTTATGACCGGTAGGATTGTTGAGAAATTTTTTAAGCTGGTATAATAGGTGTTCACTTTCTTGGACCAGAAGGCGGGCTATGTTATGCATAGATTGTGTTGTTAATAGGTTAATTAAAGAGGATATTACGTAGAAAAATTTCCATAATATTTTTCCATAAAAAATAAATTTAAATAAGAATAAGTAATTATTTATCGCTCTTCAATATAATTCCTGCTGCATTTTGATCGAAGCGCTTACCCTCATCAATATAACCTAATACTGTACCTTCATGTCGCCATCGTCCTTGACGTTTAATGGTACCAAAAGGAGCTCCTTTTCTACTGGCTTCGGTGGCAAAGCCGCGGCGCAGGCTGTGACTACTGTAGGTATTGGCATCGGGTAAATGACAGGCCCGTACCACGGACTGTATGATGATATTGATGTGATTGGCATTAAGACGAGCAGCTCCGGCTGTATTCTTACCCACCCTACAAAACACATAACCCAAATTATCCTTCGCACGTTCGCGCCATGCGAGTAAGGCGGTCACGGGGCAGATTTCATCATTGCCGTAAGGGATAGCGCAGATTTGGCCAACGTTCTCTTGATCGGTTTTAGAATGCGTAATTAAAATTTCTACGCCTTCGGAGACAAAGGATATATTATCCCAAGTTAAATTCACCAATTCGCTACGCCTAAAAGCACCAAAAAATCCTATCTGCAGCAATGCCAGGTTGCGGCAATCAATTAAACGGGATGAGGCTTTAAGATAATTCACCATACAACTTAAGGTTTCTATGGTAAAGGGCGGAGCCTTGTCTTTAGGTTTACCATGGATATTTTTAATGCCAGATAAGGTCTTGCGTATGGTGGGATGTGTAGTGGGATCGGCGAAGCCCTGATAAAGGTGCCAGTTTTTTATTGCAGTTAAGCGCCGCTCTAAGGTGCGTGGATTTAAGGTAGCGGCGTAGTGTTGTAAATAAGCTAAGATCCCCTCGAAGGTTGTGGGTAGGGTGCTACCTGCTTGTATGAAGTGACGGATGTCGCTTTGATAGGCACGGCGAGTGTTGTTGCTGGTGGCGGCAGCGATGTAGTCGTGCGGCCGTGTAGTGACCGCTAGAGTGCCTAGTTCAATAGTCGTCACTGCATTCTGTAAAGCCAATGCGGTATTATTGTCTTGTTCAAAGTCCATGCCGCGTTTCCCGATCAAATCAGGTTGAATGTGCCGTTTCGTACCTTATGGAGGCAGTGTACCATAACCATTTTTACAATATCAGTGATAATAAACCTTATCGGCGGTATATTTTTAGTCAAAATGATTGCTTGAAAAGTTAAAAAAAACCATATAGTATGTACAATGTTGTACAGTACGATAAAGTAAGGAGTCTGATTTATGAGCAGAATTGGGATTAATTACCTGGATGTGGCCAATGCCATAGCTAAATTACAGGCTCAAGGTAAAGCCATTACAGGGGATAATATCCGTGAGGTTTTAGGAACCGGCAGTAAGAGCACCATCACACAGTATTTGCGGGAATGGAAACAGCAACAGGGTTTATCTATCAGCGATAGCGCTAGTTTGCCTACCGAGCTTCTTATGGCGGTACAAGGGCTATGGAGACTGCTGCAGACTAATGCCAACGACGCTATTGATAGCCATCAGCAAGAATGTGATGCACTATCGAAAGAAATTCAGCAGCAGCTGAACCAATACAAGGCTAAGGACACGGAATGGCAGGGCAGAGTACATACCTTAGAAGAGAAATTGCACCAACAGACTGAGGACGTTAAGCGCCTTAATGCCCTACTGATAGCCGAGCAGCAAGAAAAGATTAAGGCTGTTGAACGAGTTGAGGCTCTGGGGGCCAACCAACAGGAAAGTGTGGCTGAAAAAGAGCGTCTACATCAACATTTAAAAAATATCCAAGCCAATCTAGAACATTACCAGGAGGCAACACAGCAATTGCGTCTGGAGCAAGAGATTGCTGTTGAAAAACAGCGGGCAGGCTATGAGCAAAGGCTATTGCAGCTACAGCAGCAAGTTGAGGTCATGACACGTGAAAAAACTTTCCTCGAAGCGCGTTGTGCTAATTTAGAGTGCCCTTCCGGCAAAGCCGCGTGACAGCGTAGTTCTAACACATTATATTTAACTCGACTTTTAAATAAATCAAAAGGAGAGAAAAATGAATGACCTCATAGCGCAAA
>VFJV01000036.1 GCA_009885895.1 Gammaproteobacteria bacterium
ACCATCCACATTGCTTAGAGATGCTAGGCTTTTCTCTTTTTAAGCAGCAAGCAGCCTAGCCAGTCCATTTTTTAAAAGCGCTTATTCGAACCTTTATGATACCCTGTTTGAGTAGGTCTTTTCACGCCTACTGTTCACTAAAACACGGGGTTTTTGAACCATGCCTTTGAAGAGGTAAGTTGGTCTATTATAAACCAATTTCTTGCTCGATGGCTGTTCTTAAAATGGACTATCCGCTAACGGCTGTGTACACCGGTTTTGAGCCATGCCAATTATTCCGTAGATAACTTTGTCAACAGTGCTATATTCTCCACAATAATTTCAGCATTAAAGATAAGCGCGTCTAAATAAAGGATCGGCTGTAATACCATCATTTCCTTGTTATCCGCGCGTAACTGCTGTATCGAATCTAAAGAGGGTAATTTAAACGATTTAGCTTTTTCCGGGGTGCTTTTAGCCATGGCATCTAAGGCCGTCAATACTTCTTCATGAAATACTTTTAACAATCCAGTCATTTTATCAGACAGTGAGGCACTGCGCAGTTTATCCTGTGCGATGTGCATAAAATGAATGGCTCGCAATATTTGGCGTTCACAAAACAAGGATTTCGTG
The DNA here is from genome assembly GCA_009885895.1 of Gammaproteobacteria bacterium. Taxonomy (GTDB): domain Bacteria; phylum Pseudomonadota; class Gammaproteobacteria; order UBA1113; family UBA1113; genus VFKP01. Next base: position 613 of record VFJV01000036.1, read on the forward strand.
AAATTATCTACATCAAAAGCCCTGCCAAAGGGTTCACGCTCAGATCCTTTGGCCAACTGTCGTTGCTTGAGCAATAACTTGACGATGCCCTCATCTAATTCATGGTGGTCGACTGTTTGTACTTTAGCAAGATCCATCACCAGGGTTTTAGTATAAAAATCCATTAATTGCTTCAAAGTTTCAACCTGGTTTTTACGCAGCTGTTTTTTAGCATGAATGGGAAAAACAAATTGCGATACCAGCGTAGCAACAACAATACCGACGCTGATTTCTAAAAAACGCGATGCGGCAAAGGCTAAAGAAGCGTCTTTTTGGCCTAATAAAATAATAGCCAAAGTAACACAACCCAGGGTACCAAAATAACTTAAAGGCTCTTTGCTGGAGGTTGCAATGTAACTAAACACAAAGCCGGCTATAACCAATGACAAGAAAACACTGAGCAAAGAAGAATGGAATACTTCTATAATAATAATAGCAATGCCGCAACCACAGAGCGTTCCTAAGAACCTGAGGTAGGCTTTTTGCAATACGCTTCCCACATACAGCTGAGCACACATCACAACAAAAATAGTGATAATGACCCATTGCGCATAGGGGAAGCTAATAAAACGCGTTAAAGAAAATCCGATTGCAACAGCAATGGCTGTTTTAACACTGTGTATAAGGCGATCGCTATTCATGGCGCTCCTTATGGTTTTTATGATCGTTAATGCCGCAGAGATCTTATTGCTAAGATCTCTGTCGGAATTGTTTTTTTACTACTTAGGACGTAGCATAATCTCTACGCGACGATTGGCACTGCGACCCTCGGCGGTAGCATTGCTGGCGATAGGATTGCGCACACCAAAACCTTGACTAAACAAGCGATTATTGGAAACGCCTTGTGCCGCTAAATAGCCGGACACGCTTTGCGCACGTCGTTCAGATAGATCTTGATTGTGTGAGGAACTGCCGGTATTGTCGGTATAACCGCTTACAACCACATTGGTCTTGTTGTATTCCTTCAACACTTTAGCCACGGAATTTAAGGCAGGATAGAAGCCTGCATTAATGTCGGCGCTATCGATAGGGAAAGTGACATCTGATGACATGATTAATTTAATGCCATCCGGGGTTTTTTGTACTTGCACACCGGTGCCTACCAGTTCTTGGCGTAACTTAGCGTTTTCTTGGTCCATATAATAACCAACACCGCCGCCTACCAAAGCACCCGCCCCTGCACCAATGGCCGCCCCCTTACCACCACCAATTAAAGCACCTGTACCCGCACCCACCAACGCACCTATGCCCGCACCTTTAGCGGTATCGCTAGTCTGTCTTTCGCCCGTGTAGGGATTTGTTGCACAACCTGTAAGACCTATCACAATCATTAAAGTTGCTAAAGCCGTTTTTTTCATTTGTTTCATGATATCTCCAGTGAGTTCAAAATTACGATTACCAGAAGGAATAATGCACGAAAAGGAGGCAAAATACAAGCGGTGTTAGGTTCGTTTTTATTCGGAAAATTTAGATTCTGTAGCGACGCATTTTGCTGTCTCAGATAATTATCTCTATTTAAAGCTGAGATTATTAAGGTCCTCCTGCCTTTTAGTGAACACTAAATATACAGAATCTTCGCTTTTTTGCGACAGGACCCTTCTTATTTCCCTATACAAAACTCTGAAAAAATCTTTCCCAAGAGATCATCCGACGTAAATTGGCCTGTGATCTCGCTTAAGCTGTTTTGCATTTCCTTTAAATCTTCGGCCAGTAATTCCCCTGCCGATTTTAAATGCAAGGCTTCTTTTGCTTTAAATAAATACTCGTTTGCACAAGACAATGCAGAAAGATGGCGTCTACGCGCTATAAAATTAGCCTCGTTGTCATTCAGCTTTAAAATAGACTTTAGGTATTGCTGCAACAACTCTAAACCCTGCCCTGTTTTAATTGAAAGATACAAAACCGTACAGCCGTCTTCTTGAACACAACGTGCTGTTTGTGTGGTTAAATCAATTTTATTGTAAACCAAGGTTATTCTATCATGATAGTTTTTATCACAAGGAATTGTCTTTAAATAAGACGCTACATCGTCTAAATTTTCTTGTTCCCCATCGATAAGCCATAAAATATGTTGTGCCTTATCCATCGCGAGGAACGCACGCCTCATACCCTCCTGCTCTACTATATCATCGCTCTTTCTAAGACCCGCCGTATCCACAATATGCAAAGGAACCCCTTCAATTTGAATGTATTCTTGCAAGATATCGCGTGTTGTTCCTGGAATGGGTGTAACAATAGCGCTGTCTTTGCCACTCAAATAATTTAACAAGCTGGATTTTCCGGCATTGGGTTTTCCCGCCAAGGCAATGGTTATCCCCTCTTGTAAGAGCACCCCTTTTTCAGCCTGTAGGAAAATAGCGTGCAGCTCTTTTGCAATAGCGTCTAATTTATCCGCTACTTTTTTATCGGCAATAAAATCAATTTCTTCCTCAGGAAAATCTAGAGTCGCTTCTACATACATGCGTAAATGGATAACTTTCTCCACCAAGGCGTTGATGAGTCGAGAAAATTCGCCTTCTAGCGATTTTAAAGCACTGCGCGCCGCCGTAGCAGAGCCCGCGGCAATTAAATCGGCAATGGCTTCGGCTTGGGCTAGATCTATTTTCTGATTGTAAAAAGCACGTTCACTAAATTCACCAGGCCGTGCTAAACGCGCACCCTGCTGTAAAATAGTTTGAACCATCATATCCAATAATACTGGGCTTCCGTGTAAATGAAATTCTAAAACATCTTCGCCCGTAAAAGACTGTGGCGATTTAAAATAGATCGCCAAGCCTTTGTCTATTAATTGATTATTTATATCGTGAAAAGCGCGGTATACGGCGTTGCGTTCTTTGGGTAAAGTGCCTGCTACCGCCATGGCGATAGCAGCACACAAAGGGCCTGATACACGTACAACGCCTATGCCAGCCCTACCCTGCGCTGTTGCAGGCGCGACTATAGTATCTTCGTTATAAAACCGCATCATCTTCTAACGTGAGCGGCTTTTTCATAACTACGCGTAATATACCATTGTTGTAAAATGGAAACTGTATTATTCACCACCCAATACAAAACCAAACCTGCAGGGAACATCATAAATAAAACACCAAAAACCAAAGGTAATACCATCATCATTTTTGCCTGCATCGGATCCGGCGGCGTTGGGCTTAATTTTTGCTGCACAAACATAGTGATAATCATGAGTATAGGCAAAACATAGTAAGGATCACGCAACGATAAATCGTGGATCCATAAAATAAATGGAGCTTGTCGCAACGCTACACTTTCTGCTAAGAGCCAATACAAGCCTATAAAGAATGGAATTTGCACCGCTATAGGCAAACAGCCGCCTAAAGGATTCACCTTTTCAGACTTATACATTTCCATGGTAGCCTGACTCATCTTTTGTTTGTCATCACCAAAACGCTCTTTTAAAGCTTGCATTTTGGGTTGTAGCATGCGCATTTTGGCCATCGATTTATAACTCATTGAAGACAATTTATAAAAAGACAGTTTAATTAGGATGGTTAATAGAACAATAGACCAGCCCCAATTTTGTATAACAGTATGAATGCGCGTCATTATCCATAGAAATAATAAAGAAATTGGCCATAAGAAGCCATAATCAATGGTTAAATTCAATTTAGGTGAAACGGCTTGTAGTTGTTCATTTACTCCAGGCCCTACATAGAGTTTCATTTGTGTATTATACGCTTGCCCTTCTGCTAGATTGATTTGTGGCCCCATCATGCCTATGGTGTATAAACCATTTTGATACACCTGAGAATAAAGATGCTGACTCACATCGGCTGGCGGAACCCATGCCGATAAAAAATAATGTTGCTGCATTGCCACCCAGCCATTGGTAACAATAGGATTAGATAAGAGGCTTTCACCATTTTTTTGTAATTTATCCATATCTTTAAAGCTGATTTTCTTATAAGAGGTATCCGAAGTAGACAAAGATGCTCCAAAATACGCATGCGTAAAACCATTTTTTTCTACAGGAGGATTGTTTACGCGCATGAGTTGTGAATATAAATTACCTTGCCACGCGCTTACTGCCGTATTATGTATACGATAATTAACGTCTATCGCATAAACTCCGCGATGAAATACATATTCTTTTTCAACGCTTAACCCTTGCCCTTGCCAACGCAAAATCACTTTCAAACTATCTTCGCCTTTTTGTAATACATAGCGTGTACTGTCTGCACTAAAAATTGCTTGTTCTTTTAAAGATGACGGAAACCCGTGCTCCCCTACCAAAATACTATTAGGAAGATACCGTGAATTTTCTTGATTGTTAAATAAAACGACTGGGTCTTGCGGTGCATTCCATAACTTAGGATATTGCGGCAATTGCGCAAGCACAATATCGCCCCCCTTCGTACTGATAAGCAAATCCAGTACATCGGTTTTAACGCTAATACTATTTTCTTCAGCATTGCTAGACATAGGCTTAATGCTGCTTAGCGTGTTTTCAGCTTTTGTGCTTATTTGAGGTGAGGCTAAGCTGGGTAAATTGCCGGTGCTGGTTTCAGAAGAACTAAAAACAGGTTGCGCAACGGGTACATTGACAGTTGGATGTTCCTCGCCCCAAGTATTCCACAACAAATAGCCTGTTAAAAATAAAATAACCAATAAAATAAACCGTAATTGTTCCATTTTCTACCTTAAAATATTAGGGAATAGGATCGTATCCACCATCATGCCACGGGTGGCATTTTAATATCCTTTTCAGGATCAAGCCACTGCCACACCAAAAGCCTTTATGTTGTAAAGCGTCTATTGCATAAGCAGAACAAGAAGGGTAAAACCTACAGCAAGGTCCCATTACGGGGCTTAACAATAGGCGATAGAGTTTTATCATACCAATCAGGATAAACGCCCAAACCTTGCCAATTTGCCCCATACTGTTTCTAACCTTTGTGTCAATTCTTCATGACTCAACTCTGCGATACCTTTTTTAGCCAAAAGGACAATATCAAGATGACCCACTGTGTGTTGATTGCACCGAAAATATTCACGGCATTGCCTTTTTACCCAATTGCGCCGCGTTGCTTTTTTTACATTTTTTTTAGCAACAATTAAGCCCAAACGACCATGCTCCAAGGTGTTGGCCTTGGCGAGCAATAAGAAAACATCAGCACCTAAACGGTGACGTGGTGCTTTCATTACAGGTTCAAAATCCACACGGCCTAACAGACGGTACTGCTGTGTAAAAGGGTAAAGATGGGTTTCCCCATAGGACACATTTTGCCCCCCATTGAGCGTAATCAAGGACTTAAGCGCTTAATACCTTACGTCCTTTGGCACGACGCCGGCTCAAGACTTTACGACCATTTTTAGTGCTCATACGAGCTCTAAAACCGTGATCGTTTTTACGTTTACGTATACTGGGCTGAAAAGTGCGCTTCATATCTCAAATCCACCTTAAAAATGTTCTTTTTTATCTAAAAACAGGAAATTGCTAAATTAGTCGCCTATGATATTTTGATTTAGGTCTTTTGTCAATGGTTCGTTGAACCTAAGCGAAACTATAGCGGTTTATAGAAAAACACAATTTCCTCTAAGTCTATATTAATATATATTTATAGTATTAATTTATTGTTATTATTAAGGCCTTCCTTTTCAGTGGGAACCCCCTTTTTGTTTTTATATAACAAACGCTTACCCGTATAAACGATAGGTGCTACTCTTGTGTATAAGTTGCTTTAATAGGCGGGTTTCTTTTGTTGAGTTGCCTTTTTATTACGCACACCAAGGTTTATCCACATTTCCTTTGTTCGTTATCTTGTGCTTATACCCAGCTTGTTCTTTATAAATATTTTCTTTTTTGCGTTTACTATAACCAAAAACTGTGGATAACTTTATAAAAGCGATATAGACTCTACATCCCCAAAACAAAATTTAATAGCGCCCAGTATTTTTAGAGGATTTCATGTCAGAGCAACCTATTCAACACCCTATTATGCTTACTTTCTGGCAAGAATGCTTAGCCATATTGCGTAATGATTTATCTAACCATCAGTACAATACCTGGATATCTCCCTTGCAGGCTTCTAGTAACCATAATGGCGAATTATCTTTGTATGCACCGAATCCATTTGTTGCTTCATGGGTGGAAAAACATTTTAAAGCGAAAATTGAGTCTGTTTTCATGGAAATGAATGTAGACGCGCGGTTTTGTGACAATAATGAATTTACACTCACTTTAGTGGTCGGCCAAAAAGATAAAAATTTGCCCATGACAGCTGTCTCTGCGCGCTATCCCATACAAAATAACCCTAATGACAATACAAGCGCTTTTTCAATGGAAACAACGACAAAAGAACCGTTTCAAAGCAATCTTAATCCACGCCTTACCTTTGAAACCTTTGTCGAAGGTAAATCGAACCGTATAGCCCGAGCGGCCTCACAACAGGTGAGTTTAGAGCCGGGTGGTACGAATAACCCATTGTTGATTTACGGTGGCGTAGGCCTTGGGAAAACGCATCTCATGCATGCAGTGGGTAATGCCTTGCTGTGCCAAAATCCAGATGCGAAAGTTTTGTACTTGCACTCGGAGCGTTTTGTGGCTGAAATGGTTAAAGCCATACAAAGTAATAAGATGGAGGATTTTAAAAATCGTTATAGACAATTGAACGCATTGCTAATTGACGATATTCAATTCTTTGCGGGAAAAGGAAGATCTCAGGAAGAGTTTTTTCACACCTTTAATGTCTTGCTGGAAGGGCAACAACAAATCATTCTCACCTGTGACCGTTACCCTAAAGAAATTGAAGGTTTGGAAGAAAGATTAAAATCCAGATTTGGTTGGGGTTTAACCGTTGCTGTAGAGCCGCCTGAATTAGAAACCCGCGTGGCTATTTTGATGAATAAAGCCGAGGTCTCTAATGTTCCTTTGGAGTATGATGTCGCCTTCTTCATCGCAAAAAAAATAAGGTCTAACGTTCGGGAGCTTGAAGGCGCCTTAAAGCGCGTGATTGCGAGCGCTAACTTTACCGGGAAGCCTATTTCCATAGACATGGTGAAAGAATCCTTGCGCGATTTATTGTCACTGCAGGATAAACTGGTCACTATAGAAAATATCATTAAAACGGTCTCGGAGTATTATAAAATCAAGGTTGCGGATCTGCTTTCTAAACGACGCACGCGATCGATAGCAAGACCTAGACAGCTGGCAATGTGTTTAACGAAAGAATTAACAAACCATAGCTTACCGGAAATCGGCGAGGCCTTTGGTGGGCGCGATCATACTACCGTGTTGCATGCATACAAAACAATTAAGGGCATGCTAGAAAGTGATATCAACATTGCTGAAGATTATAAAAATTTAATTCGTGTGTTATCAACGTAGTGGGGCTTTTTTATGACTAAGGTGCAACTCTATAGAGAAGAATTATTGAAACCATTGCAGCAATGTCTGAATATTGCTGAAAAAAAAAGTACCCTGCCTATTTTATCCTATGTACTCTTGGCTTTTTCGGATAATGCAATGTTGCTTGCGGTCACCGATACCGAAATTCAATTGACAATAGTCGTTCCTTTGCAACACAAGAATCCCTCTTGCAGGATCACGCTACCAGGGCATAAATTGTTGGAGATCTGTAAGGGGTTATCGGAGGGAACTTTACTGTCTATTTCCGTAGAGGCTGAAAAAGCCGTGGTGCTTGCAGGTAAAAACCGTTTTACTTTATTGTCTTTGCCTGCTGAGGATTACCCTTTATTTAACGACACGGTATCGACGGTAAACTGTACAATAGCGAAGGAAGATCTCCATTATCTCTTGTCTAAAACTATTTTTGCTATGGCGGCGCAAGATGTACGTCATTATTTAAATGGTATTCTGTTTAATATAGAGCAAGATAAATTAGAGGTGGTTACAACCGACAGCCATCGTTTGGCTTTGGCTAAAAGGAAATTATTAGCTGGTTCTGGGGAAAATGCACGCGCATTGGTTCCTAAAAATTGCATCAGTGAAATTTTGCGCGTCATAAGCCATTACGAAGCCGATTGGGCCATCTCCTTTAATGAACAACAAATTACTTTTTCCTGCCAGGAAGTAACCATTGTATCTAAACTTATTAACGAGCAATTCGTTGATTTTAAAAAATTAATTCCCCGTGCAGGACATACGATCCTGAAGGTGCCTTGTTTGGACTTAAAACAAGCCCTGACTTTGGCGGCAATATTAACCAACGAAAAATCCCGTGGCGTGCGCTTAGACCTTTCGCAGAATCAACTGAAAGTAACGGCCAATAATCCCGAATACGAAGCCGCTGAAACTGAAATCGAGGTTGATTTTCCGTTTGACCCCTTTTCCGTCTCTTTCAACGTTGCTTATTTGTTGGATATCATTGCTGTTACGGATCAAAAAAAGCTATCTTTTTCTTTCTCCAATTCAAGTGGGGTGGTTTTGGTGCAACCCGAGGGTGTCAGCGATTGTCTTTTTGTGGTGATGCCGTTGTTGATCTAAAACAAAATGTTCCACGTGGAACATAAAAAGGTTTGCGTAATGTCTATAAAAACACTCTCTATTTATACTTTTCGTAATATAAGTGAAGCACACCTGACTTTATCACCCTTTTTCAATCTGATTACAGGCGAAAATGGGGCCGGAAAATCCTCTATTTTGGAGGCGGTTTATTTTTTATCCCATGGCCGTTCTTTTAGGGGTAGTATTTTAGAGCCGTTAATACAATTTAAGCAACAAAAAACAATTTTGCAAGCGGTCATAATAACAAATATGGACAATGAAATTTCTTTGGGGGTTATGAAATCTCTAGTGGAAGACGGGCAAATTAAAATTGGCGGTGATGTTTGCCGCAGCGCTGCGGAATTAGCTGCCTTATTGCCCGCGCTTTTGCTCAATGCGGATAGTTTTGATTTATTAACTGGGGGGCCCGCATTTCGTCGTCAATGGGTGGATTGGGGATTGTTCCACGTGGAACAATCTTACGCTGACCTATGGCGCCAGTATAACCGTGTTCTAAAACAGCGCAATGCAGCCCTTAAAAAAGGAGCTTCGTCTATAGTAACCTGCTGGGATGCGGATCTGGCCCACTTGGGTGAAAAAATGGCACAGCACCGCGCAGACTATATAGAGGAAATTATGCCTCTGTGTAATGGCCTTTTTGCCCGTTTTTGTGATTTTTCTTTTTCTTTTCAATACGATAGGGGTTGGGCTTCTGCTTTGCCTTTACTGGATTCTTTGCAGCGTGCTTTGTCGAGGGATTTGCATTTGGGTTACACTAGTGTAGGGCCTCATCGAGCTGATTTAGGTTTAAGGATAGGGGATAAGCCGGTGCAGACTATTTTGTCCCGTGGACAGCTGAAATGGTTGATTTATAGCTTAAAGTTGGCGCAAGGCATCCTCCTAAAACAGCAAACGGGGAAACGCTGCATTTATCTATTAGATGATGTGCCTTCCGAATGGGATGAGCGCCGGCAAAAGGTACTGGCCAGCATATTACGAGACATGGCTTCTCAGGTATTGATTACAGGCATAGATTTAGCTTATTTTCAAGCGCTAACAGCCGATTTACCTACAAAAATGTTCCACGTGGAACAGGGTGTGGTGAAAGAAGGGGACCACGTTATTTCTATATCTTCGGAAAGCCCTATGCAGGGCGATCCTAAAAATAGAATAGGACCGCTCTGTGGGTCGATTTTATAGATTGTTCCACGTGGAACACCTTCGTGGGTGGGTAAATAAAAGTGGCCAGAACCCAAGCAACTAAATTATAAACCTATTTTTACCTTTAAAGGAGCTATCATGCCCGTTAACTTTAACAACAAAACGGTTTTTATCAGCGGCGCTTCCAGCGGAATAGGCTTAGCCAGTGCGCATTTGTTTGCTAAAGCGGGTGCCAGGCTTATATTAATGGCCAGACGCGAGGATAAATTGCTCCATTTAGAGCAGATATTGAAAGCAGAGTACAATACGCAAAGCTTTGTTTTTGCTGCGGATATTACTACAAAGAACAAGGTACAACAAATAGCGGAAAGCCTAACACCGCCTTGGTCTGAGATCGATGTGCTAATCAATAATGCCGGTTTGGCCTTAGGAAAGGATAAAGTGCAAACAGCGTTATTGGACGATTGGGAAAAAATGATCGATACCAATGTAAAAGGATTGCTCTATCTCACGCGTGCTTTGTTGCCCAATATGATTAAACGCAACCAGGGGCATGTTATTAACTTAGGGTCTATTTCTGGGCGACAAGTTTATGTGGGCGGGGCAGTCTATTGCGCGACTAAACATGCGGTTAAAGCATTCAGTGATGCATTGCGATTGGATTTGAGTGGTAGTGCGCTGCGTGTGTCTTGTATAGAACCCGGAATGGTGGAAACCGAATTTAGCCAGGTGCGTTTTAAGGGCGATCTTGCGCGCAGTCATCAAGAATATGCCGGCATACAAGCATTAACTCCGGAAGATATTGCCGACGCACTTTTTTATTGTGCATCCCGGCCCGCCCATGTTAATATTCAAGATATGCTCATAACACCCACCGCGCAAGCATCGGCTTCGTTGGTGTATAGGGAACCTAAGGAATAAACAAAACATGATTCAAGGAACATTACGCGCCTTTTGCTTGTCTTTTTTATTCTGTCTGGCTGCCTGCACGCTGCCGGAAAACCACGTAACCTCGGTGCAACCAGGTACCCCTAATCCTTTTTTTTCAACGAGTGCTTATCCCGGTGTGTTTGATCGCATCGTTGTTTATGGGCCGCTGCAAGTCATTATTACGAACGATCCTGCCGCTAAGGTGTATGCCGCGCAAAGCACCCAATATACTAATTTATCCTCTATAGCCACTTTTGCAGTTGTTAAGCGCGTACTCTACATACGCGCTGTGAAAGCACCGGAAAAATTTAGCCCCTATACGACGGTCGGTTGTTTGTCGGTGACGGTACCTCAACTGAATGCAGTTTCCGTCCACAATGGCGGTAAAATCTTTATTGATAACCTGAACACCCCGCATTTTATTCTTAGCGCCGATGGTCAGGGTTTTATAGAGTTAAATGGGCGTGCTACGCGATTGGATGCCACCTTGCGGGATAAAACACGTTTGGATGCGCGTCACTTACAAGTGCGTACTTTATTTATCAATACGGCCGCTATGGCACAGGCGGATGTGCAAAATACAGATGGTTTAAGTGTATTGAGCACCGGCAAAAGCGATGTGTATTTTTACACGGACCCTGCGGGAACGGCCGATTATGAAAGGCAAAACGGCTCTACGCTACGGATGGCCGGGCTTATTCCTCAACCGCAAGCCCTTAGACCCGAAGACGATCGGAATATAAAATAATTTATGTCATCCCAACTGTTGGAAAGATTAAATAGCGTACAAGTTGCCGCGGTTACGGCTCCTCCAGGTCACCTACTTATATTGGCGGGCGCTGGTAGTGGTAAAACACGCGTCTTAACACACCGAATCGCTTGGTTGCTGGCCAATGATCTTGCAAAAGCGAATAGTATTTTGGCCGTAACGTTTACCAATAAAGCTGCGCATGAAATGCGCCATCGTTTACAACAAGTTGCGCCTTACGATGTGCGTCATTTATGGATAGGTACTTTTCACAGTATTGCGCACAGATTGCTACGGATCCATTGGCAAGCCGCAGGGCTTTTGGAAACCTTTCAAATTATTGACAGTGACGACCAATATCGTTTGGTACGCCGTGTTTTAGTGCAATTAAATTTGGATGAAAAGCATTGGCCACCGCGTCAAGCGCAATGGTTTATTAACGCACAAAAAGAAGTGGGTTTGCGTGCCGCGGAGGTAGAAGATGAACACGACGCATTCAGACGTACACAAATTCGAATCTATAGTGCCTATGAGGCCTTGTGCGCGTCTACTTCTTCCGTTGATTTTGCGGAGTTACTGTTAAGAGTGCACGAATTATGGCGCAATTCGCCGGAGATATTAGCGCATTATCAAACGCGCTTTACGCATCTTTTGGTAGATGAATTCCAAGATACGAATGCGATCCAATATGCTTGGATCCGACAATTGGCCGGGGTCAATACGGATGTGATGGTTGTAGGTGATGATGACCAAGCCATTTATGGTTGGCGTGGCGCGCTTGCCGAGAACTTAGCGCAATTTCTCAAAGATTACTCTAATGTGACCACCATTTGTTTAGAGCAAAATTATCGTTCTACGCAAACAATTTTGCATGCCGCAAATGCCGTCATTGCAAAAAACAGCGATCGCTTAGGAAAAGAGTTGTGGACTGAAGAAGAAGAGGGCGAGGCCATTAGTCTTTATGCGGCCTTTGATGAGCACGATGAGGCACGCTTTATACGAGGCTGTATTCAGAAAGCTTCCTCACAAGGCGTGGCGTATAGTGCGATGGCCATTTTATACCGCTCTAATGCGCAATCGCGCGTGCTAGAAGAAATATTATTAGAGGCGAACATTCAATATCGCATTTATGGTGGGCTTCGATTTTTTGATAGAGCTGAGATCAGGGACGCTTTAGCGTATTTGCGCTTGCTGTATAATGTCAATGACGACACTGCTTTTGAACGTATTGTGAATCAACCCCCACGCGGCATAGGCGATAAAACTCTGCAGCAATTGCGCGATGTGGCGCGTGATAACGCATTATCCTTATGGCAGGCTGCGCGTAAATTATTAGAAGAACGTGCTTTAGCGAGCCGCGCGTCTACGGCCATCAATCATTTTATTGAATTGATCGTTGCGCTACAACCCATAGTACAGCAAACACAAATAGACAGCATGTTGGAGCAAATTCTACAACGGTGTGAGTTGTATTCGTTCTACAAAAAAGATCGCACTGAAAAGGGTTTGGCGAAAGTAGAAAATTTAGATGAACTGGTCAATGTAGCCAAAGAATTTAACCCAGATGCGAATACCGATTTACCCCCCTTAGCGGCTTTTTTAGCGCAAGCGGTGTTAGATAGCGGCGAAAAGGAAGCGGCCATCGGTGAGGAGGCGGTGCAATTGATGACGCTGCATTCCGCTAAAGGGTTGGAATTTCCGGTGGTGTTTATGTGTGGGCTGGAGGAAGGTTTGTTTCCTCATTATTTGTCGGTGAATGAAGGCGATGGTTTAGCGGAAGAGAGACGCTTATGTTATGTAGGCATGACGCGGGCGATGAAAAAATTATATTTGAGTTACGCTCAAAGCAGGCAATTGCACGGACGCAGCGAGCGCAAACAAGCGTCGCGCTTTTTGAGCGAAATTCCTAAACAATACCTCAAAAAAGAACGCTTGAGTTCTACGTTCACACCGCGAATCAATACCAGTGAATATGGTTTTCACTTGGGGGACCGTGTACGCCACCCTTTGTTTGGTGAGGGAACTATTTTAGCCTTCGAGGGTAGTGGCGATCATGCGCGCGTACAAGTTCAATTTGTTGATTTTGAAAAGGGCACTAAATGGCTGGTGTGCAGTTTTGCGAAGCTGCAGACGCTTTGATAGTGTTTAATATGTGTTCAGCGCAACCCCAGGCAGCACTAAATCCCGATCCGCTATGGCCATAATTATGGAGGATTAAACCAGCTTGTCCATGGGGGCGGGAATAGTGTTCTGTGTCTAAACACACATCGGCTCTACCGCAACGGATCCCCACTAAAGAGCCGGAATGTGTCTCTGGGCTATAGGGAACAAAGTGTTGAGCCATCGCGAGTAACTGTTCACTATCGGCAAAGCGAGCTGTGGTTTCTTCGTCATACTCCTGGTGGGAGGCACCAAGAATGCAATCTTTGTTTTGGGGACGGTGTATAATGTAGAGACCTAAATCCGGAAAATGACAAGACGGCCCTGCAGGCATGTTTATGAGGATCTCCGATTGTCCGCGCGTAGGCACAATACCCTCATCCATTTTTAATTTGCCGCTGAGCCAACCGCTACAATTAAGAATAATCGGATGTTTCGCATAAAGTGCGCTGAACGAGGCAATATGCTTATTTTCAAATAAACCACCCATGTTTAAAAAGTCTTGCCATAGATAAGGACGATAATAAGGCACCTCGGCTAAATAAATTTCTGCTTGAACAATGACGTTATATGCCCTGGCGATTTGCTTTTGTGCTAAGGTCCAATATTCTAGCGCATCGACCGTTATTTTTTTTATAAACTGTTTGGCGAGGGGGTGGTTGAACCCACTCTTTTGAAAATCGGCTTCTGTTTTAAAAAAATAAAATGCACCTATTTTTTTTACGCCGCAAGATTTTTCAGCTAAGTCTGAAAAATACGGTAGGCTGGAAAAACACATCGCTTGTAATCGCTTGTAATCGCTTGTAATAGGGGTGCACTGTTACTGGGCGCGTACCAACTGGCGACGGCGGCATCTGAATTCGTGCTTAGGGCCGGTTCATCGCTGTATAGCGTGACGGCAAATCCCTCGCGCAGCAATAATAGCGCGCTGCAAATGCCCGTGATGCCCGCACCTATAATGCCTACATGTTCTCTATTCGGGGGAATGGGCGCATTCATCTTTATTGTATTCGAAGTGATCATCGTATTGGCTCCTCTGGGCTACAGTGAGAAAAAGTTGCTGCAATTGTACACTGAGCTGAGTGAAACTTTCACGGAGTGGTTCATTTGCTGGCGTGTTGAAGATCTGTGCTGCAATCAGCTCTAGGTAATCCTCGAGTTGCGCTATTTTTTCATAATACCGTATGAATGCCTGAGACCCTTGCGAGGAGTGTGGTACGCTTAAACCATAAAAGTTTAAGGTTAGATCTTTGGCGATGAATAAAAAATTTTCTTTGTGTTTAGACAGATTGGGCTGTTTAAACCATTGCTGTTGAATGCGATTAAAGTCAAGAATGGCGTTTAAAATAAAGCGATCTTGTTTCATAATAAGGGCCTCCATGGAGCATGGGGTCGTATTCTGGCTAAGTCAACCCAATCATAATGCTCTGTATTTTCTAAAGCTAACACACTCCATTAAAAACAAACTGTTCAATGGACACCATTGGAACCTATGGCGGCTCCGATCCCTGTAGGTCATTAAATTTTTACTGCAATAAGCCGAGCACAGTATAGCAAATGCTTTAGAAAAGGTGCTGTTTCTTTTGAAAAAATGTAGTACCAAGTAGTTGCAAAAATGCACCTAAAAACGATTCTTTCATTGCTAAATGAAAGATGCTATCCTGACTATCTTTTTCATCACGACCATTTTCAAATTATGGCGTTAGAATATAATAATCATGGATAGGGATAGAGGCGGTGTTACTATGCTAGAAACAGCATTGTCGGTTTCCTTAAGAAATTTGATCGAGAGAAAAAGCAAGCGCGATAATAGAACGTTTACGGCCTACCAATTGGCTAAGTGTTTAGCGGTGGATCGTTCGCTGATACTGCGTATCTTAAGTGGTGAAGTTCCTCATCCGCGCATAGATACCATTTTGAAAATATTAGATTTTTTTGTACAAGATGGTTTTAAGCTGAGCTTGGATGAATTAGTGAACGGTAGAGTTGAAAGCGAATGGGTTTCTGAGCAGATCCCAGAGGTAGTACAGTTAAGCACTATTAATGTCTATTCAATGAACAAAAGATACGCGCAATGCCAACGCCGTACCTCCGTGGCGTTGCCTTTGAACGCCGCAGCTCTACAGGCCTTCGTGAATGAGGAGTCCATTGCGCCATTTTGTCCGCCTGGAACTTTATTTATTATAGATAAAGAAAAATCCGTTGAGGCTGGGCACTTACTGGCTATCGATTTTTTAGACAAGGAAGAAATCATTTTTTACAAATGTCTAACACTAACGCCTTTTTCGTTGATCTCCATGGACGATCAAGTTAGGTTTTGTGTGGAAGACCGAAATATATCCGTACGGGTTTTGGGGGTGGTGGTGCGCATACACTTGCCGTATCAAGCACCCAGCGTAGAGGAGTGAACTATGCCATTTTTACACGCTTCAACACAGTGGGCTTCCCGGGTAGACAAATTCTTATGCCATTGGTTTGGTCTGGATGTACGCGCTGATTTTCCCGAACAAGTCACGAAACAACGTAGCAGAATTACGGTGCAAACGCATGAACCCTATAGACGAGCGCGTTATCTCTTTTCATGGCGGGCGTATCAGGGGAATTATCTGCAGAGCATAACACCGGAGCAGAAAGCAAAAATAGGACTGGCGCTGGGTAAAACGATAGCCAAAGATTTGGTTATTTCTTTCGCGTCCGAGCCAGAAGACAAGGAAACTTAGCAAATGAACTCCACTATTTCGCCGTCATTAATAAAATCATTCAGCTTATTGCCATTTGAATCTATACAGCAAGCAGTGATGCAACAAGGCCTACTGCTTGTTCTGGCTACCTTTGTTAATACTTTTACGGTTCATGTGTTAGGCATAACGTTGTACGCTGGCATTTTCATTGTGCCCCTTTTGTTTTTGTTGCTTTTTTCTAGGCAAAAACAACAGGGCTTGCAAAAAGCCTTGTTCATTTTGCAAGTAAACGTGATATTGATATGCATTTTAATGGCCTATATTCTTCTGGTTTTGCATTTGCCCACGGCGTCTTATACCTCTAAAGACATATTGTTTAATCACCTATTGCAAGAAGTCTTGTGGGCCATGCCATTCTCTTTGGCAGCTTATGCCCTGGCTGAAGTTTTAGCTCGGTATTTACAAACAAAAACAGCTCAATTTGTGGCTGTGCCGGCGCAGTTAGTTGTTTTTTTATTCGGCGGGGTTAGCCTTTATCAAGGTCTATTTTATTTCTTTCGCTCTTTTTTTCTAGGGCAGCATTTTACAGGCTTAGAGTTTGTACTGACTTTCAGTTTTGGATTATTACTGTGTCTGGTATCAAACGTCAATTATCTTTGCCGGTCAGCGACAATTAAGATTGCCGGTTTTATGATGCGTTAAATTACGTCATGGCGACTCCTTATGTTTATTTTATTTACAGTTTG
>VFJV01000045.1 GCA_009885895.1 Gammaproteobacteria bacterium
CGGGGGCCTGCCCCTACGAAAAGATCCCGTTACGTCTTTAAGCGCCGAGCGTTTTACTAAACTTCCGCAGAAACCACTTTCTCACGCCGATCTCGTCATTGCGAGTGCCCTAATCATCGGTGATGATAAACATTAGGAAAGAAATAACGGCAGGATCTGTCGTAGGGGCAACCCCCTGTGGTTGCCCTGGTTGGGCAGGCACGGGGGCCTGCCCCTACGAAAAGATCCCGTTACGTCTTTAAGCGCCGACTGTTTTACCAAACTTCCGCAGCAACGACTTTCGCACGCCGATCTCGTCATTGCGAGCAAATGAGTGCTGGATGTAGAATAGAAAATGTGACCGACGGCAACAATGACATGATTACGCTACGCTAAACCAAACGAATGCAGCGCGGCAATCCAGGAAGATGTTGATCGATGAGCAGAAGCTTGTCTTTTTATGTGAAACACAAATAATGCAATTATTTATACGGGATAAGTGTGCCGAAGCCATCTCATATTAGTCCGTATAACGATACACTTATTTTTAATTTCCGTGATATAATAGCTACGTTCTTATTGCTTAATATTTTCCTGGATTGCTTCGCTAACACTCGCAATGACGAGATCACAGAACACGAGTGGCATTCATCATCATTCAAATATGTTTTTCCTCCCTTTATATTAAAAATAATATTATTTTCTCAGCGCCTAGCTTTAAAAAAACTCTGCAACAACGCCAAACTTTCTTCTGCCAATATCCCTTGCGTGCTGTATAAACGATGGTTTAAACAGGGTGCGTCGGTGATGTTAAACACACTGCCGCAAGCGCCACTTTTGCTATCGGCCAAAGCAAATACCACGCGCTTTATGCGCGCGTTAACCAAAGCCCCTGCACACATGGCACAAGGTTCTAAGGTAACGTATAAAGTTGCATCCAATAAACGATAGTTTTGCAGCGTTTTGCCTGCAGCACGCAAGGCAATGATTTCGGCATGCGCGGTAGGGTCATTTTCAGTTAGGGTTTGATCCCAGCCTTCGCCAATGATTTTGTTGTCATGAACGACTATCGCGCCCACCGGCACTTCGTTGTGCTGCAGTGCATGTTTGGCGCGCGCTAAAGCTTGTTGCATCCAGACAATATCGTCCAATCTTATTCCCACTCGATGGTTGCAGGCGGCTTACCGCTAATGTCGTACACCACGCGCGACACCCCCGAAACTTCATTCACAATGCGATTGGAAACAATGTCTAATAGCTCATAGGGCAAATGCGCCCAATGTGCCGTCATAAAATCGATGGTTTGTACAGCGCGCAAAGCAATGACATAATCGTACTGACGTGCATCGCCCACTACACCCACCGATTTTACCGGCAAAAACACCGCAAACGCTTGGCTTACTTTATCATACCAACCCTTGGCAACGAGCTCGGACATGAAAATGTGATCCGCTTCACGCAAAATACGCACATAGTCCGGGTGAATTTCACCCAATATACGCACACCCAATCCGGGCCCCGGAAAAGGATGCCTATACACCATGTCATAGGGTAAACCCAACTCTAAACCCATTTTACGCACTTCGTCTTTAAACAATTCGCGTAAGGGTTCAACCAATTTAAACCTCATATCTTTAGGCAAACCGCCTACATTATGGTGCGATTTAATCACCTCGGCACTGTGCGAGGCGTGCGCGGATTCGATGACATCCGCATAAATGGTTCCTTGCGCTAAAAAAGGAATGTCCCCTAAATTTTTTGACTCTCGCTCAAAGGTTTCTATAAATACACGGCCTATAACCTTGCGCTTTTCTTCAGGATCAGAAACCCCTTTTAACGCTGCATAAAAATGCTCGCTTGCATCCACCGCAATCACCCTAACACCCAAATGCTGTGCAAAAACATCCATCACTTTTTTGCTTTCTTCGTGCCGCAATAGGCCTGTGTCAATAAACATGCAAATGAGTTGTTTTCCTATGGCGCGGTGCAATAGGGCCGCCACCACGGCAGAATCGACTCCACCCGATAAGCCCAATAAAACGTGTTCCCCTTTGACGCTTTCTTTTACCTTCCTTATCGCCTCTACAATGATATTGTCCAAAGTCCACAAAGCCGCGCAGCCACAAATATCCCGCACAAAACGCTCTATTAACCGCTGCCCTTGTGGCGTATGCGTGACTTCAGGGTGAAATTGTACGCCATAATAGTGTTTCTCATCGTTTGCAATGATCGCATACGGTGAATTGGCACTCACGCCTACTGCCCTGAAATCGGCAGGAATGCGGGTGACTCTATCGCCATGACTCATCCATACATCGAGCTCAGCGGCTAGAGCCCCCTCTTGATAGCGATCTTCTATGCCTTGCGTTAATAGACACTCCTGCTCTAAGCTAACCCTTGCCGCGCCATATTCCTTGTGCTTCGAGCTTTCGACAGCGCCTCCAAACTTTAAGGCCATAGCCTGCATGCCATAGCAAATGCCCAATACCGGAACTCCTAAATGAAACACGCACTCTGGAATCTGCGGGCTATTTTCACCCAAGGTACTCTCCGGCCCGCCGGATAAAATAATGCCTAGCGGTGCAAAGCTACGGATCCACTCGTCGCTAACACGCCACGGTACAATTTCACTGTAAACACCGCATTCGCGTATGCGTCTTGCGATGATCTGTGAATATTGAGAGCCAAAATCAATAACCAATATTTTTTGTTGATGCGTGTGCATAGGTTAACCTTTTTTGTTTAGGATACGGGATAGTTCGGCGGTTCTTTGGTAATAGACACATCGTGCACATGACTTTCGCGTGCCCCTGCGCCCGTAATGCGTACAAACTGGCTTTTTGTGCGTAAGATTTCAATCGTAGCACTGCCTGTATAACCCATGCCCGCACGCAGACCCCCTAATAATTGCGTTATCACCCCCAATAAAGGACCTTTGTAAGGAACGCGGCCTTCTACGCCTTCGGGGATCAGCTTTTCCAACTCTCTTAAACCATCTTGAAAATAACGATCGCTAGAACCATGCACGCCGGCCATAGCACCCAAGGAACCCATTCCTCTATACGTTTTATAACTACGGCCTTGATACAATTCAATGGTGCCGGGTGCTTCTTCCGTACCCGCAAAAAGACTGCCTACCATCACTGCGGATGCACCCGCTGCAATGGCTTTTACAATGTCGCCGGAAAAGCGGATGCCCCCATCGGCAATGACTGGAATATCTTTATCGTGCAAGGCTTCGCTCACTTCAGCAATGGCGCTGATTTGCGGCACACCCACGCCACTGACAATACGGGTCGTGCAAATGGAACCCGGACCTATACCCACTTTAACGGCATCCGCACCCGCATCGTACAAGGCTAAAGCTGCAGCTGCAGTGGCAATATTGCCGCCCATAACCTGCACGCGCGGATACGCTTTTTTAATTAGACTAACGCGTTCTAATACGCCCCTTGAATGGCCATGCGCCGTGTCCACCACCAAAATATCGGCGCCAGCTTCCACTAAAGCCGCCACGCGTTGATCCGTATCTTTACTGGTTCCAACAGCAGCGCCCACACGCAATTGTCCTAAGGGATCTTTGCAGGCTTGGGGTTTTTCTTGATTTTTTTGGATGTCTTTTGCGGTGATCATGCCCTTTAAATGAAAATGGTCATCGACGACTAGAATTTTTTCAATGCGGTGTTCATGCAATAAATGGATGATTTCTTCGCGTGTGGCACCTTCTTTTACTGTAATTAAACGTTCTTGCGGTGTCATGACCTCTGAAATTAAACGCTGTTGATTCGGTTCAAAGTGCACATCACGGCGTGTGACTATACCCACGACTTTATTCCCCGCAACGACAGGCATGCCCGAGATGCCGTGTTCTAGCCTCATCGCCAATAACTGCTCAATGGCCATATCGGCTGTAACCGTAATAGGATCGGTCACCACACCGCTTTCAAATTTTTTGACCTTGCGCACCGCCAAGGCCTGCTCTTCTATAGACATATTTTTATGAATAACGCCCAAGCCGCCTTCTTGCGCCAAGGCAATGGCCAAACGCGCTTCGGTGACGGTGTCCATAGCGGCGGACAATAAGGGAATGCGTAAAGTGATATCCCGCGTTAAGCGCGTTGCTAAATCCGCTGTTTTAGGTAGAATGTCGGAATAACTAGGGACTAATAAGACATCGTCGAAGGTTAAGGCTTCTTTCAAAATTTTCATGCTAAATCTCCCGCGTGACAGAACGTGGTGAATGATAGCAAGGCATTGTACAATAAATAAGGGCGAAAAGCAATCCTCCATCCACTCAACGGCAACGTGCGCATACCCCATAAATATTCAAATTATGCTCAATCATCTCAAAGCGATACTCTTTTGCAATCTCCTGCTGACGTGCTTCGATGATGGGATCCAGAAACTCTTCTACCGCGCCGCATTTAATGCACACTAAATGGTCATGGTGCTGGTCTTGGCGGATTTCGAATACGGAATAGCCCCCTTCAAAGTGATGGCGATCGACCAGGCCCGCAGCTTCAAATTGGGTTAACACGCGGTATATAGTGGCCAGACCGATGTCTTCCCCCGCTTGTTTCATCGCTTTGTATACATCTTCTGCACTCACATGATGCTGCGCGGCTTCTGCGAGAAATTGTAAAATTTTAAGCCTTGGCGCGGTCGCTTTTAAGCCCGCTTTGCGCAATTCTTTGTCATTCATGGGTGTAATCTCCGCAAAAATAAGGTATTATCTGTGAATGTTTTACCTTAACGGAAATAGCCGAAAAATGCAAAAGAAACTACTTAGCCTGCTCGCTGTATTCACCCTAATCCTAGGCTTATCCGCCTGCATACACAAAGTCACGGTAGAGCAAGGCAATGTCATCACACAAGATATGGTCAATCAACTGCATCCGGGCATGACCTCAGACCAGGTGCAATTTATCATGGGAAACCCCGTTTTGGTAGAAACCTTTGAGGCCAATCGCGCGGATTACGTCTATACCTTAGACGTCAAGGGCAAAAGTGTCAGCAAGAAGCGTATTACCCTACTCTTTAGCAACGGACAGTTAACCAGCATTAGCGGCACCCTGCACCCGGAGTTAAATCCCGTAGTGGCCAGCGTTCCTTTACCGCCCCGTAACGATTCGATAGACCCGAATATTCACACCGATACCAATCCGCCTAAAACAGTGCCTACGGATCAGTAAAATAGCCCATTTCATAGGATAATCCGGGATTGAATCCCGGATTATCCTGACAGTCAGGCTTCATGCCCCGAATTATATTGACAAACCAAGGTTATACTGCTATTACTCTGCTATACCTCTACTACACCTTACAGGAAAGCAGATGCTAAAACGTCTATTAAACATTGCAAGCCTAGTGGAAAAAAAATCTTATTTCCTCTTTGGGCCGCGCGCTACGGGAAAATCCACACTGATAAAAACCCAATTCCCTGCCGATAGCAATATCATCAATCTATTGGATAACGCGCTCTATTTTCGCTTGAAAGCCTCCCCTGGAGAATTAGAATCCATTATCATGGCTTATGAT
Organism: Gammaproteobacteria bacterium; assembly: GCA_009885895.1. Lineage (GTDB taxonomy): Bacteria > Pseudomonadota > Gammaproteobacteria > UBA1113 > UBA1113 > VFKP01. The sequence continues at coordinate 5,518 of VFJV01000045.1, forward strand.
AATCCCGGTCTGGTGATTATAGATGAAGTACAACGGATCCCTGAGTTGTTAAATGGGATACATAAACTTATTGAAGATAAAGGCATCACATTTTTACTCACTGGCAGTAGCGCTCGCAAGCTTAAACGTAATCAAAGCAATTTGTTAGCGGGAAGAGCGCGACAAGCAGAACTTTTTCCACTTACCTTTACAGAAATACCTAAGTTCAACCTGGCCCGTTACCTACATTTTGGTGGGATCCCCATGGTTTATTTGAGCGACGATCCTTTAGATGACCTACACGCCTATGTCAATACCTACCTTAAAGAAGAAATACAAGCCGAAGCGCTGGTACGTGAATTACCCGCATTTGCACGCTTCCTGCGCTATTCCGCACTAACCAGCGGCGAAATGATTAATTTTTCAAACATTAGCAGTGATGTTGCTGTTAATGCGAGCACAGTAAGAGAATACTATCATCTATTAGAAGATACGTTTATAGGTTTTATGTTACCGGCTTGGACCAAATCGGTTAAACGAAAAGCCATTAGCACAGCAAAATTCTATTATTTTGATATAGGCGTTAAAAATATTTTAGCAGAAATTAACACGATTGATCCTAACTCCGATCTCTATGGGAATGCTTTCGAACATTTTATTGCTTGTGAATTGCGCGCTTATATTAGCTATCGCCGAAAATATGTTTCGCTAAGCTATTGGCAATCAAAATCTGGCTATGAAGTTGATTTTGTAATTGGTGATACCGTTGCGATTGAAGTAAAAACATCCAAACGTACCCAAGATAAACATTTAAAAGGATTAAAAGCCCTAGCAGAAGAAAATAGTATTAAGCACTATTACTTAATCAGCCATGACACAATAAATCGAAAAGTTGATGACAAATTTAACCTTATTTATTGGGAAGATTTTCTCAATAAATTGTGGGAAAATAAAATTTTCTGAAAATTTTGCCTACTCATTCCACTTCAAGATGCGAATTGTTCCGTAGATACAAGGGGCAACCCCCTGTGGTTGCCCCTCTAGGGCAGGCACGGGGACCTGCCCCTACGCGCAATCTCGCATCTTCATTGGCGAAGAGTATAGATAGAGTTGGCCGATAAGCCGGGTTCTGTCGTGGATGATCATTCGTCTACGCGTATTGTCACCAATACGCTTTAGCGACCAACCCGGATCCCATGCGGGCAGCATGATAAGGATCCCTATTTGGTCTTGCTCCAGGTGGGGTTTGCCCTGCCACTGTTGTTACCAACAGCGCGGTGCGCTCTTACCGCACCATTTCACCCTTACCG
>VFJV01000122.1 GCA_009885895.1 Gammaproteobacteria bacterium
AAACTGTAAATAAAATAAACATAAGGAGTCGCCATGACGTAATTTAACGCATCATAAAACCGGCAATCTTAATTGTCGCTGACCGGCAAAGATAATTGACGTTTGATAATCCGGCCTAAATTAGCCTAAGTGCCTGTTTTTCTGCAAAAAAGCTGTTTATGGATTTTCCAAGGCTGCTTGGGCAAGGATAAAGCATTAAAACTGAGTAAACGAGGCATTATTATTGTGGCAAAAGCCCCCGAAGAAAGTATTAAGGGGGCGAAGGTAGGTTAACTTGAACTAGGCCTTTGGGGATGCAGTACTGATTGGAGTAACTTTCTCCATGAGAGCCTGAACCATTGCTTTGCTTGCGGCCTCACTATCTTTAGTTAGGGCGAAAAACCCGTCTCCCTTTTCTATTTCTAGGCTTGCTGTTTCATGGGCCTTACTAACATCCACCATACAGAGTGCTACAGGAATAGCGTCCACGTTTCCTCTTGTAAAAAAACAAAATCTATTTTGATTTGCAACCATGTTCATCTCCCCTTAAACTTTTTAACTTCGGCCCATCGACGTTTATTGCGCCATTTGCCATCTGAATATCGTTATTCTACCCTAACTAAGCTTAAGGGAACATTAAAGATGGCAGGTTATTAAAAATATTTTCACCTTTTTTACATTAAAAACAGATAATTGCACCTAAATAGCGCAGTCTGTTGATTTTTTAAACCGTATATTTGGTCAGAATGCTATTTATCCATTTTTCTCGTGTAGAATAGGGGCGCTCATAGGGTGCAAAGGGCGATAGCACAGCATCCAAAGCGCATATGATTTCTTTTAACGCCTGCAGCCCTTGAACACTTAAGCTCGCCTTAGCACCCTCGCTGGTTAATAAACGAATACGGCGTATCATCATTTCCTTCATGGCAATGTTTTCTGGCGTAGGTTCATTCGTACACAAACCATAAATACCCTCTAAGTATCCCTGCCATTCGCTATTTAAAAACACATCCAGATCAGCTTGTTTTATTACCCCTGTTTCATCTACATATTCCGTCATCACATCGCTAAAAACGTCTAGCTCTTTCAGCTTAGCCAGATAATGCACTTTAAAATCTTCTGCTAAAGCCTTCGCCATCTCCTCAAAAGGCATATAGCGGTGCCAGGTGATTAAATCCTGCAGCAATAAAATGTGTCGTGAATGATAGTAGAATCTTGTTTGTGTTACCCACTCTTGCGTTCCTAGAAAAGAATGGACGGCCCTTTTTTCTTGCCATTCGTAAGAATGCTGTGGCAAACAACCTGCGTCAATATAAGCAAAAAATTCAGCCTCGCTTAGATCGCACGTTTTTAATAAGTGCTCTAAAGTACAATAATTTTGCTGCAAATAATTTTCTGTAGCCTTTTCTTCTTCCATTAAGGCCGGAACCTTAATTTGGGGTTTTGTTGGCATTATCGCTATCACTTCCTGCTGTTTTGTCTTTATTCACACTAAATAATAACTGACCTATCATTTGCTCCAGTATAATAGCGGAATGCGTTTCGCTGATAACATCACCATTTTTTAAGAATTGATCTGCAAAGCCTGGCGTTAGGGAAATGTAATTTGCACCTAATAATCCAGCGGTAAGAATACTGGCCTCACTGTCATTAGGGATATAATGTGCGGTGTTATCCATACGCAAAATAACTGTGGCACGATAATTTTTAGGATCTAAAGCAATGCTCGCAACTTGGCCAACCTTAACCCCGGCCATCGTCACTGGCGCACGCACTTTTAAATCTCCAATGTTGTCGAATTGCGCCGTCACATCATAGGTCCGTTTCCCCTGATAGCGGGTTAAATTACTCACTTGAAATGCCAACATCACTAAGCCCGCTATAGCCAATAAAATAAAAAATCCGACCCATGTTTCTAATGCTTTTTGTCCCACCTTACCACCCTCCCATCATCATTGCTGTTAATACGAAATCTAAACCCAATACAATTAGCGACGAATATACGACCGTGCGTGTCGTGGCATGGCTAATGCCTTCTGCCGTAGGAACAGCAGAAGCGCCTTGATAAACCGCCATCCACGTAATGACCACACCAAATACGGCACTTTTAATAATACCATTCATCACATCTAAGCGGAAATCCACGCTAGATTGCATGTTATTCCAAAAAGCACCCGCATCCACACCCAACCACTGTACCCCGATTAGATTGCCACCATAGATGGCTACAGCGCAAAATATAATGGTGAGTAAAGGCAAGCTGATAAAACCTCCCAATAAACGGGGCAACATAATGCGCCCTAAAGGATCGACCCCCATCATTTCCATGGCATCTAACTGCTCTGTCGCTTTCATTAAACCAATTTCAGCCGTTAAGGCCGAACCCGCCCGCCCCGCAAATAATAAAGCGGTGACTACAGGTCCCAATTCACGCACTACACTTAAAGCAACCATTGATCCCAACGCGCTTGTAACAGCAAATTTGTTCAAGATGTTAAAACCTTGCAAACCCACAACCATACCAATAAATAAGGCTGAAACTATAATAATAGGCAAAGACAAAACGCCCGAATTAAACAGGGCGTGCGCTAATAAATGCAATTTTTTACCCGTTCGAGGTTTGCGCCATACGGATTTAGACAAGAAGAAACTCGCCCTACCCAATTCAGTGCAAATAGAAAGCCCCAAGCGCCCTACTTTTTGAACAAATGTAATCAATACTGCTCTCCTTCACTACTTAATAAATCGGCCATAAAATCGCCTGCTGGAAAATGAAAGGGTACCACGCCATCGGGCAAGCCGTGCATAAATTGCTTTACATGAGGATTATTGTCTGCCACCAACCTGGAAGGAGCACCTGCGCCTACAACCTGCCCTCCCGCTAAAACATAGAGATAATCCGCAATGCTGGCTGTTTCAGGCACATCGTGGGAGACAATAATGGAGGTGAGTTCTAAAGCATCATTAAGCTCTTTAATTAATTTAACCAATATACCCATTAAAATGGGGTCCTGGCCTGTAAACGGTTCATCGTACAGAATGAGCATTGGGTCTAAAGCAATAGCCCGGGCCAAAGCGACGCGCCTGGCCATACCACCGGATAGTTCATGGGGGTATAAACCGCGTGCACCGCGCAAGCCTACCGCCTCTAATTTGAGCAGAACCACATCGCGAATCATGGATTCAGACAATTGCGTGTGTTCACGCAAAGAAAAAGCTACATTTTCATAGACGGTAAGATGGGTAAATAAGGCACCATTTTGGAACAGCATGCCCATTTTACGGCGGGTTTTGTACAATTCTTTTTGCGATAAGGTATTAATGCATTGTTCGTCAAAATAAATGTGGCCACTACTAGGCTTAAGTTGTCCCGTTAAAAGGCGCAATAAGGTGGTTTTGCCTGTGCCGCTGGGCCCCATGATGGCCGTGATCTTGCCTTGTTCGATAGTTAGACTGATGTTATCAAAAATACTTCGTCCATTATGCGCAAAAGAGACGTTTTCAACACGAATCAAAGCGTTCGACATTGGCCTTTTCCTGTATTCATTTTATGTGCAGATTATACAGAAAAGCATGGGGGGTAGCAAACTAAGGTAAATAAGGAGCGCGTGATTGAAGCCTAAAAATCAAATGCACAGCGTATAGTTCATTTATTGCTCGAATCGTCTGGCAAAGCTAAATATGATATCTTATGCCCCATATTCCTACGAGTAGAGATAGCATAAATGAGCGATAACCATACCCCGATGATGCAGCAATATTTAGGCATTAAAGAACAATATAAAGATGTTTTATTATTCTATCGTATGGGCGATTTTTACGAAATGTTTTTTGATGACGCCATTCAGGCCGCCCAATTACTCAATATAACCCTAACGCAACGCGGCCAATCTGCGGGAAAACCTATCCCCATGGCGGGGGTACCATTCCATGCCGTAGATAACTACCTCGTTAAATTAGTGCGTTTGGGTCAGAGTGTCGCCATCTGCGAGCAAATCGGCGAGACTACTGGTACTAAAGGGCCGATGAAACGTGCCGTAACCCGTATCATTACGCCAGGCACCTTAACCGAAGAAGTACTCTTAAATGCCAATGATGACAATATTTTATTAGCGTTGCACCATGAAAAAGATTGTTTTGGTTTGGCATGGCTAGAATTAAGCCGTGGGCAATTTGAAATCAGCGAATTAGATAGCCTAGATGCGGTGCAAGCGGAATTAGCGCGCTTATGCCCCGCTGAAATATTGATAAATGGTGAGATGCGGGTGCCTGAATATTTGAAAGAATTTCATGTTAACAAACGCCCCCCTTGGGATTTTAATTTAAGCAGCGCTCAAAAAATATTGCAACAACAATTTAAAGTAAGCACCTTAAAGGCATTTGATTGCGAACATTTACCCTTGGCGTTGATTGCTGCCGGGGCTTTATTACGCTATACCGAGCAAACGCAATGCACCACATTAACCCATTTGCAATCGTTGAAAGTAATTTCAAATGAAGATACGGTTATTATAGATGCGCATAGTCGACGTAATTTAGAAATTAGTTCGAGTCTGCACGACAAACCATCGCATACACTGCGCGCTATTTTGGATAAAACCAAAACACCCATGGGTAGTCGCTTATTAAATCGATGGTTAAACCAACCTTTGCGTCAGCGCAAGATACTGGAACAACGGCTAGGATCCATACAATCCTTACTCACAACGCATAATGCCATCAGAGAATTGTTAACCCCTATAGGCGATGTGGAGCGTATTTTAACCCGTGTTTCTTTGAAAAGTGCGAGACCTCGCGATCTATTGAAATTAAAAGAAACCCTTTTGTCTTTGCCCGCATTAAAAAACAGCTTAAAAGAAAATGGCAGCGAATTATTAACCACCATCCAAAACAATATTCACCTATTTCCAAAGTTAAGCCTCACCTTGGCTAAAGCCATTGCCGAAGAGCCTGCGGCGCTCATACGCGACGGTGCTGTGATTGCCGATGGTTTTGATGAAACTTTAGATGAATTACGGCAGTTGAGCACCCATGCAGATTCTTTTTTAATACAGCTGGAACAAACAGAAAAACAGAAAACAGGATTAAGCTCTCTTAAAGTCGGGTTTAACAAAATACATGGGTTTTTCATTGAAATAAGTAGGGTTCAAGCGGAACAAGCACCACCACAGTATATGCGTAGACAAACGCTTAAAAATGCAGAGCGATTTATAACGCCTGAATTAAAATCATTCGAAGATAAAGTGTTAAGTGCCGAGGCCAAAGCCCTAGCGCGCGAGAAAGAATTATACGATGCTCTATTGGATAGCATCAACGAGCAATTACTCCCTTTGCAGCATTTAGCGGACGCATTAGCAGAACTGGATGTGTTAACGAATCTAGCCGAGCGCGCCTACAGTTTAGAACTGGTACGGCCCGTACTCAGCGATGAACCGGGTATTATGATAAAACAAGGGCGCCATTTAGTGGTTGAAGCCTATTTGGAAGATCCTTTTATTGCCAACGACACACAGCTAACACCAGAAAATCGCTTGCAAATTATTACCGGCCCCAATATGGGTGGAAAATCAACCTATATGCGCCAAGTTGCCACCCTTGTTTTATTGGCGCAAATAGGCAGTTTTGTGCCGGCCCTACAAGCGCGTATAGGCTTAGTCGATCGTATTTTTACACGCATTGGCGCATCCGATAACCTTACCGAAAAACAATCTACTTTCATGTTGGAAATGATAGAAACATCCACCATTTTAAGACAGGCAACGCCCCATAGTTTAGTGCTCATGGATGAAATTGGCCGCGGCACCAGCACCTTCGATGGATTATCGCTTGCTTATGCCTGCGCTGAATATCTAGCCGAGCACAATCAAAGCTTAACTTTATTTGCCACGCATTTTTTTGAGTTAACGCATTTGAGTGATAATCTAGAGTGTGCCATTAATTTGCATGTGGGCGCTAGCGATAAAGACGGTTCTATTGTCTTTTTGCATCGCATAGAAGCAGGCCCTGCCAATAAAAGTTATGGTTTGCATGTTGCTCAATTAGCCGGCATTCCCGATATGGTTATTAATAAGGCTTATGCAAAGCTACAACAATTGGAATTGTCGAATCTCAAAAAAGACATGCATGCTATTTTCAAGAATACTGAGATTGTACAATGAACGATACACTAGCAACGCCTGGTAGCGATCTCTACTACAGCTGGCTCATTTTAGACAAGGCTAAAAAAGATGGCCTTATAAAATTGCATGGCTTTTGCAATACCTTGTCACACCTGTTGATTTTAAAAGAAAATGACATTTTTAAAATTAAATGGGCGTGGTGGCAGCAAGAACTGGGCCTCATGTTCCTGCAAAAAGCAACGCACCCTGACGCCTGTGCGATGCAGGATATCATTGCACGCTATAAATTACCCCCACCCCTACTACAGGATTACCTGGACGGTGTGAAATTAACCCGCGAGCTGGATCACTGTTGTACCGAAGAAGATTTTAAAGCCTATAGCTATAGAACTCGCGGTATTAAGCAAAGCTTAGCGGCGTATATTTATGGCTTTAAGGATCCCAATGTCTTGCATTATTCCACTGCCATGGCTGCTGCGTTGAGTTTGATGGATGAAATAATACATCTAGGCCGCAATATCAAAAAAGACCGTGTCTTTTTACCTTTAACAGCATTGCCTTCTTGGGAAAATGTTTCTACCCTGGAAATTCAGAGTATTCTAAAGATGCAGGCACAAAAATCCTTGGCAGACTATCAATCTGCTTTATTGTTACTACCCGCTAATGAGCGCTATTCACAACACCCTTCGTTGATCGAAGCCAAGCTTAAGTCTAAACAGTTGTTGTTAAATGAAAAAGACTACTCTGCTCTATTAAGTAGCTACAGCGAATTAACACCGCTTAGAAAGTATTTGACTGCTTGGTGGTGTAGGCAGAGCTTAGGATCCTAATAACGAAAAAATGCCTTTTGCCGCAGTTTCACTCGCATTGCAGCGCAGTTGCTGATGAACGCGTTCATATTCTTCTTTTAAAACTGCGCTTTTTTGCGGATCTTTAAAATAGGTTAATAAAGCCTCTGCCAAAACTTCGGGCTTAGCGTCTTCTTGCAAGATTTCAGGCACTAAAGGCTTGTCGGCCAATAAATTGGGTAAGCCTATATAGTTTACGTTGATTATTTTGCGTGCTATCCAAAAGCTAATAGGGGATGCCCTATAGGCTATGACCATGGGTTTTTTATACAGTAAAGCCTCTAAGGTCACTGTGCCCGATTTTACCAACACCACGTCGGCCGCTGCCAATACGGTATGAGAATCGCCTAGCTGTATCATTACCGGAAAATTGGCCAGTAAATCCTCGCATTGAACTAAAAATTGCTGTTTTAATGCCTCATTAGGCAAAGCAACTATAAACTTTAAACGAGCATCTTCTGCATAACACCGTTGTGCTGCTTCTAAAAAAGGGCGTGCCATATAGTTGATCTCAGCACTGCGGCTACCGGGAAATAAGGCAATGATCTTCGCATCATTGTCTATATTTAATGTACGGCGCGCTGCATGAATATCAATATCGAATCCAATCTCATCAGCCAAGGGATGCCCTACAAACTGTACTTTCATTGCGTTTTTTTTGTAAAATTGGGCTTCAAATGGAAATAAAGTGAATAGCAAGTCAACGGCCCGTTTGATGCGGTGTATACGTCCAGAGCGCCAAGCCCAAACGCTAGGACTTACATAGTGTACCGTTTTTATAGATTGATTCTTAAGGCGTTCTTCCAAGTATAGATTAAAATCCGGGGCATCAATGCCTATAAAAACATCCACGTTGTTTTGAATAAATTGCGACAATAAAAAGCGTCGTGCCGATAATAGTTTGGGTAAATGTTTAATGACTTCTACAAAACCCATATGGGATAAAGCAGAAAATGGATATAGGCTGTTAAATCCTATGGCTTCCATGCGCGGACCACCCACGCCTATAAATTGAATATCCTGTCGTATGGCCAACAAAGCCTGCATCAGACTTGCCCCTAGGATATCGGCAGAAGGTTCTAATGCAACTATCCCTATGATTAACATACTAACGGACAATACCACGCGCCGATGGGTTTTCTAAAGCGTGCAGCATACAGGTGATTTCCGGATGAGCAACAATTTTTTCCTTAATCGCATCAATAGCTTCGGTGATCTTTAAGGCCTGACGAAAAATAATTTTATAGGCAGATTTAATTGCCGCAATTTGCTCTTCTGTAAAGCCACGGCGCTTTATACCCAGTGAATTAATACCAAAGGGCTCAGCAGGATCTCCAGAAACTAAGACATAAGGCAACACATCTTGACCTACCATCGCCGCGTGTGCAACAAAACTGTGCTCGCCTATAATGACAAATTGATGTATCGCAGAAAAACCACTCAATATTGCATAATCGCGCACAATGACATGGCCGGCCAGAGTTGCGTTATTAGCAAAGATAATGTGATCTCCAACGATGCAATCGTGTGCAATATGCGCATAAGCCATCAATAAATTATGATTGCCCAGACGCGTTACATTCCCGCCTTGCTCAGTCCCTCGATTAATGCTCACAAATTCGCGTATGGAATTGCCGTCGCCAATCTCTAAGCGAGTTTTACCTCCTGCGTATTTCTTATCCTGAGGATCGCCACCAATAGAGGCATAGGGATGAACATGATTGTTCTTACCCAGTGTAGTCGGCCCTTCGATGCACACATGCGGGCCAATAATAGTTCCCGCGCCAATTTCAACATCAGCACCCACATAAGTCCAAGGACCTATGCTAACACTGCTATCAATTTTGGCTGTTTCATGAATAATTGCGCTTTTATGTATCACGTTTTTTGCACCCTAGATCTAATACTCATAATTTCTGCACTACAGGCTTCTTGACCTTCTACGCTGGCCAAGGCATTCACCTTTAATACATCGCGTTTCATCTTCGTGATGGTGACTTCCAATTTTAGTTGATCGCCCGGAATAACCACGCGACGAAATCGGGCATTATCAATTCCGGCGAATAAATACAATTCTTCACTGGAAACATCATTGCCATTGGTTAAAAAAGCCAATATACAGCCTGCTTGTGCCAAAGCTTCAACGATCAATACCCCCGGCATAACAGGATTACCCGGAAAATGTCCAGAGAAAAAAGGCTCATTGAAACTCACATTTTTAATGGCCACTAAACGGTTTCCAGCCTCATATTCCAATACCCTGTCTACCAACATAAAAGGGAAACGATGCGGTAGGTAATTTAATATATCCGTTACTCTTAATAATTCACTCATGCAGCCCATCCTTTTTTTCTAATTGATTAACGCGTTTGGCCAGTTCATTTAAGTGTTTAAATTGTATGACATTTCTTGCCCACGCTTCGCGTGGCTCTAGAGGAATTCCAGAGGCATAAATGCCCGGTTCTAAAATAGACTTACTCACTCCGCTCATCCCTAAAATAACCACAGCATCGGTGATTTCTAAATGTCCCGCGATACCGACTAGGCCTGCAATGCGGCAATGACGTCCTATAGTCGTGCTACCTGCAACTGCAGTACAACCCGCAATGGCGGTGCCCATGCCAATTTTGACATTATGCCCAATTTGAATTTGATTATCTAACTTAACACCATTGTGAATAATAGTATCGCCCAATGCACCACGGTCAACGGTGGTATTGGCGCCAATTTCTACGTCATCTCCTATCAGCACAGAACCCAATTGTTCTATTTTAACCCATTGCCCTTTTTCTGGGGCAAACCCAAAACCATCTGCACCTAAAACTACACCACTGTGCAAAATAGCCCGTTCACCTACCTGTGTATGATGATACAAGGTTACTCTGGCATGTAAATAACTATTATTGCCTATAGTACTGTGTGCACCAATAATACAAGCAGGACCTACGATCACATTCTCCCCTACAACCGCACCCTCTTCTATTACAACGTGTGCGCCTATACTCGCGGTTTTCGCTATTTTTGCGCTTTTGTCCACAACCGAACTAGAGTGTATACCCGCCGTGGAAGGTATTTTATAGGCAAATAAATGGCTTAATTTTGCATAGGCTAGGTAAGGATCGGGATGTATCAGTACAGCGGTATTTTCGTTAACATCGCCTGAGATCTCTATAGGGCTTATGATTGCAGCTGCCTGCGTTGTTGCCAAGTATTTTTTATACTTGCGGTGGCTAATGAAACTTAATTGCTTTTCATTAGCGGTTTCAAGTGGGGCAAGACCGGTTATACGCCGATCTTGCCAACGACTATCCACCTTACAATCAATGATGCCTGCAATTTCTGCTAAACAATAAGATCGTATACTCATGAGGGCAAACTAGGCAGACGCTTTCATTTGTGCAATCACAGATTTGGTAATATCCACGCGTTCGCTATGATAAGCCACATTTTCACGTTGGAAAATTAAATCCAAGTTTTGTTGCTTAGCCACTTTAGCCACCACATCATCGATGCGTTTTAAGACCTTAGACATAGCTTCATTTTGTGCGGCTTTAGCATCCTGGAAGTAATCCTGTTGCATACGCGCTAAGTCGCGTTGCTCCCTAGCAACCTTATCGCTTAGCGCGCTTTTATCGCTTGCACTCATAACCGCTGCATCACGTGACATTTTGTCTGTATCGGCCTTTAAGGTATTTTGCAAAGCGGTCATTTTATCCATTCGTGGCTTAAATTTGGCTTCTAGTTGCGTTTTTAAGGCTTGCATTTGCGGATCGGCCTTCAAAACCTGGCCCAATTCAATCACCCCAATTTTGGGTGAGGCCGCTACAGCAGCGGTATTTTCCGGCGAAGCACTGCTGTTCGCAGCAAAGCTTGTCGTTGCAAGCAGACCCATAGCCAATGTAGTCATGAGTGCTAAAGTTAGTTTTTTCATATTCATTTGTCTCCTTGGTTAATATATACCCACTTTTTGTGTTAAGCATGGTACCTTTCCACTGAAAAATACCATGTTTTTTGAGCTCCTGTCAATTACAAGAAGGAGGTTCCCGCTGAGAATTGGAATACTTCGGTAATATCACCGGGTTGCTCATTCAGGGGTTTAGCCAAGCTAAATATGAGGTTCCCCATAGGTGTTTGCCATTGTCCTTGTAAACCGGCTGAATACCGTACGGGACCTGATTCGGAAGACGCCGGCGCACCGCCGTTCCAATTGTACACATTACCACCATCTAAAAAGGTCGTCACACGGAAACTATCTGGCGTTAAGGGGGTTGGAATAATGAGTTCCACACTACCCACCGCCATGCTATTACCACCAATGGTGGACTCACCGTATGGGCTGATTGATTTAGGACCTATAGAAAAGCCCTGATAACCACGCACATAACCCGAGACACCTATACCACCAGCACCAAAGTTTTGATAAAAAGGCAAATATTGCGTGCCTAAAATACCATCACCATAGCCAACTTCTCCACGTAGGGAAAGAATAAAACCGGATCCCAAAGGCTGATACACACGCCCCGTATAATCTAATTTATAATAGCTGACTTCATTGCTGCCAGCACCGGGCAAAGCCACATTGGCACTCAATGAATGCGAATAACCGCGTGTAGGAAACAGCGCCCTATCAAAACCACTATGCCCCCAGGCACTGCTTAAGTTAACATTATAAATATTCTCGTTGTGCGAGTAGACTAAAGGCTCGCCTGTGGCTGGATCTACCGGTTGATAGCCATTGTTAGAGCTGCGTATTAACGGCAAGTTTAAGCTATAATTTTCCATAAAGTCGATAACACCATCACTGGCTTGATTACCCAAATTCAACAATGTTGCGCCATAACCTATACCTGCACTCAGATTATCAGATTCGCCCACAGGAAAGCTGAAAAACATTTTAGCGCCGTAATCATCCATTTGATACGCAATGCTATCGGTTAGGTTTTGATCCGTATCGTAACGATCGCCATAAAGACTAAAGCCTCTACCTACACCATCGATAGTGTAATAGGGGTTATAGTAAGTGACTGACAGGCTTTGCGCTCCCGTAGACACTTGCGCATTGGCGCCCACCGTTCTACCAGTACCTAAAAAGTTAGGTTGTGAATAGGCCGCATTCACCAACCAACCTAAGGTATTCGTATAACCCAAGCCCATACTCATCGTCGCCGAAGGCGCTTCTGTTACATTAAAATCCAAATCTACTTGATCGCTACTACCAGGCACCGGCGTATTATCAACCTTAACGGTCTTAAAATACCCGGTGCGATTTAACTTTGTTTCAGATAATTTGGATTTAGACAAAGAATAAGGGGCATCCTCCTGTTGCCGCATCTCACGACGTAGGACATCATCTTCGGTTTTGTCATTACCATGGAAATTGATATCACGCACGTAGTAACGGTTTCCAGGGCTTAGCAAAAAGGTCACAAAAACTTGTTTTTTAGCCGCATCGATTTCAGGCAAAGGTTCTACGCGTGCATATACATAGCCATCATTCGCCATAGTGTTATTCAGGGCTTGTGTGATATCGGTTATTTTTTTACGATTAAAAATTTCATTGGGCCCAAAATGTATAAACTTTTCAAACATTTCTTTAGGCTCAACAAAAGTTCCCGCTAATTTATAACCACTGACTGTAAATTGATCACCTTCGGTCACATGAATCAGTACGGTTACTTTTTGTTTATCGGGACTTAGCAATATTTCAGAGCTGTCAACTTTAAATTGCACATAGCCCTTGTTCATGTAAAAGGAGCGTAAATTTTCTAAATCACCATTTAGTTTTTCTTGTGAAAATTTGTCATCATCGGTTAAAAAAGAAAATAGGCCTGTAGTCGACAAAGTAAATTGTTTTAAAAGTTCTTTTTCTTTAAAGGCATGATTGCCAATGATAGAAATTGCACTGATCTTAGCAGCAGGCCCTTCGTGCACGGTAATATTAATGTTAACCCGGTTACTGGTTTCAGGGGAGACTTTGGCAGTAACCGTTGCATTGTAGTTGCCTCGGTTATAATATTCGCGCTGTAAAGAATCGCGTATACTTTCCAGTAAGGAAGGATCGTAAACACGCCCTTCGGCAAACCCTAAATCGGCGAGCGTCTTTCGCAAGGTTTTAGTTGGAATACTGGTGTTGCCACTGATTTTAAACTCACCAATGGTTGGTTTTTCTACCACCTTAACAATTAATATATTTCCCTTTTGGTCCAGAGTGACATCGCTAAAAAATCCGGTTTTATAGAGGACCCGAATAATTTTAGCCGTATCAGACGTTTTAATGGTTTGCCCTATCTGTATAGGCAAATAATTTAATACAGTGCCTTCGTTAATTCGTTTTAAGCCTTGAATTTCAATTTTACCGACCGTGAAGGATTCTTCCGCATAAGCGTGCGCACACATGGCCGTGAGCAATGCGGTAGAGATCAACGATAACCTAGGCACTTGTTTCATAATTATCCTTATGTCTTAATATTCAGTAACGTTATAGCTTGTTCTAAAAATTATCAATATACTCATAGCAGTTGCTTTCTAGGGGGTGTTGCCTTCGCCCATCTCGCAACAGTCATGTAGGGTACTACACTCCTGTTGCTCGAGGACTCGGCGCCTACCCTAAAAAGCAACTGCTATGAGTATATAACGACGTCACTCCAAAAGACGCATGATATCGTTATAAGAGGCTAACATCAACAGTAAAAGCAGTATTGAAAAGCCTATTTTTATGCCTATTAGTTGGGCTTTTTCGGATAATGGCTTTCCACGCGCTATTTCCAACAAAAAATAGAGCAAATATCCACCATCCAACACCGGAATGGGTAATATATTAACAATTCCCAAGCCTATGCTGATCAAGCCTATAAATCCTAAATAAGCCGATAGGCCGGAATGTGCAACAATACCCGCCCCTTGTGCAATTCCTATAGGTCCGGCAATACCGCTGAGTCCTATTTTTCCAGTAAGCATTTTATACATTAAGTTAACGGATAAGCTAGTCATACCCCACATTTCGTGCCAAGCTGCTGGTATGGCGGCCACCGGCCCGTAACTTTTACGAATGAATAGATCTTTGGGCAAAGACAATGCTTTGGCCCTAACCCCCAAATAGCCGCGCTCTTCACCTTGGTGATCAATTCGTTTGCCTAGGGCCACACTCAGGGACTGTTCCTCACCCTTACGCGATATAATCAAAGTTACCGTTTTCCCGCCTGAATCGGTGATATGCGCTAATAATTCGTGCCAATTATCGATCTTTGCCCCATTGACGCTTAAAATTTTATCATCGCGCAGCAAGCCTAGAGCCGCCGCTGGGCTGTTAGGCTCTATCTGATCAATAATGGCTGGAATATTAAGCTCGAAGGGAAATACCCCAAAGTCTTCTAAGATATCGATGTTGTCTTCATCTAAGCGTATACCCGATACATCAATCAAAATAGAATGCGCTAGCGCTTCCTTTGGCCCGCGCACCCACACCAGCAACGGCTTATCTTCCGCTAATTTGCCGTACAAGGCAATACGTATGTCTTGCCAGGAAGAAATTGCATCGTCATTAATAGCCACAATGCGTTGCAAGGGTAAAAATCCCGCCTTAGCCGCTAAGCTATGGGGCACCACTTCACCAATGATAGGTTTGATTTGATGAACGCCTATTATGAGCATAAGCCAAAAGGCAAATAGGGCAAATATGAAATTAAACAGGGGGCCCGCCAAAACAATGGCTATGCGTTTAAAAACCGATTGCCGATTAAACGCAAAAGGACGTTCTGCTAAGCTTAGCCTGGATTCAGTTTCATCCAAAAATTTAACATAACCACCTAAGGGGATCGCGGACAGGACAATTTCTAAACCACTGCGTGTCACTTTACGCCAGATAACTTTACCAAAACCAATGGAAAAACGCAGTGTTTTAACGCCGCAGCAGCGCGCAACAATAAAATGACCCCATTCGTGCACCGCAACCAAAATGGAAATCGATACGAGAAATAAGAAAACTGAGATAATAATTGACAACTGAGGTACTCCTGTTATGCCTGCCTACGACAATATCATCTGCCCAAAGGCAAAAAAAACCGATGCGGGCAGTAAACTGTCAATACGATCCAAAATACCCCCATGCCCCGGCAATAAATGCCCACTGTCTTTGACGTTATAAATGCGTTTTGCCATGCTTTCAACCAGATCGCCTAACACACAAACCAAAGCCGTAATGAAGAGTAATAAAAACCACCCCAAGGGCGCTTGATTATAGGGGTGAACCCAGAATAAAAGTGCTAAGAATAGGACTATCGCGACTACTAATGCCCCGAGCAAACCTTCTACGGTTTTTTTAGGACTAATTTGCGCTGCTAGCGGTGTTTTTCCCCACAAACGCCCGGAAAAATAGGCTGCAGAATCCATGACCCAGACAAGCCCTAATACAATAAGAACCCTTGTAGGCGAGGCTTCTTTTAATATCAGAAGCGCGTTTAGAAAAGCAACGAAGGCAAAGAGCGCGCTGATACCTCTAAGCCAAGCCCATCGTTGCCAAACAGCGACGCCCTTAGGATAACGGAATAAGGCCACAATAAAGGCTATCCACACTACAACACCGCTTAAAATAAATAATTCAAAGGGTAAACACCAGGATAAAGCACACATCAATAACGTTAATAACACGTAGGCTATTTTAATTTGTGTACTTTTAAAATTGGCCAGCAGACACCATTCCCAAGCAGCTAAGGCGACAATGCCACACCCCATCAAAAAGAAATAAAACAAGGGTAAAAAATAGATTGCCGCAATAACCAGTGGAATCAGTAGTCCTGCGGTTAATAAACGCTGTTTAAGCATCTTCAGATCCTATTTGTTCGCTAATTTTACCAAAACGCCGTTCACGGGAGGCATAAAACGCAATGGCCTTGTCTAATTCCGTTTCATCAAAATCAGGCCAATGTTTATTTGTGAAATAAAGTTCAGCATAGCTTAATTGCCACAATAAAAAATTACTCAAGCGTTGCTCCCCGCTCGTGCGTATGAATAAATCCGGATCGGGCCAGGCTGCTGTGGATAGGTGCTGGCTAATAATACTATCCGTGATTTCAGCAGGTGTTAATTCATTCGCCGCTACTTTTTGAGCTAAATGCTGACAGGCTTGTTGTAGATCCCAACGGCCGCTGTAGTTAAAAGCGACTATCAGGGTCATTTTAGTATTATGTTGTGTTAAGGATTCAGCCTCTTCCATCGGGATTGAGAGATCGGCATGAACTTGCTGTTTATTGCCAATAAATTGTACACGAATGCCATTCTGGTGTAATCGCCCTATATCGCGACGCAAAGCCGTCAGAAACAAGCCCATAAGATAATTCACTTCATCCGTAGGACGCAGCCAATTTTCTATACCAAAAGCAAAGACCGTTAAATAGCCTACGCCGCGTTTAGCCGCAACTTCAATGATTGTTTTAAGTGTTTCTAGGCCTGCCTTATGCCCAAAGTGTCGCGGTTTGGCGCGATCCTTAGACCAACGCCCATTGCCATCCATGATAATGGCGATATGTTGCGGTAAATCCATAACGCTTATACCTCAAGCAGCTCGGCTTCCTTGTGTGTGAAAATTTTATCAACTTCTTCGATGTACTTATCGGTTAGTTTTTGAATTTTATCTTGACCTTGACGCTCTTCGTCTTCGCCGATGGTTTTATCTTTTAAGCAATCTTTCAACTGCGCATTCGCATCACGGCGCACATTGCGCACAGCAACTTTGCTATTTTCAGCCTCTAATTTGACATGACGAATCAGTTCTTTACGGCGTTCTTCGCTCAAAGGGGGTAAAGGTACGCGAATAACGGTGCCCACTGTAACGGGATTTAAACCCAAATCGGAGGTTAAAATGGCTTTTTCAACTGCAGCAACTATATTTTTTTCAAAGGGAGACACCATTATAGTACGAGAATCGGCTAAAGTGACATTCGCAACTTGATTTAAAGGCGTATCTGAACCGTAATAAGGCACCTTAATGGAGTCTAGTAGGCTAGGATGGGCGCGCCCGGTGCGCACTTTTAATAAAGTGGCGTGTAAATTTTCAATGCATTTTTTCATGCGTGTAGTCGCATCAGTATAAATAGTGTCTAACATAATAGTAATTCCTTATGCAAAAATATTAAGAGGTTACCGCCAGAGTCGATTGTGCTGAATGTATTAATGTTCCTTCATCTAGACCTAAGATAATGCTTTTTAACGCATGCGGCTTATTGATGTTAAAAACAATAATGGGCAATTGATGATCTCTGCACATACAAATTGCGGTAGTGTCCATAACGCGTAAATCTTTTTCGATGACTTCACGATAATTTAATTGGCTATAGCGTTTTGCCGTAGGCACCAAAGTAGGATCGTCGGTATAAACGCCATCGACCTTGGTTCCTTTTAGCAATAGATCGGCTCCCATTTCTATGCCGCGTAAACTTGCTGCCGAATCGGTGGTAAAAAACGGATTACCTGTACCACCCGAAAAAATAACCACCGTACGATGGCGCAGATGATAATCTGCCTTACGTATATCCATGGGATCGACCAAGCCCGTCATGCTAATGGCCGACATTACTCGGGTTTCTACGCCCGCACGTTCCATAGCATCACGCAACGCCAGCGCATTCATCGTTGTAGCGAGCATTCCAATGTGATCTCCCGTGACTCGTCCCAAGCCTACTTTGGCCAAAGCTTCGCCACGGAATAAATTACCACCACCCATCACCAACCCAACTTCAATACCCAGGCTGGCAATTTCAGTTACTTCGTTGGCAATGCGATCCAAAACCAGGGGGTCAATTCCAAATTGAGAATTTCCCATGAGTATCTCGCCGCTCATTTTTAACAATATACGGCTATACTTCGGTTTTTCGCGATTACCAAACATAATAATTCCTATCCTTTTACTTGTGCCATCACTTCACTGGCAAAGTCCACCACTCGTTTTTCTACGCCTTCTCCGACTTCAAAACGCACGAAACTTTCAACTTCAGCGTTTTGAGCCGCCAACACTTTAGCGACTTTCACATTTTGATCTTTAACAAAAGCCTGACCTAAAAGGCTGACTTCATCTAAATATTTTTGGATGCGTCCATCGACCATTTTGGCAACGATATCGGCTGGTTTACCGCTTTCAGCCGCTTGTGCCGTATAGATTTCGCGTTCTTTTTCAATAAGCTGTGGAGAAACGTCGCTAGGAGAAACCACTAAAGGTTGTAAGGCCGCCACATGCATGGCTAAATCTTTGGCTAAAATCATTTCACCGCTTTTCATAGCAACCAATACGCCTATGCGATTACCGTGATTATAGGCACCAATTAAACCCTGGCTATTGACGAGAACGATTCGGCGAATATTAATGTTTTCGCCTAGCTTTCCAATTAACGCTTGACGTTTTGCATCTACGCTTAACTGTTCAGTCGCGTCGAATAGAATGCCATTCAGTTTAGTGCTGTCGTCGGTGTTATTCTGTAAAGCCAATTTGGCAACCGTTTGTGTAAATTGTATAAAGTCTTCAGCTCGCGCCACAAAGTCAGTTTCACAATTCACTTCAACAATGGCCGCTTTACGATGGTCTGCACTCACCGCAAACGCAACTAAACCTTCGGCCGTAATACGATCGCCTTTTTTAGCGGCTTTAATGGCACCTTTTTCACGTAAAAGCTGGATAGCGGCTTCTATATCGCCGGTTTCCTTTAGAGCATTCTTGCAATCCATCATGGGAGCGCCTGTACGCTCCCGTAGTTCCTTAACTAAGCTTGCGGATATATTCATTTTTAATTATACCCCTTCTTTCTTATCTGAGATGCTGGGTGCAGGTGCAACTACATCGATAGGCTTATCGCTAACGGATGCTACAGCCTGCGATGGTGTAGACAGGGCTTTAGCCTCTAAGATGACGTCTGCAACGGTTTTAGTGTAAAAACGAATGGCACGGCTTGCATCGTCATTGCCTGGAATAACATAATCGATGCCGTCAGGGGAATGATTGGTGTCTACCACCCCTATAACTGGAATACCTAAACGTTGCGCTTCGGTAATAGCAATTTTTTCATTGCCTACGTCTATCACAAACAAAGCATCGGGTAAACCACCCATATCTTTAATGCCCCCTATACCGCGTTCCAATTTATCCATTTCACGCTGAAATTGCAGCGCTTCTTTCTTGGTAAAATACTCGAAAGAACCATCTTGCTTCATTTTTTCCAATTCACGATAACGCTTAATGAGTTGTCTCATGGTTTTATAATTGGTAAGCATGCCGCCTAACCAGCGATAATCCACATAAGGCATACCGCAGCGCAAAGCTTCTTCTTTAATCGCCGCTTGTGCGGAATATTTAGTCCCCACAAATAAAATTTTGCCGCGATGACTCACTTTAGATGAAATGAAATTCAAAGCATCGTGAAATAAAGGCAAGGTTTTTTCTAGGTTAATAATGTGAACCTTGTTGTGCACCCCAAAAATATAGAGCTCCATTTTAGGGTTCCAATAGCGTTTTTGGTGGCCATAATGGACACCGGCTTCTAACATATCTTTCATATTGATCATGAGTACATTTCTCCAAAGGGGGTTTAGCCTCCACGCACCCGCACAACAAACCTCATATTCTTCGCCTTTGACTTCTAGGCTTCGTTGCCTACGCCCATCTCGCGTCAGTCATGTAGAGTACTACACTCCTGATGCTCGAGAGCTCGGCGCCTCGCCTAGAAGCCAAATGCTGTGAATATATTCTTCGCCTTTGACGTAGGCTTCGTTGCCTACGCCCATCTCGCGTCAGTCATGTAGAGTACTACACTCCTGATGCTCGAGAACTCGGCGCCTCGCCTAGAAGCCAAATGCTGTGAATATGCTCTTCACCTTACATGAAGAGCAAAATATTAGGCACCCTGCTGCACGTTATGGCACGTGTGTGTTATTTGTACTTGTTAGACTCTAAAAATATAACAGGTACGATTCACCGATTTGCATGTTTCGGCAGGACTTTATATCATAGTACACAACAAAACTCAACTGGCTATATAATGATCACATTAATTAAAACGCCCTCAGAAATTGAAACCATGCGTATTCCGGCACGTTTGGCTGCAGAAGCCTTAGAAATGGTAACCCCCTATGTTAAACCTGGGGTTACTACGGATGAATTAAACCAAATTTGCCACGATTATATCGTCAATGAGCAACAGGCTTTCCCCTCCTCTTTAGGATACCATGGCTTTCCTAAGTCCATGTGTACATCAATTAACCACGTTGTATGTCACGGGATCCCTAGCGATCGCATCTTAAAAAGTGGTGATATTTTGAATATAGATATCACGGTACTAAAAGACGGCTATCATGGCGATACCAGTAAAATGTTTCTAATCGGCAAAGTCAGTCTTTTGGCAGAACGATTGGTGCGCGTTACGCAAGAATGCCTGTATCGTGGCATTGCCGTTGTTAAACCTGGCTGCACAATAGGTGATATAGGTGCCGTCATTCAAGAACATGCCCATGCCAATCGTTTTTCTGTGGTACGTGAATATTGCGGCCATGGCATAGGACGTAACTTGCATGAAGACCCGCAAATTTTACACTACGGCATAGCAGGTCAAGGCATGGTATTAGAGGAAGGGATGACTTTTACCATAGAGCCTATGATCAATGCAGGCAAAGCCGGCGTTAAGTTATTAAGCGATGATTGGACCGTAGTGACCAAAGATCACAGTTTATCGGCGCAATGGGAACACATTGTGTTGGTGACCAAAGATGGCCATGAAGTCTTGACTAGGCGCAGTGAAGAACCTTTGCTTTAGCTATGAATGATAACCTGCTCAAACTCACCGATTTGTTACACGATGGGAAATACCACGATGGGACTTCTATAGGCGAAACCTTACAAATGACGCGCGCGGGTGTATGGAAGCTCATCAAAAAATTAAAACACTATAATCTACCCTTAAGCTCAGTTAAAGGTAAAGGCTATCGTTTAGAGCTCCCTTTTATTTTATTAGACCCTCAAAAAATAAGCGCATCATTAAATGAAAAATCCATACCTATTGAAGTTTTAGAAAAAGTCGATTCTACCAATCTATACCTTAAACGCTATTGGCATAATAATAAGGATATTAGAGCCTGTATTGCCGAAATGCAGACCCAAGGTCGTGGCCGCTTAAATAGACAATGGCATTCTCCTTTTGGCCAAAACATTTATCTCTCACTACTTTATCCCTTTCAAAAAGATGTCAGCGCATTATCGGGTTTAAGTTTGGTTGTCAGTTTAGCCCTATGTCATGCCATTGAAAATGTTGTTGGACAAAAAGAAAAAATTGGGATCAAATGGCCCAATGACATCATCGTTGCAACCCAAAAAATGGCGGGTATATTGACAGAAATTCAAGCCGAGTCTAACGGTTTTTGCCAGGTCATTATTGGAATTGGCCTTAACGTAAATATGCAAAAAAAAGAAAATGAAAATATTACCCAAGCTTGGTCCTCGCTACAGCAATTAGGTGGCACTTATATTGATCGCAATATATTGTGTGCGGAAGTCATCCGTCAAACGCTACTCTATTTAGAGCGATTTTACCGCTCTGGTTTAACCCCTTTTTTAACCGAATGGCAACAGCGCGATGTCTTATCTCAACAACCCGTAACACTACTGTCAGGTACTCAAAACTACAGCGGCATAGGGTATGGCATAGATGCCAACGGACATTTAGTCTTAAAAATGCAAGATGGTAGCGTGCAAAGCTTTTCCTCTGGGGATACAACGTTGAAAAAAAGTTAATGTATAAACGGCACTACCCCTAAACAGGGCGCATTAATCCACTGTTTTAAGGTTTCAATATTTTCAGCACGAGCCCCCTGTGTCAGGAAAGATGTCTTGTTCTATACCATTGGCCACCCAACCTAATAAAGGCACTTTCATTTGCTGTCTGTTTTGACAGGTTAAAATGGCATGATTCAAACAACCCAATTTAATTGCTTGATGTGTCAACTCTTTTCCGGAGGATGGTTGCCTTTTAGCGTCGTTTTAACCACGGATGCCATTTATCAATTATTTTATGATGTGAGCGATCGCTCTAAAGCATTTTTGCATTCACACACTTACTCAGGCAATGCCCTAGGTGCCAGTTTAGCTTTAGCCACACTCACGATTATAGAAAGCGATAATGACTGCGCCAGAGTGCGTAAGTTACAAGCTATTCTTTATGCGCATAGGAAAGAAATCGCTGACAAAACTCAGCTGTTACAGAATGTACGTGCCATAGGGGCTATAGTCGCTGCTGATTTTGTCTTTGCCCACAATGAACAGTATAATCAACGTTTAGCGCAAAAAGCTGCCGAAATGGGTGCCTTAATACGCCCTATAGGCAATACACTCTACTGGCTACCGCCTGAATATTCCGCTACAAACCTTGCTAGATTTAAAGGATATTACGTTACAGGCGATGTAAATTACGTAATAAAATACGTTATTTTTGCAGGTGTAGGAAAAAGAGAAAATACAGGTTCAAAACCCATAAATTTTCACTGTGCTTTTTATACGCTAAAGCCATTATTATCATTGCCTTATACCTGGTTGTACAAGTAAAACGTTTATTAATGGCTTAAGCTATTGCGGAAAAAAAAACAATATTAAAATACACTTTTGCACCTAAAAAGTGTATTTTAATACTTTTTTGACCTGCAAATAGCTCTTCCTTCCGAAAAAGCGTGCTATAATACATATATGAAAACATTAAAAGACAACCCTACATTGAACCCGCTGCTGTCCAAAGAGCTACATGATTTGGGCCAATGGCTACGCCTTTTGCGCTTAAAGCGGCATATTACGATTATAGGTATGTGTGAGCGAATCGGGGTAAAGAATCCTCGTACCGTCAGCAAAATTGAGAAAGGCGACGCTACGGTCTCCCTGGGCACTTTTGTTGCCTATTTAAATGTCTTGGGTTTGGCGGATCAGCTTTCCACTCGAATTTTGGGGGATTATATTCATGCCCTATCTATAGAAAAAAAGAAGTCTGCTTTTAGCGATAAGGAACTCGATTTTTAATGAAGACGGTGGTGGTTTATATTTATTTAGAAGACGAATTCGTCCCCGCAGGGCTTCTAAACTTTGAAAATAAAGGCCGCTATTCTCAGTCCATATTCCGCTATGGTAACAAATATTTAAAACGCAGCAATGCATTGAGCCTAGATCTCGTACAACTCCCCTTGCTGCCCAAAGAATTTGTCACGGAATCCGGTTTTGATATTTTTAATGGCCTTCGTGATGCAGGTCCCGATCGCTGGGGGCGTTATTTATTAGATAAAAAAGAAAACTATGCTTTAGATGAATTAGACTATATCACGATGGTCGGTGCCGATCGTAGCGGTGCGTTGGCTTTTGCAGAACACGCCAAAGGCATTGTTCCGCCGCTAGCACACCGTTTAGATCTGAAACTGTGTGTGGAAGCGATAGAGCACGCTTTAAACGATGAAAGCACGCCGGCATTAGAAGCCTATTTAAACTACGGGCCTTCTTTGGGCGGTGCGCGCCCTAAAGCAACCGTACTGTGGAATAATAAAGCGCACGTGGCTAAATTTACCTTGTCACTGGATAAGAAAAATGAAGCATTAATTGAATACGCGACTATGTCCTTTGCCAAGCATTGCGGTTTAAATGTTCCACCCATCGACAAAGCACAAATATCAGGCCGAGATGTATTCCTAATTGAACGCTTTGATCGTGTATTGCAAAACAACATAGAACGGCCTATTCCTTTCATGTCCGGATTAACGGCAACAGGTTTACATGAACAGGATTATTCAAAGTGGAGTTATTTGTCTTTGTGCAATGCTATTAATAAATTTAGCAGCGATCCGAATAGGGACAAATTAGAATTATTCAAACGCATGGTTTTTAATATTTTAGTTTTTAATAATGACGATCACATGCGCAACCATGGCTTTATCTATGTAGGCAATCAGCAATGGGCGTTATCACCACTATACGATGTGGTGCCTGGAATCATCAATTCAGATGTTTACATGCTAGCAATGAATATAGGTGACAAGGGAAAAGAAGCCAGTCTAGAGAATGCGTTGTCAGCAGCGCGCTATTTTAACCTAAGCGATAGTAAAGCCAAACAGAGTATCGCCGAATTAGCCAATAATCTGAAGCACTGGGAGAAACACTATAAAGAATGTGGTGTCAGCGAGCAAGATATCCATAAGTTGCGCCATTCGTTTTTTAGATTTAAAACTGCGTAGAGTCTATCTTACATCCCAGTAGGATAAGCTGCTAAATCAATAACCCCACTTTGCCTTATACTCTGAAATGCTTTCGCATATTCTTCCAGCACTTTGACCGAATAGCCTAAACGATCGCGGATGCGCGTATCGTTTTCATTCTCGCTTTCTGGCGTGTTGAGGACTTGCTCTACTTGACGCACAATAGCGTGATCTGGAATATAACAAATGCGGCTGTTTTTATAGCTGCTCATACGTAATTCAGCAATGGGGTAAGCACCGCCTAGGCCCGAGGATACGCTAACGAGCAATGCCGGTTTATGCGAAAATTCTTTTCCAAATGCAACAAATAAATTTTTCATTGCAGGAGGAACCATTCCATGCCATTCAGGAATAACGAAAATAAACGCATCGGCTTTGTTGAGTTCCTCGGAAAAAACTTCACTTTGCGCTATATCCTGATCTTTTAGGCTATGAAAAGCCTCGTTATCCCACAATTTAGGTAATAACTCTTTAACGCTGTGTATAGACTGTTTAACGCGCACTAAAGTACTAAGATATTGCGCTACTTTGGCCGATTGTGAATTGTGGCGCGAGCTGCCAACGACGATAGAGATAAGCATATTTTCCCCCTTTTAAATTAGAGCAAAGGCATTGTAGCATAATACAATCTCACTATGAAGATGGCATAGCAACCTCTATGCCCCACTCCTGCAGCTGACGTACTTGCTCAGGATCATAAGAAAATAAGTGTATACTTTTAATCCCCATTGTTTTTAACATTTGCGCGGCAACCTTGTAACTGCGTAGTTCATTATAGTCCTCCTTATCACAGCCAGTTTGCCCTAAATAAAGAAGAATGCCACTATTTTCGCTAAAATAGTGTATTGTCTGCCACAATTTATCACTGCAAGCAAAATGTTCTGATTCAATTGCATTTCTTAAGCAGCCGCAATGTATTCCTATCATTGGTTTATCTTCAAAAACCGCCTTTTTAAAAGCAAGGGCAATATGTTCTTTATAGGAGCATAAGCCCTCGAAGCTATAGAAATAACAGTCTCCACTTTCTAAAGGAATGCGTACCTTTGTTTTGATTTTAGGGGCAGGCAAATGCAGGGTTTGCCTTGTTTTTCGCTTGACATAAACCATAATTATCTCCTGATATACAAAACCACACTAAACACTACAGGGGATAATTTATTAATTATAGCATACATTAAATAATTTTCAGTGTCAATTCTAAAGGAATGTTTCCGGCTAGCTCTTCACGTTCTTAGGTATATATTGGTATAATGCACCATTATCCCTAAACCAAATGGATTTCTTCTATAAACTGTGCTTAATTTAACCGCTACATCCAGCCATCCTCGTAGAAAGCACAACGTGTATCGATGTTTGCTATTCTGCTTATTGTTATCGGTACCACTAATGATGCAAGCAATCCCCACATTTACCTTTCAAGTTTTGGGTATAGCACAACCCGTTTTAGAAAATGTGCAAAAAAGCGTGGAAAGCTTGCCTAGACATTTGCCGGAAAAAGCCAGTGCCCAAGAAATAGCCGTTATTTTCGATCAAATTGACGATACAACTAAAAAAGCACTGGCACCCTATGGTTATTTTACACCTACTATTGTTGTAAAAAAACACCTGGTTAAAAAAGATGCCTGGGCCATCACCATAAAAATACAGCTCGGGCCACAAACACACATCAATAACCTACATCTTGCTATCACGGGTGAGGGTGAAAAAAACAAAACACTACAACTGGCAATCAACGATTTCCCCTTAAAAAAAGGGATGCCTTTAGATACCGACTTATATGAAGAAAGCAAAAAGAAATTAGTGGCGCTCGCCAATACGGCGGGTTACATGTCCCCCACCTTTACCCAACATGAAATTGCCGTCAATAAAGAAACGCATCTAGCCAACATCAACTTAACCTTTGATACCGGCCCGCAATATTATTTCGGTGCAGTACACTTTAATCAAGAATTTTATCAGGATAGTTTTTTACAGTCTTTCCCACAATTTAAAGAAGGCGACGTCTATTCACCCACAGCCGTATTGATGCTTCAAGAAAGTTTGAATGGAACGCCGTATTTTGCGAGCATTAATGTGGCACCAGAGCAGAATACAGACAGCACCAATATCCCTATTGTGGTTGATTTAACACCCAGCAAGGCGAAAGCCTACAGTCTCGGTGTGGGTTATGGTACCGATACAGGGCCACGGTTAACGGGATCTTGGGAACAACGCCATATAACGGATACGGGGCAATACTTTAAAGCCTACATGCAATTGTCCACCGTACAAAGCACACTGGATATGCGCTATATTATTCCGGGAAAAGATCCTGTGAATGAACAATATTTTATAGGCGCAAGCTATCAGCAACAATCCCCCAACAGCAGCCAAGGCGAAACAGAAAAATTATCTGCGGGTAAACAACAATTATGGAAGAAGTGGACGGTTAGTTCCAGTTTAAGCTTGCAGCACGATCGCTATAGCTTATTAGGAGATCCTTACCGTGAAACGTCTATGTTATTGCCTAGCGTTACCTTATACAAAACCAGTTATGATGATGTGGTTTTTCCTCGCAGAGGCTACAGTGCTAATTTGACCGTGCGTGGTGCGAGCACTGCCACGTATAGCGATACCAATTTTGTGCAAGCCAAATTTTCACCTAAATTTATTTTAAGTCCTTTCGATTTTAGCCGCATCATATTACGCTCTGATTTAGGGTATACTGCAGTAGCCGATCCGGCAACGATTCCCTTATCGCTACAATTTTCTGCCGGCGGTAGCGACAGCATACGCGGTTACAGTTATGAAGCCATAGGTCCTGGCCGTTATTTGTATGTAGGCAGTGCTGAATACCAACAACAGGTCTATAACGAGTGGTGGGCAACGACCTTCATAGATGCCGGTAATGTCATCAATAATTTCGGTAATTCACAATATAATGTCAATGGAACGCGACTTCCAGACGCGAACTTATCCCAACTCATTAAAAGAAGTGTAGGCGTGGGCATTATGTATGCCTCTCCTGTAGGCCCCATCGAATTAACCGTGGCAAAACCCATTGCACATTCCGATAAAGGATTCTCTATTCAATTTATAATGGGAGGGAATATTTAATGCGGTGGATATTGAGTGTATTGCGTGCGCTGCGCGTCGTTCTTATGTTGTTATTGCTAGGCCTAACGGTATTACTCTATATTTTACTAGAAACCTCCTATGGTTTAAGGCTAGCCAACACCTTTTTACCCTTATTTTTACCCTTTACATTGCAAATTGACGCGCCCCGCGGAGCATTATTGGATACAATGTACGCGGACAAGGTTACCTACCGTGATAGTGTCGTCGACGTTGAGGTTACACATGGGTCACTGCGCTTAGATGCCCTACGCTTGCTTATGGGTGAAATTAAAGTAAACGATGTAATCGCTGATGATGTACGTGTTATTATTCTAGAAAGTGCTGAGCCTACCACCTTGACGCGTGCAAAATTATTGGAAAATTTAACATTGCCTTTTTCGCTTAAACTGCGCAATAGCACTTTAAAGCATCTACTTGTGGGCGAAGATCACCAAAAGCCTTGGGTTGATGTGCAAAATGCCAAGGTATCCGCTTTAATGAATGCAGAGCCTCATTTTAGATTGAGTGCCAAATGGAGTGAAGGACAGTTGAACTTTATTCCGGATGTGCCTTTAAAGAGCGCAAATGGAAAATTTAGAATCGATGGCAAATTACCTCATTACAGCGTTTCTTTTAATGCGCAATTGCAATTGGCTAATGAAAAAAACAAACTCACGTCTATAGTAGGCCGGGGTGATTTTTCAGGATTAATCCTGGATACCGTCAATTTACGTCAAGCAAGCAATAACCTTAATGCGCCTATGCAAGTGACTTGGCTGCCTTATTTTCAGTGGGCAATTCCTAAATTAACCGGAAAAATTCACGGCTACCCTATCAACGGCCATATGGCCATGCGCGCCGATGGAAAGCGTTGGCAAATAGATAACAGTGAAATTAAACTTCACGATGCCTCTTTGGAAATAGCCGGGCAATATAAACAAAACGGGAAATTTAGTTTTAAATTAGCCATTCCAAAAATGGAAACTTTAATAGCGGGCAGTAAAGGCCGTATTTTTTCAGAAGGTGTTTGGACTGGCACGGCGGCTAACCCCGAGATCAATGCTGTTGCAACGGCAAACGATGTCTATATCAACCCTAATGTATCGCTAAAACGCTTAGAAGGTCATTTAAATGCTAAGTCATTGTACCCTTCTGCACAGACTTATTGGCAACAATTTCACTTTGTAGCAGGCTTGCGTGCGGATCAGATCCATCTTGCGAATCAGAGTTTAGATGAGGCCACTTTAAATTTTGATGGGGCCTTTGATGTAGTGCATGCCGCTTTATTGCATGCTGAAATTAAAAACTTACAATTGAGCAACACCCCCATAGACTCCCTCATTGTAGACGTTCGCAACAAAGATGCCTATCAAAAAGCCAGTGTAGCATTGAATTGGGGTAGCAAAAAATTAACGGCGGTAATAAGTGGCGACTACAAAAATAAAATTTGGCAAGGCATGCTGGAAGATTTTAAGACTAATTTTAATGTGCATTTGCAAAAAAGAAATTCTATTTTAATAAGCCCAGATGAATTGAAAATAAACCCAATCTGTTTTAGTCTAAATCAAGCTAATCTTTGTGGCGATTTAACTTGGCAAAAAGACAAAGACTTCAATGCCAAAATGAACGGTAAAAATATCCCTATCACGACTCTCACTCAATTTTTCCTGCCCAAACAAAAAGTTGAGGGCACATTTTCTTTAGAAGCTAACATGACAGGTGATGGGCATTACATCCAAAGCGGCGATCTTCATTTTTCCTTATCAGACGGAAAATTAATTGACAATAGCGGCGATACACCCATAGCCATTCCTTTTCGCAAAAGCCATATGGATGTGAGTCTCTCTCAAAAGGGTCTGTCGCTTAATGGCGATTTAAACGTGTTGGACCAACCCCCCATCCGTTGGCAATTGTTGGCACCTAAACTTAATTTGGGCGATCCTAATTGGTTGGGCACCTCCATAGACGGTTATTTAGAATTTAGCACGCAACACCTGGCGATGATAGCTAAATCCTACCCTCAATTACAAAACATGAAGGGAACCTTATCCGCGGATATTAAAATAAAGGGCACCTTGATAGAACCACAATTTTCAGGAGGTCTGCAGCTTAAACAAGGAGAATTAGATGTACCTTCCTTAGGATTGCATCTAAAGCCCATAGAATTTAGTGCGCAAGCACAAAATAATAAAATCACCTATGATGGGCACATCAACACTAATCCTGGGCTGATCAACATACAAGGCTATACCGATTTAAGTCCAAATAACCGCAAAACCGAGCTGCAGATTAATGGCAATGCGATTACGGTTATGCGTACCACGGAATATCAAGTTAATGCAACACCAGAATTACATTTGACTTGGTTCAACCATCTTTTAAATGTAGAGGGTCAAATTACTATCCCGAGTGCACAGTTAAGCCCTATCGATTTAGGTGATACCGTAACGTTATCCAATGATGTTGTTTTTGTGGATGGGAAAGAAAAAAAGGAAAAAACAGATTTCTCCATACACAGTCATGTAAAGATCATCTTGGGAGATAAAGTCCTTCTGAATGTTAAAGGCTTAACGGCGCGTTTAACGGGCGCTGTAGATGTGCAAGAAAATGAAAACAGCGCGCAAACAACGGGGTTAGGGCAGATTAATATCATCGATGGTCGCTATAAAGCCCATGGGCAAGACCTAAAGGTACGTACTGGCCGGGCTATTTTCACTGGAGGCTCAGTGACCAATCCTGCTTTGTATGCGGAGGTCATACGCACCGTCAGCACCTATGTGACCGCAAATAACACGCCTACCTCCGGGCAAAAAACACAACAATCTTATGGTGCGCTACAAAGCGATGTTATTGTGGGTGCGCGCATTACCGGTACCGTCGATATTCCACAAATTACTTTTTTCTCTGAACCCGCAGGTCTGACTCAATCACAAATTTTATCCTATTTAGTATTAGGTAAAGGTGAATCGTCAGGCTCTGACTTTGATACCTCTATATTATTAAATGCCATATCTTTTCTAGACATAGGGGGTAAAGAAAGCGCGGCAACAAAGAGTACACTGCAAAAAGGCTTGGGCTTAGATGAACTCGGCCTGCAATCGGGACAAGAATATAGTAGCGAAAGCCAGTCTCTAGTCAATAACACTTCTTTGGTGTTGGGCAAAGCCTTATCGCCAAAATTGTTTGTAGACTACAGCATAGGATTGATTGAACCCATCAATATTTTACGCATACGGTATCAATTTGCAAAACATTTTATGCTACGATCTGAATCAAGCACCAATGCTCAGGGTATAGACGTGTTTTATAATATTGAGCGTTAGGATCCCGAATCACTCATCTTCGGTGGCCACTACAAAAATACCAGGTGCGTTGCGCAGGTACTCTTTATAGTCCATGCCATAGCCAAATATATAGCGATCTTCCACCTGCAAGGCGCGAAAATCTGCTTTTTTCAAACCTCCAGGCTCTCGTGTATGTTCTTTATCCACCAATACGGCGGTTAGTACTCTGGTAGCACCTTGTTCTTTACAATAATCAACAATAGCGGCTAAGGTTAAGCCTCCGTCTAGAATGTCATCAACGATGAGTACCGTTCTACCTTTAATATCAAAACTAGGACTCGCCTTCCATTGCAAATGGCCGCCTTTAGTCTCACCACGGTATCGCGTAGCGTGTACATAATGCAATTCTAAAGGAAAATCTAGACGCAATAATAAACTACCCATAGGCACTAAGCCGCCAATCATGACGCACAATAAAACAGGATTTTCATTGGCAATGATTTTATGGATTTCGCTGGCCATAGCATCAATGGCCAATTCAACTTCTACACGGCGGTATAAACAAGTAGCACGCTGGTAAACTTCTTTAATATTTTCTGGTAACATGATATTCATCCTATTTTACGCCCATATAATGTTGTGATACTGTCGCTACGATCAAAGGTAGCGTCTATTGTAAAGGTTTGCAGACATTCTTCAATCCCTAGGTACTCATTACACAATAATACCAAATCACAGCCCGCATTCAATGCGCTCTGTAACCGTTCGGGATAAGTGCCCATACCCTCAGCCCCACCCATTCCTAAATCGTCGCTG
Source organism: Gammaproteobacteria bacterium (assembly GCA_009885895.1). GTDB lineage: Bacteria > Pseudomonadota > Gammaproteobacteria > UBA1113 > UBA1113 > VFKP01. The sequence goes on from VFJV01000122.1 coordinate 31,396, forward strand.
ATGATAACGCCTTTAAATTGACATTGCTGGCGCAAAATATCTTTCATCCAAATGGATGAAAAGCCAGCGGGTTTATCGTCTACTTTTGGAAAAACGATGTGTGCGGGCATTATGGCGTCCAATGCCTCTTCTTTTATTAGCTGCAAAAAGGGAATTAAATCGTCTGAGGCAATTGTATTGTACTCCCGGACATCCACGGGTAAGTCATCGTGCGAATCCACAGTGACATCGCCATGACCTGGAAAATGTTTGGCACAGGTTTTCATGCCCGCCCTATGTACACCATCACACCATGCCTTTGTCATAGCGGCTACAATATCGGATTTTCGGTGAAAACTTCTATCGCCAATTAGACTTAGTTTATTTTTATTTAAGTCTACAACGGGAGCAAAGCTCATATCCACACCTACCGCTAATAGTTCTTGTGCCATGCAAAACCCCCATTCATTGGTTTTTAGCACTGCACTTTGACGATCGCTTTCATACAGCGCGCCCAATTCCCCCAAGCTAGGTAAACGGGTGAAACCGTTGATAAAGCGTTGCACACGCCCGCCTTCGTGGTCTACCGAGACCCATAGTGAGGGAGATCGCAAGGCTTTAATTTCAGCCACCAATGCCCGCAATTGCGGCACATCGTTATAATTGCGGGCAAATAAAATTACGCCGCCCACCAAGGGATGTTGCAGACGTTGAGTATCTTCATGGCTTAGCACCAGGCCTTTTATACCTATAATCAGCGGGCCTAGCATTATCGTTTATCCTTACCCGGATCGATATAAATGCTACTGGATAAAGGGGTGATTTTGTTTGTGGTTTGCGCACGTGCGGTGATTTTGCTGTTCGAAACTTTTTCAACTTCGTCGATGCGCAATACGGTGTGCATGGGGATATAGGTTCTTTTCACACCTTTGAATTGTTCTTTTAATCGTTCTTCGCTAGGATCGACCACTACACTAGTCGTTTCACCAAAAACTAGATTTTCTACAATAATAAAACCAAACATATCCGATTCGGCCACATTTTTGGCATACACTTCAACCACGTTGTCATTTTGAACAAAGGTGATTTTATACAGTATTGCGTTTATTTTACTCATTTAGCACCTTGTGTATTATTTGCGCTTATGAGGGTAACCAAGCACCCTTCTTCAACGGCATTAAAGAGATCGATTATATCTAAATTACGCATGCGTATACAGCCCTTAGAACCAGGATGGCCAATACTTGTGCTATCTGGAGTGCCATGTATGTAAATATGTCGATTACGCGTGTCGCATTGCCCAAAACGGTTATAGCCAGGCTCTAAACCCATTAGCCAGAGTACACGCGTTAAAATCCAATCTCGCTCGGGTTCAGCCCTTTGCAATTCAGGCGTATAGATTTCACCCGTAGCCTCTCGGTATACAAACACTGTGTTTATAGGCACCTTATGCCCAATTTTACGATAAACCATATGCCGACCTAAGGGCGTTTTCCCGCTGCCCATTTCTTGGCCAATTCCGTTTTTGCCACTGGAAATGCTATAACGGGCTAGACAACTTTTGCCCTCGTATAACTCTAAAGTCTGTAAATTTAAATCAATTATAATCTCTTTGCTCATGTATTTTTCCAAAAGGTGCTATATACTCTACGCAATATCTGCCTACTAGGATCATAGCATGAAATCTATACTCATTTTGTATTATAGCCGCTTTGGTGCCACCAAAACCTTAGCACAACTGATAGCACGCGGAGTCAGTGAAATAGATGGGGTTGAAGCAACCATTCGTACCGTTCCTAAAGTGGATGTCGTCACCGCCCAAATAGAACCCTCCATTCCAGAAGAAGGCGCGCCCTTTGTAAGTTTAGACGATCTACGACGATGCGATGGCCTGGCCCTAGGCAGCCCTACCCGTTTTGGCAATATGGCGGCCCCCTTAAAGCATTTTTTAGACGGCACCAGTGGCTTGTGGATGGAAGGTACCTTAGTAGGCAAGCCGGCTATCGTGTTTACTTCAACCAGCAGCTTGCATGGCGGCCAAGAAACCACTCTTCTATCGATGATGTTACCCCTATTGCATCATGGCATGGTCATTGCGGGTATACCCT
>VFJV01000137.1 GCA_009885895.1 Gammaproteobacteria bacterium
AAACTGTAAATAAAATAAACATAAGGAGTCGCCATGACGTAATTTAACGCATCATAAAACCGGCAATCTTAATTGTCGCTGACCGGCAAAGATAATTGACGTTTGATAAGATACACTATCTGCCATTAAAATGCCTATAGAGGATGTAAGGAGTCAGTTGTATAATATACATTATGATGCTTATGCAAAATCTATTCCAAAAATAGTAAAAATTTATTTGATTGCAATTGGCATTATTGTGATATTAAATGGATTTAAATATCTGTCCGTGAAAATAGGTTTATTGAGTTTAAGTTTTGATCTGAATTTTGATTTAGCAAATTCTGTTATCATATCTTTATTATGCACAACTACCGCAAATGTATTGGGTTTAATGTATATAGTAGCTAATCACCTATTTCCCAAAAAACCTAAAGCTGAATAAAAAATTCTCATTTTACAGCCCGCCAAACGAAGTGCTACACTGGCTGTATCTTCAATTCCCGGAAGTTTAAGCTTAGTGGTGATTTATTGCGAGCATTTATTTGAAAGTGTCCCTGTAGTGTCCCATAAAGGGTAGGTGGCAGATAGTGCTTTACAAAGAGACAGTGCCCCCATAGAAACTATGCTGATGGCCCAGGTTTGTACATTGGATTTGTTGTTTAATAAGTGCATTAGAATATCCCGAAACAGCGAGTTTTTGAATGGCACAGAAGTTTATTCAAATATGGCTTTTAAAGCTCAGAAACAGTGTCAACAAACTTTGCTGGCCTTGCGGGAGGTACAGCACCCCCGAAGAACCACTTTTGTCAATCAGCAAAATAATGCCATCAATCAGCAAGTCAATAATGATACTAATTCTGAAAATTTCGAAAAAAAACCTGCAAACGAAAAATTAACCGAGGTGAAACATGAGACAGTGGACACAAGAGGAACGTTTAAAGCAAGCCGAGCTGATAAGGCGCTGGCAGCCGTGGAAAAAGGCCACAGGGGCTAAAACGGAGGCAGGCAAGGCGGTTAGCAAGATGAATGCCTATTAAGATGGGGGGGCGGTCTGCTGAGGTGCGAGCTCAGCTTAAAATGCTTGCTGAGTGCAAAAGCCAATTTAAAGAGATCTTAAGCCAAGCTTGGGTTTAATTGATAAGCAGATTAACAATTAACCGCACCAGCATTTCTTTTTGCTTGGGGTCACTTTCTGCGACTAATAAGGCCAGTGCCACTAAGCCATTTTCGTTGAGTTTAATCGGTATATTCTGTGATTTTAAGTAGAGCAGAAACATGAAGCTGCCTATGCGCTTATTGCCATCAATGAAGGGGTGATCCTTAATCACAAAATACAATAAATGGGCGGCTTTTTCTTCGGCAGTTTTATACAAGGGATCACCGTCAAAGGTTTGTTCAATATTGTTTAAAATACTCTCTAGACCACCGTCGCGTTCTTGGCCAAATAAATGAGTTGCTTCGTTACGTGTGCCAAGGTCCGCCTTCAAGGACGCAATGGCGGATAGTGCGGCTGGATAAGTCAGCCTAGGTGAGGTATTAACCGCTTGTTCAGGGATCTGTAATTGATCTTCATCATAGGCCAATAATAAATTCCAAGTCTTGGTATAAGCCAATATTAGTTGAATGGCCTCTAGTCCCAGATCGTTCACCAGATCATGGTGTACCAGTGTTTTTTGGAGCAGTTCAATAGTCTGCTGTAATTCATGCACCCCCCGCTCTGCTAGGCGTTTATCGTAGGTGGTATAACCACGAATAAGATGTTCTTTTAAGACTTGGCTTGCCCATTTTCTAAATTGCACCCCTTCTTTAGAATTAACTCGGTAGCCCACGGATAAAATAGCATCAAGGTTGTAGTACTCTACGCGGTAAATTTTACTATCTGCGGCAGTTGTTGCAAAATATGCAACAACTGAGTCTCGCTCTAACTCATTGATTTCAAATATATTCTTCAAATGGCGTGAAATAACCGACTTATCACGGCCAAATAATTGCACCATCTGGGTCATAGATAGCCAAACCGTATCGGCAGCAAGATTCACATCCAGCTCAACATGCCCATCTTTGGCCGTATAAATTAGAATTTCAGTCATAAAGGTTCCCTCATTCTCTAGATTCAAAAAATACGTTAACAAATAAATAAAATATTTTAAATATCGTATCACCTTGCTCTTCCCGTGGTAGTACACAGTGGAACAACAACCCGTTTTGTGTCATTATCTTATTTGTTCCTTTCTCGGCAGATTATAGTGCTGTTTTTAAGAGCAGAATCATCGTGGTGATAGGGCAGCGGGGCAGTTTCCCCTTAGGTGGGGGTGAACTGCGAGACATTTATTTTCTCAAAAACCGTAGCACCTGCGTAGCACCGTAAAATTTTGCCCTTTGGACATGTAACGTAAGTGCTTGATTTAACTAATGCCGGAGATGTGAATCGAACACACGGCCTACTGATTACGAATCAGTTGCTCTACCGACTGAGCTACTCCGGCGTGGTGCCCATTATAGAGAGACTGGGTGTAGAAAACAAGTGACAATGAGGGATGGTTTGACTAAAAAATACACTTACCTTGATTTAGAACAATGGTATGAAACGCCTTTGGGTCGTTATGTTTATGCTGCCGAAGCAGAATATTTGGCGCAGCATTTAAAACAGTGTTTTGGTTATTACTTATTGCAATTAGGCGGTAGCCATTCGCTAAAAGCCTTGCATCCTAGCCCTATACGGAACCATATTGGGTGCATCTCCGAGTACCATAACCATAACCACGAAACCACCTTGTGTTGCGATTTTGACCAACTTCCTTTGGCGCATAATTCAATCGATACCTTTGTTTTACCGCATACCCTAGATTTATCTAGCAACCCTGAAGCGGTCATTCATGCCGCGGCAGAGGCGCTAATGCCGGAAGGAACGATGTTGATTCTGGGTTTTAACCCTATGGGTATTTTCATGCCCGCTAAACACTTATTGGCATGCAGCCGCAATGAATTGCCCTGGGGTTTAAAGTGGCAACGCATAGGGCGGGTGAGACGATGGTTAGAGGCAGCCAATTGTGAAGTGGAATCTATTAAGACCTTTTTATTTTCATTTTCAGCAACCACTTTAGGCAGCACGCGGCAGCGACATTGGGTAGAAGCCTTAGGGCAGGGTATTTGTCCTACTTGGGGTGGGATTTATTTAATTTTTGCGCGTAAACATATGGTGCATTTAACGCCGCTTAAGGTAAAATGGCAAAAGCAAGTGATAACAAATAAAGAGCCTATATTACCAATGCAGAATAAACAATGAAAAATGTCATTATGTACACCGACGGTGCCTGTAGGCACAATCCTGGACCGGGAGGCTGGGGGGTTTGGTATTCTTGCGACGAAAAAGAGCAGATAGTGCGGGGCGCAGAAAAAGACACCACGAATAACCGCATGGAGTTAACCGCGGCTATTATGGGTTTGCGTGCCTTAACGCAACCTTGTAGCGTGCAGTTATACACGGATTCGCAATATGTGCAAAAGGGCATTAAGGAATGGGTTATAGGTTGGCAGAAACGCCAGTGGCGTACTTCAACGGGAGCTGCGGTTAAGAATCAAGATTTATGGCAAGTTTTGCTGGAAGAGGCGGCTCGCCATCAAGTGCATTGGCACTGGGTTAAGGCGCATGCAGGGAATGTATACAATGAACGTGCAGATGCTTTGGCGCGTCAAGCCATAGACGAATTATTATAGGAACCTTATGAGCAGACAAATTGCCATCGACACCGAAACAACGGGTTTAGATGTAAAAGAAGGGCATCGCATCATTGAAGTGGCTTGCATTGAACTGATCGATCGCCACATTACGGGTTCACATTATCATTGCTATATTAACCCAGAGCGGCTCGTTGATGCGGGTGCTATGGCCGTGCATGGTGTGAGCAATGATTTTTTAACGGATAAGCCTGTATTCAAGCTTATTGCGGCGGAGTTAATGGATTACATTAAAGATTCCGAACTCATTATACACAATGCACCCTTCGACGTGGGCTTTTTACAGCGTGAATTACGGCTGTGCAGACGTCCTGAGCGATTAAGCGATCAGTGGTCCATTATTGATACTTTAGTCATGGCACGCGAAAAATATCCTAGGCAAAAAAATAATTTGGATGCCTTATGCAAGCGTTTATCTGTGGACAATAGCCAGCGGCAGTACCACGGAGCCTTAATTGATGCTCAATTATTAGCGCAGGTTTATTTAGCGATGACCAGCGGCCAATACAGTTTATTTTCAGACGATAAACCCATCAGCGCGCTAAGATCGGAGTTTTCGCTGCAAACCAGCACGTCCATGCCCCCCCCTCCTATATCGATAGTTTACAACGCGAATGAAGAGGAAAAAAAACAGCATGAAGCGTATTTGCAAAAAATGAAACAAAAGCAGGGCAAGGCCATTTGGATAACCGAGTAAGGATAGAACACATGGGCAAAAAAACAGTATTTAAGCGATTTAACGAAGTAGAATCATTCGGCGGTATGCTGTTATTCTTTGCGGCGGTCACGGCTTTGGTTATCAGCAACACATCCTTGCAAGGCTGGTACCATAATTTTTTTAGCAACGTACACCTTAGTTTTGGTTTTGGCGCATTCAGTATCAGCGAATCCATACAACATTGGATCAACGATGGTTTAATGGTTATCTTCTTTATGTTAGTGGGGCTTGAAATTAAGCGTGAATTGGTGGTGGGAGAATTAAGTCGCTGGTCGAATGCCTTATTGCCCTTAATGGCGGCCTTGGGGGGAATTGTCATTCCTGCAATGGTGTATTTATTGGTGAATAAGGGACACTCTCAGTTTGATCAGGGCTGGGCGATTCCAACGGCAACCGATATTGCTTTTTCACTGGGCGTATTGGCTTTATTAAAATCACGCATTCCAACCTCGTTGAAGGTTTTTTTAACGGCATTGGCTATTATCGACGACTTGGGCGCTATTATTGTGATTGCTGTTTTTTACACGACGGGTTTATCTTGGCTATTGGTGCTTGCCGCCTGTTTTTGCATTACTATTTTGCTATTATTTAACCGCCTCGGGATCGTGCGTTTTACCCCGTATGCTATTGTAGGGTTTATATTATGGCTGTGTGTATTGGGATCTGGCATACACGCTACCTTGGCGGGCATTGCCTTGGCTTTTGCGTATCCCCTGCAAGATAAGCGCAATCATTTGCATTTGCCCTCACGCAAGGTGGAGCACTATTTACACCCCTGGGTTGCCTATCTTATTTTACCACTATTTGCTTTTGCCAATGCGGGGGTAACTTTTTCGCATATAACCCAAAGCAGTTTACTGCATCCCATCACCTTAGGTATTTTTGCGGGTTTATTTTTTGGAAAGCCTTTGGGGATCTTTCTAGCATCCTGGTTGGCGGTTAAGACAAAAATAGCCAATTTACCCAATGGCGTGAATTTTAACATGATTTATGGCGTGGCCTTGTTGGCGGGTATAGGATTTACCATGAGCCTTTTTGTGGGTACATTAGCCTTTCCTTTCGGAGGATATCAACTTATGGTTAAGATGGGGGTTTTTGGAGCTTCGGTTTTATCGGGCCTAATGGGATATTGGGTTTTAAGACGGACTACGGCACAAAATAAACGCTAATACAGTGCATTTAACCGACATTCCCCGCAACCTTAACAACGCGAGTTATGGATAAGGGGTTGAAAAAGTGGCCTCACTGTGATCAAATTCATGTTCAAAAAAACGTAAATAGATCATTACAGGAGACCAATATGATTTTAGAGGAACTATATTGCTTTGTCGATGATTTTTGTAAGATTTTTGTGCCAGAATGGCAAAAATATTTGCGCAGTAGTGGAAAAAAGAAACGCAATCGCGAGGGAAAATTGTCCATCAGTGAAATAATGACCATTTATTTGCTCTTTCAATCCTCTGGCTATAGGGAT
>VFJV01000009.1 GCA_009885895.1 Gammaproteobacteria bacterium
TGCAATTTCCTGTGATCATTTATATCAGGGCAGGCACAGGGGCCTGCCCCTACGAAAACGCTCGTTACTTTTATTTTTCCTCCGTCGCATCGTATTGCCCTAAACAAGCGTTACTATTTAATTTTGCACGTTTTAACAAAACCGCTTGTGCGGCCGTAACATTGCTGGAAACGCCAGCCCAGGTTTCAAGGCTAGTGTGTTGTAGCGCGCGGCCATAAGAAAAACTTAACACCCAGGGTGTATTGGACATTTGCTTATTCATTGCATTCAAATGTGCGGTGGCTACAGATTCGCTTTGGCCACCGGATAAAAAGAAAATACCCGGAACAGCCGCAGGAACGGTACGCAACAAAACGGTTAAAGTTTCTTTTGCCACATCCTGTATAGAAGCGGGTTTAGCATCGCTACCAGGAATGACCATGCTGGGTTTTAATATCATGTGTTCTAAGCTGACGTGCTGCATTTTTAATTGCGTAAACACGGCGTTCAATACTTTTTCGGTGACATGAGCCGAAGTTTTTAGATCGTGATTGCCTTCCATTAATATTTCAGGCTCTACAATGGGTACGATGCCACGACTTTGACAAATGGCAGCATAACGCGCGAGATTGTGGGCGTTCGCTTGTATAGCCGCGCGGGAGGGTTTGCCGTTAGCAATATTAAACACAGCGCGCCATTTGGCAAAAAGAGCGCCCGCGGCTTTATAGTGTTCTAAACGGGCCGCTAAGCCATCTAAGCCTTCTGTAATTTTTTCGTCGCCACTGCCAACGAGATCGACCAGACCTAAATCCACTTTAATCCCAGGAATAATGCCTTGTTGTTCTAAGAGTTTAGGCAAAGGTATGCCCTTTGTGCTGGTTTGAAATAGGGTTTCTTCGTATAAGATAACGCCACTGATGTAATGCCCTAAATCAGCGGGGGTAAATAACATTTGCCTGTAATCGCGGCGTGTATCGTCGGTACAGTCTATGGAATAGGGGGTGAAACGTTTTTGTATGGTTTTTAAGCTTTCATCGGCGGCTAAAATGCCTTTACCTTTGGCCGTCAATTTTTCGATGGTAGCCTGTAGTGTTTTGGGGGCATCGGTCACTGTAGTCTCCTCTAAATAATGGAAGTGATTAAAAAAGAAGCATAATATAGCATTTTTGCTCGTTTTTTACAAGAGTGGCGGTTCTGTATTCTTTTTGCTCAACAAGGCTAAGCTATCTTGCACCAAAATATGCGCGCCTTGAATGATTTTCTCTACCAAGCTTCTAGGCGTTTCATGACGGATCTCAAACAAAGTATGGCTGTCTTTTAACCCCATAAGATAGTCGTCGCTGGTACTAATGCCATCGATTAATTGCAATTCTAAGGCTTGTGTAGCCAGCCAATATTCACCCGTTGCCACTTTGGCTAGATCCAATTCGGGGCGGTACTGTTGGATATACGCTTTAAAATGGGTGTGTATATCTTCCAAATCGTGTTGCATTTTATCGCGCCCTTTATGGGTGTTTTCGCCAAATAACGTTAAAGTGCGTTTAAATTCGCCCGCACTCAGTTGCTCAAAATCCACATGATGGTGCTTTAATAAACGATGAAAATTAGGCAGTTGCGCCAATACGCCTATAGATCCAATAAGGGCAAAAGGCGCCGCTAATATTTTATTGCCAACCGCGGCCATTAAATAACCCCCGCTCGCGGCGACTTTATCCACGAGGATGGTTAAAGGAATGCCTCGCTCGCGTAGGCGCGCCAATTGCGCCGCACACAAGCCATACCCATTGACCACGCCACCGGGGCTTTCCAGTAATACGATGACTTCATCGTTAGTGGTGGCTAAAGTAAGCACGGTTGTTACCGCTTCACGCAAATGATTGACGGTAGAGGCGCGTATATCGCCCGTAAAGGGAATCACAAAACAACGGGGTTGTGAGCTTAAGTCCTTGGCGGATTTCTCGGTTTTCTTGACTACGGCTTTAAAGTCTTTTTTGCTTAAAACTTCTTTAGCAAGTTTTAAATGTAAATCAGTGTATTTTTCGTGTAAGGGGATGATTTTAAGCCTATTTTTAGGCTTGTTTTTACTGGCCAACGCCAGTATTCCCGCAAAACCTAACAATACGACGGCCAAAAGTGACAAGCTTTTGAACAAAAAAACGAGATATTCTAAAAAATAATGCATTATAAATCCTCTAAAATCCGTATTATCCAACAACCAGGTCTGCAGATTATGGTTTCTTTTAAGAACCATCTTGTGTTAGGATGGTTTTTCGTTCTTGCATCTATTATACAATAAAACGAGTAACTATACTCATAGCAGTTGGTTTTTAGGGTAGGCGCCGAGCTCGCGAGCCCCAGGAGTGACGTATTCTGTCATATACTAGGGCGATATGGGCGTAGGCAACAACCCCTAAAAATAAAATGCGAAGAGTATATATCAGCCAGGGGATGCCTAATGGGGCGTTTCTCAAAACAAATTAAGGAAACCACCAGATGGGTTTAAGCCATAGTAATGCGGTTATTATCACGCAATCAGTCGCTATTTTAGTCGATGGCAATAATATTGAACGTAGCATACACGAACGTTGTGGCAATGAGGGGGCAATGCTGAATTTCGACACTTTAATCCCTAAGCTAATTGTGAATCGATCTTTAAACCGGCTAATTTATTTCCGGGAAGGCCGAAAAATTTCTCATAAATTAGCGGAGCGGTTACATCAAAATTATCATGGCTCGGTTAGGCCTTGCCATAAGAGTGCGGATATTCCCTTGTCTATACACGCCATACAATTGGCCAGTAAAGTCGATACCATCATCATTATGTCTGGGGATTCCGATTATATTGAGCTTGTGCATCATCTTAAATCAGAAGGTGTGCGTGTCGAAATTGCTGCTGTCAGAGAAACGACGTCGGGACTATTAAAAGAAGAAGCCGATTATTTTCATCCTATTGTAGAAGAAGATTGGTTTATTTTAGGCGGGCGTAGACCCATGAGTCGCAGTAAATTTAAACGTCATCCACGTGAGAGCCCCAGAGGTAGGGCTGAGGATGCGCCATCGGATACAGAGGGAGATTAGGATGAGGCAGAATAATATGTTTGATACGAGCACAGACGATGGAAGCACGTCGCTCAGTAGTGCTGTGAGAAATGGCTATCTTGATGTTGTAGAAAATTTATTGGATAAAGGTGAAAACGTGGATGTTGCAGATACTAATGGTACTACCCCATTGCATTGGGCAGCCACAGGGGGCCATACAAAAATAGTAGAGCGGCTCTTGCAGGCAGGCGCTGATGTGAATGCTAGAACGATGGTGGGTAGTACGGCTTTGCATTTAGCGGCGTTGAATGCGCATATAGACAGCATAGAACTATTGATTGGGCAAGGTGCCAAAGTAGATGCCTGTGACGATAACGATAGTACCCCTTTGTTTTGGGCCGCAACGAATGGCCACCATTACGCACTAGATCGTTTACTCGCGCAAGGGGCCTGTATTCATGCACAAGATAAAAATGGTGGCACTGTTTTGCATGGTGCTGCGTGGAATGGTCAGGTTAGTGCGCTCACCTATTTACTGTCTGTACATAAAATCGATGTGCATCTGCGCAATCAGCGCGGCGAAACCGCTTTGCATGTAGCCGCGTGTTATGGGCATAAGCAAGCGGTTTTGTGTTTGTTAGAGTACGCTGCGGATGTGAATGCAAAAGATAATAGTGGTCTTAGTGCATTACATTGGGCGGCGGCGGGCGGACATGTTGCTGTAATGACTGCATTATTAGAACAGGGCGCTAATATAAAGGCTAGAGCAGATGAGGGAATCACGGTTTTACACAGTGCCGCAGCAAGTGGACAGGTTAAAATTATTGTGTACTTATTATCTTCGCATAAAATGGCGGTGGATCTTCCCAATCATAGTGGCGAAACCGCTTTGCACATAGCCGCGTGTTATGGGCATAGACAGGCCGTTGAATGTTTGCTGGAGCAGGGTGCCAATATAAACGCAAAAGACAACAAAGGATTTACAGCACTGCATTGGGCGGCTCTAAATAACCGCAGCGAAGCCAAAGCGGCTTTATTAGAACGGGGTGCTAATACGACTATTAAAGACAATCAAGGCAGAAGCTATTTAGAGGATATAAATAAATGATGCCAGATAATAGCCCTGAACAATTAGTTCTAGATCCAAAACATCCGGGCTTTCACGATACAAATTACATCACACGCAGACAACATTTTTTCGATATCTCACGGGATGGTCGTTTAAACAAAAAAGGGCTATCATTTGTCGAGTATACGGCAGAAGAAAATGCAGTGTGGGCGCATATTTACAAAAAATTAGAATCCTTACAGCAGCAACATGCATGGTCCGAATATTTAAAAGGTAAAGCCGCATTAGAGCTTGATCCACGCCATATGCCGCAATTAGTCGAATTGGACAAACGCATTTCTGCGACATACGGTATACGTTTAGTGCCTGCAGAAGGATTATTAGATACGCGTGATTTTCATGGGTTATTGTCAAAAGGTATTATGCCATGCACACAATTTATTCGACACCATGCACATCCAGAGTACACACCAGAGCCTGATGCGGTGCATGATGTATTGGGCCATTTACCCCCATTAATGCACAAAGAATATGGTGAAATTACCCGTTTAATTGGCAAAGGTGTGCGTGCTTCACAAGATGATGCTTTGTGGCAATGGGACAAGATCTATTGGTTTACCATTGAATACGGTTTGATTGTAGAGCAAGGCAAGATTAAAGCCTTTGGTGCTGGGCTATTATCATCCTATAGTGAATTGACACATTGTTTCACGGATGCAGTAGAAAAACGGCCTTTATCCATCAGTGAAATTGTTCGCACAGATTACGATCCAACACAGCTGCAACCTATTTTGTATGTTATTCCATCATTGGCTGAGTTAAACGAACAATTAACGGATTGGATCTCTAAATTTGACAGATCCTAAGCTATTAGGCGTTCTACTTGCGCCACATCGCGCAGGTTGCGTAATTTTTGAATGAAGTGCTGTAATTGCTCAGCACTTTTGACTTCGACTAATAAATCGATTCTAATTTTATTTTCCGTTTGTGCGGTATTGATGCGTGCTAAATAGACTTTTTCTTGGCTTACCAGGGCCGTAATGTCCTTGATGAGATCTTGTTGCGGATAAGCAAGGATACGTAGATCTACGCTGTATTGAGCGGCATTATGATGACTCCAATCTACAGCGATAATACGCTCTTTGCTGCGCAATTGCTGCAAGGATCGACACGCTTGGTGGTGCACTGTAATGCCACGTTGTTGGGTAATAAAGCCTACAATGGGATCGCCCGGAATGGGTTTGCAACATTTCGCAATACTGTGCAGCACATCGTGTAAACCATAAACGCTGATATCATCTTTTGCCAAAGTTTTGGGCGTGGCCTTACGGGGCTTTTCTTGAGGTTCTTCATGGTTAGATTGGGCCGCAATAATTTTGTTTAATATCTGCGCCATTTTAAGATAGCCCCCGCCTAAAGCGGCGAGCATATCGTCCGTATTCTTAAAATGCAGAGCCGTTGCAATGGGTAATAAAGGGGGCAATTTTAAATGATCGCGTTTGGCCGTTTCATTTAAAAAAGCCATGCCTTCTGTGACGTGCTGTTGATGGTTTTGCGATTTAAACCACTGCGAAATTTTTGCGCGCGCTTTGCTGCTGGTGACAAAAGCGGCTTTTAGATCTAGCCAATCTAGGCTAGGATGAGCGATTTTACCCGTGATGATGCTAACGCGATCGCCCGTTTGCAATGTATAGGATAAAGGCACTATTTTGCCGTTGATCTTAGCACCTTTGCAACGATGACCTACCTCACTGTGTACATGATAGGCAAAGTCTATAGGGGTTGAGCCTTTAATGAGATCGATGATATCGCCTTCGGGGGTGAAAACATAAACCCTATCGTCAAACAAGGAGGTGGTTTGAAATAATTCGTTGCGATTGTCCTGGTGTAAATAATCGCTTTGCCAAGCAATGAGTTGTCTTAACCAGGCTATCTTATCTTCATAGTCATTTTTGGGTGTAGCGCCTTCTTTGTATTTCCAATGTGCTGCCACACCCAACTCCGACACCTCGTGCATGCCGAAAGTGCGGATCTGTACTTCTATACTTTTATTATCCGGACCTACCACAGCGGTGTGCAGTGATTGATATCCATTTTCCTTAGGTTTAGCGATATAATCGTCAAATTCTACGCTGATTGGAGTCCATTGTTCGTGAACTAAACTTAATACTTTATAACAATCGTGTACATCTGGAACTAACACCCGCACGGCAAAAGAATCGTAAATTTTTTCAAAGCCTACATTTTTGCGCGTCATTTTGCGATAAATGCTGTATAAATGCTTAGCGCGTCCCGCTAATTCATATCGCTCTAAGTTCAGTGGTTTTAACAAAACATGGAAATCTTTTTGAAAAGAAGTAATGTAGTCTTCACGCTCTATACGCTTTTGATCTAAGGTTTTGGCGAGTGACTTATAGTCTGCTTCTTGTAAATAGCGAAATACGGAATCTTCCATTTCCCATTTTAAATGGCCTAAGCCCAAGCGATTCGTTAAGGGCGCATAAATTTCTTTAACCTCGGTGGCGATGCGTTTTCGAAAAGAGGTGTCCAGATGGCTGGCCGCGCGCAGGTAGCACATTTTCTCGCTTATCTTTAAAATAACCACGCGTACGTCTTGGGCCATAGCCAATAGCATTTTTCTTAAATTGTGTATTCTGGACGGTAGGTTTTCTTCGGTATTACTTTTTGCATGTAATAACACGGAAATGTCGTCCATGCGTAAAGCACCGGCAATGAGGTTGGCTACATCGGCGCCAATTTGTTGGCTAATGTCTTCCAAAGCGAAATCAGCGTAAACCACAAGGTGATAGGTTAAGGCTGCAATCAGTGTGGTTTCATCGGCATACAATTCGGCTAATATAGCCGCCATTTGCAAACCCAAATCCAAGCAACTTAGTTTGGGCGATAACGTAGGTACGGATGCGCCTAGGGTTATTACCAAATCGATCGCGTGGCGCAAGCGGTCTAAATGTTCTTTAGGATAGTTTTGTGCGAGCGTATCCAACCACAGTTGAATGTCTAGGGAGCCATCGTCATTGTGATAGGCTAGTTTTTTTAATTTAACCATGAGTAGATGTTTACCTTCTATGAAATGAATTCATTAGCACTGAACTCCGTCATTGCGAGGTCACGAGCGCTAGCGAGTGGCCGTGGCAA
>VFJV01000042.1 GCA_009885895.1 Gammaproteobacteria bacterium
AAGAGTATATACTCATAGCAGTTGGTTTTTAGGGTAGGCGCCGAGCTCACGAGCCCCAGGAGTGTAGTATTCTACATGACTGGGGCGAGATGGGCGAAGGCAACAACCCCTAAAAATCAAATGCGAAGAGTATAGTTTAAGGGGTAACTCACTATGGGTCAATCTATCCTACTGGGCGTAAGCGGCGGCATTGCTGCCTACAAAAGCGTTGATTTAATACGGCGTTTGCGCGAAAACGGCCATAGTGTGCGCGTGGTCATGACCGAGGCCGCGCAACGCTTTGTAACGCCGCTCACTTTCCAGGCCATTTCAGGCCATCCTGTAGGGTGTGACCTCTTAGATGCGAGCAGTGAAGCCGCGATGGATCACATTAGCCTCGCGCGTTTTGCCGATCAAATCATTATTGCTCCCGCCAGCGCCGATGTTATTGCCCGATTGGCTCAAGGCATGGCCAACGATCTACTCACTGCAGTGTGTTTGGCCACCACGGCGCCCATTGCCCTCGTGCCGGCCATGAACCACCGCATGTGGCACAACCCCTTAACCCAAGCCAATATCCTTCGCTTACAACAATTTGGTTATGGCGTATGGGGACCCGACGAAGGCGCACAAGCCTGCGGTGAATATGGTTTAGGACGCATGTTAGAACCCGAAACGATTGTGCAACACATAGAAAATAATCTGCCTATAACACCCATCACAAATAAAACCCTTGTGATTAGCGCAGGCCCTACGCGTGAACCTTTAGATCCCGTGCGTTTTATCAGTAATCGCAGTTCGGGCAAAATGGGGTATGCTCTAGCCACCGCTGCGGCACACAGTGGCGCCAAAGTGATCTTAATCAGTGGCCCTACGGCTCTAGCACCGCCTAAGAATGTGCAACTCATTTCTATAGAAACAGCAACGCAAATGCATGACGCGGTGATGCAACAACTCCCTCATTGCGATATCTTCATAGGCGCTGCCGCCGTGGCTGATTTTAGACCCACCACCCTTGCTGGACAAAAAAGCCCTAAAAACGACTTTTCTAACACTTTAGCCTTGACCATGAACCCAGATATTATACACGCCGTTGCCCAATCCACCCCCAAACCCCTTACCATAGGCTTTGCAGCCGAGACGCATGATGTTAAACTCCACGCCATGCGTAAATGGGCCGACAAAGGCTTGGACGCTATCATTGCCAACCCAGTCGGCTTAGCCGAAGGTGGCTTTGACAGCGACCTAAACAGTGCAACGATCTACAGCGCAGAGGGTGTGGCAGAATTTCCACTACAGTTTAAAACAGAATTGGCGTCTCGTTTAATAGAATGGATTAGTACTTATTATGACAAACAAACAAAAAATTCAATTAAAAATATTGGATGAAAGAATTGGCACACAGTATCCCTTACCCAGTTACGGCACCCCCGGATCCGCTGGCGTAGATTTGCGCGCCATCATCGATGAGCCCTTATCTTTAGCGCCCGGACAAACTGAACTCATTCCTACAGGGCTGTCTATACACATAGCCGATCCACAAATCGCCGCCACCATTTTGCCGCGCTCAGGCTTGGGCCATAAACACGGCATAGTCTTAGGCAATTTAGTCGGTCTCATCGATTCCGATTATCAAGGACCATTAATGATTTCCTGTTGGAATCGTGGCAATAGCGTTTTTGAGATCCTGCCGGGTGATAGAATAGCGCAACTGGTTTTTCTCCCAGTAATACAAGTCGATTTTGACACCGTAACCGATTTCACCCAATCACAGCGAGGTGAGGGCGGCTTTGGTCATACGGGGAAATAAAGCGATACTTCAGCCAAAGTGACCGCATTTTTGCTTGAAACTGTCACTTTTTGACAGTTTTATGCTACAATAGCACTATGAGCAGTATACTTGAACAAAAACTTCGCAACCTGAATTTTCCTTATTTAAGGAGTAGCCAGTTGCACCTATTACTTCCCAAAAGTGCGGATCAACGCTCGTCACAAGTTAAACGCGCTCTGCAAAAAGGGCTTTTAATTCAAATTCGCCGCGGCCTTTATCTTTTAGATGGATATCTAGCTCCCCGCAGAGCCCATCCGTTTGAATTGGCCCAATTTATTTATGGCCCCTCTTACATCAGCCTCGAATCGGCACTTTCCTATCATGGATTAATCCCCGAAGCGGTATATACTATCTGCAATGTCAGCATACATCGCAAAAAAACATTTAAAACACCACTAGGGTTATATTCTTACGATCGCCTACCTATACAGCACTTTTTTATCGGCGTAGAACGAATTGAAGAGCCCCCCTATGTTTTTTTTATGGCAACGCCTTGGAAAGCCATTTGTGATTATGTGTATTGCACTAAAAAAGATTGGACCAGTCTTAGGCCGCTTTTTGAAAGTTTAAGAATTGAACCTGAAGACCTACCTCGACCTTCAGCAGAAGAATTATCTGATTTGCGATCTTTTTATCATCAAGAACGCATCCACCGCTTTCTGGCAGGCGTGGCGCAGGAACTCAATTTATGAGCATTACAATTATTCAAGAACGGCTAAAACAATATCGCT
The DNA here is from genome assembly GCA_009885895.1 of Gammaproteobacteria bacterium. Lineage (GTDB taxonomy): Bacteria > Pseudomonadota > Gammaproteobacteria > UBA1113 > UBA1113 > VFKP01. The sequence continues at coordinate 2,542 of VFJV01000042.1, forward strand.
GTCAAAATCCACTAGAAGAAGCCCTAGCCATTAAAGAAATCACACAAGAAATTATTCTTATGGCATTGTCTCGGAGCAATTTTTTTACACAGGCCGAATTTCACGGTGGCACGGCATTAAGAATATTATATGGGCTACCTCGTTTTTCAGAAGACCTAGATTTTGCATTACTCAGTCCAGATCCAACATTTCAACTAAGCCCTTACCTTGAAAACTTAGCTGAAGAATTAACTACTTTTGGCTACCAACTCGAAGTACGCGATCGTTCAAAGGTGGACAATATCCTAAAAAAGGCTTTCATTAAAGATGAAGCTATAGGAAAATTATTATTGTTAGCTTATGCCACACCTAAGCTTCACCAAAAGATCATCATTAAACTAGAACTCGACAGTAATCCCCCTCTAGGCGCACAGACTGAAAGCAAACTTCTGAATTTTCCATTTCCTTTTGAAATCTCTGCTAAAGATCTCCCCAGTTCTTTTTCGGGAAAACTGCATGCCCTTTTATGTAGGCCCTATACCAAAGGGCGAGACTGGTATGATTTTCTCTGGTATACAAGAAATAGAATAACGGTTAATTTCAATCTGCTGCGAAATGCCCTACAACAAACTGGGCCATGGGAAGGGGAAAATATTGTCCTCGATACTCCCTGGTTAATATTGACCCTCAAAGATAAAATTAAAAATATCGTTTGGGCTGATGCCGTCAAAGATATTGAAAAATTTATCCTACCTATTGAGCAACCCTCTCTTAACCTATGGAGCGCAGATCTCTTTCTAAGTTGCTTAGCACAACTTGAAAAATACTTGTCAACATCAACTTTAGGCGGGGTGTAACTATGGAACCCAAATCTAGCCCTACCTAGGAATGCGCCAGGCAGGGGGTACACACATATCCATATATTGCATTTCCTCTAACCTTCGGTTATAATAAGACTAATCTGACTAGTTTTTTGGGGAAATTATGCAAAACTATGGATCTGCGATCTGGCAATTGCAAGAAGCCAAGGCCAAATTGAGCCAATTGGTAAAACAAGCGGCCTTAGGGCCTCAATTTATAAGCGTTCACGGCGAAAAAGCAGTGGTGGTACTCTCGTTGCAAGATTTTAACCAATTGGTACAACCTAGCGATAGTTTTTGGCAATTTATGCAGAAATCACCCTTAAAGGGAATCAGTTTATCTTTCAAACGCAATAAAGATGCGCCCCGAGATATTGACCTATGACATACTTATTAGACACCAACGTTATCAGTGAATCCATTCGCAAAAAGCCCAATGACCACGTTAAACATTTTTTACAAGAAACCCCACCTCATCTTTTATTCTTATCAGTATTTTCTGTGGCTGAAATTAGAAAAGGTATAGCACAATTACACGATACCGATGCTAAAAAACAACATTTAACAAAATGGCTAGAAAACGATCTAAATTCTTTTTTTAGTGGTCGAATGATTGCCTTTGATCACATCGTTGCTGACAAATGGGGTTTTATGGTCGAAAAAATCAACAAACCCGTTGCCACCATGGATAGTCTGATTGCGGCCATCAGTTTTACTCATAATCTAAAACTAGTCACGCGCAACGTTAAAGATTTTGAGATATACCCCATTGAAGTGTTTAACCCTTGGGATAATTATTCAACATGAAAATCCTCTTTGCAGGCTCTAATGATTTTTCCAACGCACTTTTAAAGGCTTTGTTAGCACAAGGTGAAAATATCATTCATGTGTTAACGCAAGCCGATAAACCAGCCGGGCGCGGCAGACATGCGCAGGCAACGCCGGTAAAAGAAACCGCTTTAGCGCATCACATTCCTGTGTCTACGCCCACTACTTTGCGTGATGCCACTGTACAAGCCGAATTAAAAGCTTTAAACGCTGATGTGTTATTGGTAGTCGCTTATGGCTTATTATTGCCACAAGCCGTGTTATCGTTAACCCCCTATCCCATCAACGTACATCCTTCGTTGTTACCGCGTTGGCGCGGAGCATCCCCTATAGAAAGTCCCCTATTAGCAGGCGATACCACGAGTGGCGTCACCATTATGGAAATGGTTCAAGCCTTAGACGCAGGCCCACTCTTAAAACAACAGGCCATTACGCTTGCTCCTGACGAAACACGCGATAGTCTATATCAACGTTTAACGCCTCTTAGCATTGAACTATTAAACGCGACCTTAAACGATATCCGTGAACATACCGTACAAAAAACGATGCAAGACGATGCCCTCGCCTGTTATGCCCACAAATGGACTAAAGAAGACTTACGTTTGAATTGGTCAGACAGTGCGGTGCAATTGGATCGCCACATACGCGCTTTTGCCACAACTCCAGCTGCTTATACGCTGTTAGAAGATACGCCCATTAAGATTCTGCGCGCTCACGTAGATGATACCTTAGAGAACAACCCTAACAATGCTGGCCACCTTTGTCAGGTAACACGTCAGGGATTGTGGGTGCAAACGGCAGCACATCATTTATGCATTACACACATTCAAATTGCGGGGAAAAAGCCCATGTCTATCCTAGATGCCCTAAACGGCTATAGCCACTGGTTCACAGTAGGGCGTACCTTTACATGAAAACTAAACATTTACAATCCCGTGCCGCAGCCATTCTTTGCGAAGTGATACTGGAGGGTTATTCCTTAGACGACGCCTTGGGTCACGCGCTCAAAAAAAACACCGCGCAAAGAGGGTTGTTGCAGGAATTATGCTATGGCACGCTGCGCCATTATGACCGCTTAATTTATATCTTAGATCGCCTGTTGCAAAAACCGCTTAAAAAGGAGGATCGCGATATTGAAATTTTGTTGTTATTGGGCTTATACCAACTGCAAGAACTGCATATGCCAGAAGCGGTGAGCGTCGCCGAAACGGTAAATGCCGTTCACAAAACTTGGGCTAAGGGTTTGGTGAATGCGGTATTGCGCAATTTTCTGCGCGCAAAAGCATCATTAACTGCCGAAGACAATATGCCTGAGAGCGCTTTATATTCGCACCCGCAATGGATGCTGGAACTGTGGCAAAAAGCTTTTCCACAGCATTGGCAGACCATTTGTAAAGCGAATAATGAACGCCCTCCCATGGCCTTACGCATTAATCTAGCGCGTATTGAAAAAGAAGCGTATTGCGCCCTATTAACTGAAAATAATATTGCCTTTCACGATGAGCCTTCCATTCCTAGTGCTGTTATTTTAGACAAGGCCATGAGCGTTGAGTCCTTACCCGGGTTTAATGAAGGCTTAGTATCCGTACAAGATTGTGGCGCGCAAATTTTAATATCCTTGTTAGATTTAAAACCTGAGCTCAACATTTTAGATGCGTGCAGCGCACCGGGCGGTAAATTGTTGCATATACTGGAAAGTGCTGATCCGTCGGTTAAAGTGACCGCCGTAGAGATAGACCCTAACCGTGTGTTAAAAATAAAAGATAATCTACAACGGTTACAGTACAAGAATCGCGTCAAACTCATCACCGCCGATATTTTAAATACTAAAGCGTGGTCAGAAGGCGAATGCTACGATCGCATTATCGCCGATGTGCCCTGCTCCGCTACGGGCGTAATACGCAGACATCCCGATATTAAGTTATTGCGGCAAGAAGAGGACATAGACGAATTTGCAGCTACACAATATGAGATTTTAGAAACCTTGTGGCTTGCTTTAAAAACTGAAGGTATTTTAATTTATATCACCTGCTCTATTTGCCCACAAGAAAATGAAGAGCTGATTAAACAGTTCTTGATCTATAATCCAGATGCACAATGCTTGCCTATTGTTGCAGAACACGGTTTGACATTAGAATACGGCTGCCAATTTTTACCCGGCCTTTATGCTGGAGATGGCTTTTATTATGCAAAATTGCAGAAATTGGCCTAGGCGGCAATACATTGCCTCCCATAGCCATTTATGCTTTAATCTTCCATACCATTACTCTAGAGGATAAAGACTATGTCTATGGATAACGTGAATACGGTCAATGTTAAGCAGCCGCCAGGGCTAAAAGTACTGTTTTTGGTTGAGATGTGGGAACGTCTTGGTTTTTACACCATACAAACTCTATTGGTACTCTATTTAGTCCAGAAATTGCTGTTTACCGATCACGCCGCCTATGGCTTATTTGCGGCCTTCACGGCCTTAACCTATGCCAGCCCTATATTTGGCGGTTTTTTGGCGGATCGGTATTTTGGCTTTCGCCCTGCTATCAATTTAGGCTTAGTATTATTCATATTAGGCTATACTTGCTTATTCCTGTTTAACAACACCCTTGTTTTCTATTTTTCTCTAGCCTTAATCATATCAGGCACAGGCTTTTTGAAAGGCACCATCTCCAGCCTTCTAGGCTGTCTGTATGAAGACAACGACATACGCCGTAATGCTGGATTTACCCTATTTTATATGGGAATTAACCTGGGCTCATTAGGTGCTGCTGTCGTTTGCAGTATTATTGCAGTAAAATGGGGCTTTCAATATGCTTTTTTACTTGCAACACTAGGCATGATCGCGGGCTATTTCATTTTCTTAAAGGGTAGACCAACGCTAAAAGAAAAGGGTGAATTGCCCGCTTGGAAAAACTCTTTTTTTGCTAAATACCCGCTCCTTTTATTGGCGCTGTGTGTTTTATTTGCGTTTGCATTCTCCTTTTGCCTACCTTTTTATGATTATGTCGCTAATGCTATTCTGGGGTTATTGGCGTTATTTATCGTATTCTTAGTATGGAGCGCGCTAAAACTCGGCAGGGCCCAACAGCAAAAAATGATGGTCTTGGGCAGCTTGCTCATATTTTCTGCCATTTTTTGGTCCTTGTATTTTCAAACATTTCTATCCGTTACTTTATTCATAGATCGCGCCGTAGATAAACAGATCTTTGGCTTTAATATTCCCACCGCCATGTTTCAGGGATTTAACCCCTTTTACATTATTGCGCTCTCACCACTACTTGCAAAATTTTGGATTTGGTTAGAAAAAAATAAGTTGAGCCCTTCCGACCCTCTTAAATTTGCTTTAGGCATTTTATGTATGGGCGCAGGCTTTTTGGTGTTAGCGTTGGCTGCAACTTTAGCGGGCCCTACTACCCCCGTTGCGGCCGAATGGCTCGTTTTAAGCTTTTTCTTACAAACCCTGGGCGAATTGCTACTTTCCCCTACGGGATTGTCTATGGTGACTAAACTCGCCCCCGGCAATTGGATGAGTATGTTGATGGGCCTTTGGTTTATGTCTTTAGCAGCAGGCAACGCTTTGGCAGGTAAGATTGCTAATTTTACCGCACTGCCCGCCATCATTCCCGATAACTTTCCCCTAACACAATTTTACGGGCATACCTTTAATAAGCTAGGCTGGTTTTCTGTGGCCATTGCGATATTGTTATTAATCTGTACCCCCTTGTTCAATCGTTTAATTTCCGACAGTGAGAAACCATTATGAGTGTCTTATGTGTGATCCCAGCTAGACTACGTTCCACGCGCTTACCGAATAAAATGTTAGCATTGTTGCAAGGGCAACCCTTAATTCAAAAAACGTATTTAGCCGCCAAAGCAAGTTCTGATATTGATCGCTTAGTGGTGGCCACAGACAGTGTGGATATCAAGGCTGTTGTTGAAGAGGTGGGCGGTGAAGTTGTCATGACGCCTACACAATGTCAAACCGGATCGGATCGTGTTGCTCATGTGGCTAGAGAATACAGCGACTTTAACACAGTAGTGAATCTACAAGGCGATGAGCCTTTCATCCGCAAAGAAATGCTGGCCACTTTAATTGCACCGTTTCACGATAAAAATCCGCCTAAAATGGCCACCTTGGCTTACGATTTAATGATAGAAACAGAATATCACGATCCTTCGCTGGTTAAAGTGATTTGCGATATGAATAACGACGCCATCTATTTTTCACGCTCACCCATTCCCTATCATCGTGACACCAATGCCGAATTAAAGGTATTGCACCATATGGGTACTTACGCTTACCAGCGCGACTTCTTATTGCAATTCACGCAATGGCCGCAAACGCCACTGGAAAAAGCCGAACTATTAGAGCAATTGCGTGCCATTGAGCATGGTTGCAAAATACGCGTGTGCTATACCCCTTATCGCACCATCGAAATCAATACGCCTGAAGAACTGGAACGGGCGCAGCGGTTTAAGGGCTAACTATTTTGGCAAAAGCCATTATCCAAATTTGGATAATGGCCATTGACCAAATTTCATTTCTATGCTATAATAAGGCACAACTCTTTGAAAAATAGGGCAATATGACCATGGAGCCATTTGAAGACTTTCAGGCACATAACCTCTTTAAATATAGCCTTGCAGAATTTAAAACGCGTGATCCACAGTTACAGCGACTAGCCAAGCTTCCTTTTAGCTATTTATCGCCCCTGGCCGTAGAGTCCAATTTTAAAGAACCTGGTATTTATTTATTAACAGGGGGACGGCAAGTTGGCAAAACCACATTCTTAAAACAATACATGTTGCAACGTCTAGAAGAAGATCGCTTTGATCCCGACAATATACTCTTTTTGGCTGGCGAATTAATTCCTTCACACCATATTCTCGTACGTCTATTAGAAACATTTTCTAAACAAAATCAGCTGCAATATGTGTTTATTGATGAGGTCAATTACATCCCAGATTGGGACAAAGGCATAAAATACTTGGCCGATGCCGGTTTTCTAGAAAATACCATTGTCATTTTAACCGGTTCAGACAGCCTCATTCTGCGTACGGCTATGCAACGTTTTGCAGGTAGACGCGGCAAAACCGATCAAGTCGATTATATATTTTATCCACTGTCATTCAAAGAATTTGCTTTATTAAAAAATCCTGGTTTAAGCACCTTATGCGATTCTATACAATCGCCCCCCCTGATCACGCCTAACCCGCTGTATAGCAGCACACATTCAGAACTCATGCTTTTATTGCAACAGTATCTGACCCATGGGGGTTATTTACCGGCTATAGCCAATTTATGGCAGGAGAAAACAATACTTGCCGGTACACTACGCACCTATATAGAGTGGATTATCGGTGATATGCTGAAATTTAAAAAAACAGAAAAACAAGTGTTTGAAATGCTAAAAGGAATACTATCGACTTATTCCACGCAAATATCTTGGCATAGTTTACTGAAACATTTGTCGATTGATCATCATCAAACGGTTTCTGATTATTGTCATCTGTTAGAAAACATTCACGCTATTCATATCGTAGAAGCCTTGAATGAGAATACATTAACGGGTGCCGCGAAGAAAAATAAAAAGATATATTTTCAAGACCCTTTTATTTATCATGCGGCTTTTTCTTTTGTGCATCAAGATCGCGCCTTTCAACGCATCGAGAAAACTGTGCAAGACCCTCAACAGTGCGCGGCGTTAATTGAAGGCATAGTGATTAGCCTGTGCAAGCGCCACACCCCTACTTTTTATATCAAAGGTAACTTAGGCGAAGTCGATGTGGCATTGGTTCGCAACCATCATTTTTACCCTATAGAAGTGAAATGGACAAATCAATTACACGCTCAAGATTTAAAACAAATTCAACAGTACAGCAATAGTGTCATCTTGTGGAATCGCGCGGAAGAGCAGTTTTTTCATAAAATCCCCATCATTCCTTTGCCAAAATTTTTATTGCGGGATGCTGTTATTGATTAAATTCGGCTGTAGTCGCAACAAAGGCAATACCTAAGACTTTCATTTCTTTTATGGCCACTTCTATGGCTATAGGATCTAAACCTCTGCAAGCGGCTAAATTGACCACCACATCAAAACCCGCGCGTCGTAATTGGTGCGCCGTGGTTTTAACACAATACTCCGTGGCTAAGCCCCCTACGATAACGCACTGGATACCATGAACTTTAAGAAACTCCACAACACCCGTGCTTAAGCGCTCGGCCAAATCGTGATAACACGCGCCATAAGGATGCATGTCCAATTCTATGCCTTTCCATACCACATAATCATAATCAGTGATGGCAGGTAATCCAGATAAACTTTCAAAGCCTAAGGTCCCGGGTACGGCATGCACGGGCCAATAACAATCCATATGCGGCGCTGTGATGGCCGCTAAAGGTGGATGTGCGGCATCCGCTACCCATAGGGCTTGTGCACTGTGGCTATCCTTAGAAGCCAGCCGCAAACCGGCAAAACGGGCTTGTGCATTCAGCTCAGCGACAATCTCTGTGCCGCCAGGAACCGGTAATTCTTGTGGACACAGCGGCGTGAACGTTTTTTGTGCATCCACATCGAAACTGGCTACAATGCTTTTTTCGGGTAGTTGGTACATAAAAGATCTCTGATTATAATCATTCACTTTCCCAGTCCCTCGCTAGCGGGGTCCTGTCACGGTGCTTAGAGTAGAAACTGTCTAAATTATAACAAAAGTCGGGGGTTATATCCATGAGCAAATAAAGTTTGGTTTAAAAATAGACATTTCGCTTGTCAAAGAACAAAATTTAGTTTATTCTTGCTCTCCATCATGTGGAGAGGTGTACGATTGGTTCAGGAGCAGCCCGACAAAGTGTGTGTACGTTAATCCGTACCGAGGGTTCGACAAAATACGAGCGTATAGCGCGCAGCGCGGCGAGTATTTTGGACGCACGCAGTGCGCCCGTAGGGTGAGG
>VFJV01000006.1 GCA_009885895.1 Gammaproteobacteria bacterium
CCTCTTTATTTGGCTGATTTTTTTGCAAACCAATCATACCTTAAAGCGGGGTGTCTTTTATACATCTATTTGATTTAATACGGATTTTTTCTTAAGTTAGTGCCATTGGTCTATATCCAAATCCCAAAAAATCGTCTGGGTAACTCTCCGGATATTTCGAAGCCTCTATTACAGGGCTCACTACTGTAGTGCTTTTATCTTTTTTCAACTCAGACTTAATCCTAGGCTCAGGATTGCCTTTTCTCACAGAAGAAAGAATCTCAGATATTGAAGGCAACGGCCCATTAGGTTGAACCTTACTAACAGTGGTGAAACCGCTGGAAGGAGTATGCACTTCTGGCTCATCAAAAGAAAACATCAAGCCATCATCACTAGGCAAAACAGCGTCCACCCCCTTTATCGCCTGAATAATACCTCTTAGCTTAGCAATATCTTTTAAATACACTTTTTTTGGGTTTACTTCCTTTACGTGCAAAAGAGAACCCTCCATCTCAGCTAGCAGTATTAAAAGCTGACTAAAATCGCTTTCTTCTTGATTCTTAGCACCGAACACCTGAGCAAGCCTTAAAGATTTATCGGCTTTCTTCATCTGCAAAGCGCCCTTTAAATTTTGAGTTATCTCGTTTAAGATCCTCACTAGTTTAACCTGTGCGTTTATAATAGCATCTTCCCTCTTCTTCGTAAGATCAGCACTAACATCTTTTTTATTCAGATTATCGCATAAAGTCTTTATATCAGCAGCACCTTTAAAAAGCAGGCTATACCCTTCCAATTCATTTATTATTTTTTCAATTTCATGATTACTCACCGTTTCATTTACCTCGCTATATTAATATTATTGACACTTATTTCTATGAATAAGCGTAGCAATAGTATCAAGCTAACGGCCGTTAGTCAATTTTTCGTTTTAAAAATGTCCATACGCCTTTTTTTATTGAGCGACAATTATCTTTGCCGGTCGTATTGCATCATTAGAAAAACACACTACCTGTAATTGACGTTTGATATTTTTTTATATAACAAACAAGGCCTTATAATTTACAAAAGACTTTTTTAGAAACCGATATCTCCCCTGGCGACTGCCGGTTTCAGCCCAAGTCAAAATATGCTATCCTTGTGCCTCATAATGAGCAGGAACCCTTATAAATGAGCCATCCAAGCTACAATGCAAGCACTCTAGAGGCTAAGGTGCAACTCTACTGGCAAGAACAACAGAGTTTTAAAGCCATTGAAGATCCTAAACAAGAAAAATTCTATTGCCTAACCATGTTTCCCTACCCCAGTGGCCACTTACACATGGGGCATGTGCGTAACTATACCCTGGGCGACGTCATCGCACGCTATCAACGCATGTTGGGGAAAAATGTCTTGCAGCCTATAGGCTGGGATGCCTTTGGTCTTCCTGCTGAAAATGCGGCACTAAAACATCAAGTGGCGGCTTCCAGCTGGACTAAAGAAAACACAACCCATATGCGCCTACAATTTGTACAATTGGGCATGGCTTACGATTGGGACAGAGAATTTGCCACCTGTGACCCCGAATACTACCGTTGGGAACAATGGTTTTTCATCCAATTATTTAAACGCGGCCTGGTTTACAAGAAAAAAGCCGTGGTCAATTGGGATCCAGTGGATGAAACCGTATTAGCCAATGAGCAGGTCATTGACGGACGTGGCTGGCGCTCCGGTGCCCTAATTGAGCGCAAAGAAATTGCCCAATGGTTTTTAAAAATAACCGATTATGCCGAAGAATTATTATCCGATCTAGACACCCTAACGGGCTGGCCTCAAGAAGTGCGCACGATGCAACAACATTGGATAGGCCGTTCACAAGGCGCAGAAATTCAGTTTGAAATAGAAAACAGTACTGAAACAGTCAGCGTATTTTCTACCCGCCTGGACACTTTGGCCGGAGCCACGTATCTAGCCATAGCCGCCGCCCATCCTTTAGCGCTAAGCCTTTCAAAAGACAATGCCAAGATAGCGACCTTTCAAAAAGAATGCGCTCATTTAAAAGTTGCTGAGGCACAATTGGCCACTCTAAAGAAAAAAGGTATTTTTAGCGGATTGTATGCGCTAAATCCAATCAGCGGTGAACGCATGCCCATTTGGCTGGCGAATTTTGTCATAATGGAATATGGCAGTGGTGCTGTAATGGCTGTTCCCGCGCACGATCAACGTGATTTTGAATTTGCGCACAAATATGCATTGCCCATACGCCCCGTAATAGAACCTAAAGATGGCAGTGATTGGAATTACAACCTGCTCCCATTTACCGCTTATGGCACCGTAATTGCGCCCCCTTCTTGTGCGGGATTATCCTCAGAGCAAGCCATTCATCAGCTTATTACAGAATTAAGTCCAAAAGGAAAAGTCCGCGCTAAAATTCATTATCGTCTGCGCGATTGGGGTATTTCACGGCAACGCTATTGGGGCACTCCTATTCCTATGATCAACTGCCCAAAGTGCGGCAGCGTGCCTGTGGCTGAAAAAGATTTGCCGGTTGTACTGCCTACTGATATCACCTTAACTAAGCCACAATCGCCTTTAAACACTTTACCCGAATTTTTAAATACCCACTGCCCGCAATGCCAAACGCCTGCGCAACGCGAAACCGATACCTTTGATACCTTTGTGGAATCCTCTTGGTATTATGCTCGCTTTGCCTGCTACGACCAGCACAAGAGCATGTTAGACGATAGAGTGCATTATTGGACGCCTGTGGATCAATACGTGGGCGGTATAGAACACGCCATATTGCATCTACTCTACGCGCGTTTTTTTCACAAAGCCATGCGCGATTTAGGGTTGTTACATTCCAATGAACCCTTTACCCGCCTACTAACCCAAGGCATGGTGTTAAAAGATGGCGCTAAAATGTCTAAATCAAAAGGCAATATTGTCGATCCTAAAACCTTATTGGAAAAATATGGGGCCGATACCGTGCGGCTTTTTATTATTTTTGCAGCCCCCCCCGTAACCAGCTTAGAATGGTCCGACAGTGGGGTTGCAGGGGCTCATCGCTTTTTACATCGCTTATGGGATTATTGCCTACAACAACAATCCATTTTAAAAAACATGGCGATAGAAAGCGGGCCTTTGCAGCATACCGCCGTACAAAGCAAACGTCGTGAATTACACCAACTTTTACAACAAATTAATCACGACTATGAACGACAACAATTTAACACTGTGGTCTCTGGTGCCATGAAAATATTAAATTTATTGGAAAAAGGCACCCGGTCTACTGAAGAAGAAGCCGAAAATGCTCTCTTAAAAGAAGGCATTGGCATACTATTGCGCGTATTAGCCCCCATTGTACCGCATATTACCCACGTGCTGTGGCAAGACTTAGGCTACGGTATGGATATTTTAAAAAGTTCTTGGCCTAAGATCAGCCTAGACGCCTTAGATTGCGATGAAATGGAATTGGTACTGCAAATTAATGGCAAATTAAGGGGTAATTTGAAAGTAGCCAGCGATAGTTCAGAAACCAGCATTAAAGAGATGGCCTTAGGCTCCCCGAATCTACAGCGCTACCTCCAAGGACAGACTATCCAGAAAGTCCTTTATATCCCACGTCGCGTAATCAATATTGTGTTAGGAGCATCCCATGATGCATAAAAAATACTATCTCCTTTCTTTATTGATCTGCTTTATAGCCGGTTGCGGTTTTCATTTGCGTGGGAATGTGAAGCTGCCCGAAAGTTTGCAGCAGCTGTATATAGCGTCTGATAGCCCGTATGGACCTATAGCCCAGCAGTTAAAGCAAATTTTGGGGCATTCTGGTGTAAGCATAGAGTCGGATCCTGGCCCAAACATCATTACCCTTAACGTAAAAAATGAACGTTACAGCAAAACAGCATTTAGCCAAAGTGCTACTTCGAATACAAGCCAATACACTTTATTTTTCAGTCTGGATTATGATTTGCAAACAGATAAAGGCGAAGTTTTGTTTGGCCCTAACACCATCAGGACACAAGGTAACTACACCGTCAATACATCTGCTGTGTTGACTACCAGTACTCAAGAAGATACCTTACGTACTGAATTGCAAAAACAAGCGGCCTATCAATTACTTGCCCAATTAAATTCGAACTCAGTGGCAGCAGCAATGAAGGGTACACCAAAGAGTCCTAATGAAAATTAATTTAGCACAGTTAGCGCCCTCATTAAACCGAGGTCTGTCTGCCTTTTATTGGCTAAGTTGTGACGATCCCGCATTACAAGAAGACGCGCTATCTGCTATCTTAACCGAAGCACAAAAACAAGGGTTTAACGAAAAGCAGCATTTTGTGCTGTCTACCCAATTTGACGATGCTGGTTTGTGGCAAAGCCTGCACAACCGCTGCCTATGGCAAGAAAAAAAAATCATTTTAATTCATTTGAATGCGGGTAAATTAACGCAAAATGGCGCCACCCATTTTTTAGATTGCTTGCGCTTGATCACCGCCGATACTTTGCTGATAATTCAAAGTTTGAAATTAGAATCCAACCAATATCAAAGCACTTGGTACAAAACGGCTGATCCCAAAGGGATCTTTTTGGCACTATGGCCTTTAGCAGAAAAAGAATGGCAAAAATGGCTGAATGATAGCATAAAAGCGTTTCAACTCAGGATAGACCCCGCCGGGATACAGGCTTTATGGAGCAATTTTGATGGTAATGTATTAGGCGCAAAAAATGCCTTGCAAACCTTAAAGCTGGCTTATAATGATAAAGCCATCAGTGAGCAAGACATTTTAGCCTTAATTACCCCTCAAGGCGACTATACGCTCAATCAATTGACCGATGCCATTTTAAATGCCGAAGGAATAAAAGCCCAGCGTATTTTGAACTATTTGCGCCTGCAAGGAGTAGAGATTGTGCTGCTACTCTGGGCAGTATTACGCGAATTGCGTTTATTGTCTTTACTCAGCGATAACCCTGTCCCTAGCGATAAAGATTTACTCGCCTATCGTTTATGGCCGCAACGTAAAGCATTGCTACAACAAGCCGCTTTGCGTTTTCCAAACCCGCATTGGAAAGCGCTTTTTAAAACGGCCGCTACCTGCGATACAATAATTAAAGGCAGAAAGCCGGGTAATCCATGGATAGTCTTAAGTCAATTGGTTTGCAGCATGAGTACAGCCACTCCCCTTTTAGCGATGGAGGCATAAATGAAACCTATAGGTATTTTAGGCGGTGTTTTTGACCCTATACACTATGGCCATTTACGCCTGGCTTTGGATTTTTTACAAATTTTAAATTTAAGCGAAGTGCGCTTTGTCCCTTGCAAATCTCCCGTTCATAAAAGCACACTTACTGCAACGCCCCAACACCGTTTAGCCTTATTGCATTTAGCCATAGACGCTATACCACAATTTCATATAGACGATAGAGAGCTAAAACGCGAGACGCCGTCTTATATGATTGAAACGGTACGCTCTTTACGAAAAGACTATCCCAATACACCTTTGTGCCTATTATTAGGCAGCGATGCCTTTCTAAGCTTAGACCAATGGAAAGATTGGAGACAATTATTAGATTCGGTGCATCTGGTTGTTGGTTTACGTGCCGGAACGCCCTTTTTATTGAATGAAGAATTAAGCCACTTTTTGTCGGATAAACAAATGGAAGATGCGGACGATCTACAAAAAAAGTTACAGGGTGGAATTTACATTCAAAATATTAGCCAATTGGCTATTTCTTCTAGCGATATACGCAGCCAAATTTTCGCCAAATTGGATGCGCGCTTTTTGCTTCCTGATACCGTTTACGATTACATATTACAACATCAACTTTATAGGTACACCCATGACATCTGATCCATTGTTAGCGTCCGTATTAACCATTTTAGAAGACAGCAAAGCCATCGATATTCAAACTTTGGATGTGCGCGCCTTAACCACCATCACCGACATCATGATTGTCTGTAGTGGTAATTCTACGCGTCATGTCAGCGCCATTGCTGAACATGTGGTGGACGGACTAAAGGACAACAAAAAACAAATATTAGGCGTTGAAGGCAAAGAAGACGGCGAATGGGTATTGGTCGATTTAGGTCACATTGTCGTACACGTCATGTTACCGCAGGCTCGTGATTTTTATCAATTAGAAAAATTGTGGGAAGCCACGCGCAACGCCAGAAACAATCCAGACTAAAGAAGATGAAGGTGCGCGCTTAATAACAAGCTCCGCTGTAAACGGAGCCTGCCACTTTGCCACACTAATCGCTACAATCGGGTAACCCTATCTGAATTTTCTCGAAAATCTCTTCTCTATGCACGTCAATATTTCTAGGCGCTTCAATACCGATGCGTACTTGGTTGCCTTGTATGCTCAATACGGTTATCGTAATGTTGTTGCCGATAATGATGCTTTCATTAATACGTCGTGTTAAAACCAACATGGTGTGTAGTCTCCTTTGTAGCCAATGAATCAATCGCAGTAAAAAACCTTTTTTAGATAAAGCCATAGCGCTCTCCTCATTGAGATTAAACATTTTAAAAAAAATAAAGTGTACTTTGCCCCAGGGCAAAATAATGTTAGACAACGGTTGTATGGTGGACCACGCCCGCCATACAGCACGCAACAAGCGCGCCTATAAGAACCCCACATGCTACTCTCCTTCTGATGATGCGGTTTAAACCCAATAAGGCTTAAATCGCGGCAGCGCAGAAAGACACTGTGTGGGATGCTTTATAAGCAAAACCCGGCTCTTTTTCGGCCTCTAAGAATAGAAAATGTCTATTTTCAATCCAAATTAGCGGGAAAATGAGCGGATAATGGCCAATACGTAGCGTTGAATGGCGGGCAAAAGACTTGGGCCGCTGTAAACAGCGGCTTGGATCGGGTATACTGTGCATAACTTGATTCCTTATCTTTAGTAAGGGATTGAGCCAGCCTCTTTGGCGTGTTTCTGCATGCCAGAGGGGCGATCTCAGTTACAGCAACATTGGGTTCTAATGTTTACACGGGAACTCAAGGTTGCTTCTTTAGCGCAGAACTTTAAACATAAAGTTCTGCACCACCCGCCGAGAATACAGCGATCCCCGGCTACACACAGCATAACAAAAAAAATGACAAAGTAAAAGCTTTTTTGGGGGAACTTTGTTGAATAATAGTAAGTAATTTAAATCCGGTGACCGTCAGGCTGGTCGTGGCTAATGTCCAGCACGAAAATTTTTATCTTATCCAGTAAATCGCTGTGTATGGTTTCTAATACGGTTTCCATTTTCTTGGCTGTTGTGGGAGTGCTAAGGTTATCTAATTTTTTTAAAAGCTTCGATTCGGCTGTTGTGGGAGTGTTAAGGTTATGTAACTTTTTTAAAAGCCGCGATAAAGAATAAGTTTTTTTTGTTGTTGCTTCTTGTGTGCCAAACCATAAAACCAAATAAATGCCGTAGCCATTCGCACCTGTTTCGGTAGTATATTGCAGCAGTTGATCCTTAGGTGCCGTGTATACGTCTTTATGCCATTTATTTTTTTCTGAAGACGGTCAAGTAAATCCAAGCAAACGGCTTGCAGGTCACTATTCTTCTTAGGGCCCTCAGAGAACAAAACGGCACGCACATCTTTTAGGGAAAGGCTGTCGTCGTCTACTAGCTTTTGTTTAGCAATGATTACGCTACACTACACTAAACGTAGGAAAGAAATAACGACAGGATCTGCCGTAGGGGCAACCCCCTGTGGTTGCCCATCTAGGGCAGGCACGGGGGCCTGCCCCTACGGCTTAATGGATAAAGCGACCGTGGACGTTTTTGTTTCCAGTTTTTCTTCTGTGGTGGGGCGGCTTTGTGAAAAAAATGCGGGTTTGCCTGGTTGCCCTACGACCGAAGCACGAGGCACTGGAATTTCTTGCTTATTAGGTACGGGTGCCAGTGCTTTTGGATTAAAGTTTGCATGCTCCGTGATCAAGGTGTAATGGGTATTCTGTAGAAATAAGTACACTATAGTTTTGCCTTTTGGTACCTCCTCTTTTTTGGCTGTTTCTCGGAGGCCATCGACTTCATCACCGACACGATTAGCATCAGCAGCCTCATAATACGGATATTGAAATCCATCCTGCGCATGTTCTCCATGCAACACGGCCACCGCCAAGCCTGTTTTTTCTAGAAAGGTTGGTAGGTAGGTCTCATCCATGTCTTGCGAGGTATTGGCGTGGCCTGAATGTTTTTCAGCAAGTAAGTTTCGCAATGATTTATGTAATTCAGCAGGCGCAATGGATTTTAACCCATTCAACTCTGCAGGCCATTGATTTTTATCTAACGTATTTAAGTGCGCCGCTACGGCATGGTAAAAACAATTGCCATCTCTAGGGATTTCTTTAAAGGTAATGCCTTCTATCCAAGGAAGTTCCCTTTTCTTGTTTTCTTCGCGGTTGGTTTTCAACGAATCCGATATCACTTGGCTTAATTCGGAATCCAGGTCATTTCCCACATTAGAAGGAAGAACAGGATCGGTTGGATTTGTTCTGCTAGGCGAAACTTCTTGCTTGTTTACCTGATCAGCTGTTAATTTTTCCAGCTTCCCTTTAAGCTCAGAAAGCTTTTCCTTACGGGTGCCGCTCTCCTTTCCTAACAATTGAAACTCTGACCCATTTACTTCCTGTGGTTTCAAATGGACGTATATTTTTTCTTTTTTATAGGTATTGGTCTTTGTTTCTGGCAACACCTCCTTTAAAATTCCAAGCGCAGGAATGTAGCTGAATTTTGAATCTAAGTCATGGCTTTCATTCAAAAATTCCTTACGGGTGTCACTATCATTATCATAAAGTTTAGCATCCATAAGTCCCTCGGCGCGCATCAATCTGTAGCCTTTGTTTAATGTTTCGTCCTTTAAATTGAAAGCGCCCTCATCTATCCTTTCATCGCCAGGTTGATCTCGCGATTCCTTCATTCCATCCGAAAATTTACGCACTTCCGTGTGAGCCTGTTCTGCTGCATTGTTCCCACTCCCATCAGGGGTCAACTCTAATCCCAGCCAATTCACAACAACGGCTATTTTCTTTTGATTTTCAGGAACCGAACTAAAGGTGTCTTGATGAATGTGTATAGGCGCATCCACATTTCCACTCATGTCTTGACAAATCACACTGAAGACCATGAAAGCTTCTTCCATTTCATTTTTAAAGATATTATCTTGTCCCGTTCTAAGAACCAAATGAATGCGGCCATCCGTTTTCTTTTCAAAATAATACGATTTATCCAGGGGCTCATACCTGCCACCCTCGCGGCTAAGTAAAATTTTAAACCGTGGTATGTAGTCGGTTTCATGCTTATCAATTTCGCTTTGCAAAAAAGATTTTTCGCCTTTTACTTCAAGTAATTGTTCAACTTTAAATGTCGCCCCTTCAGGATTTAAGGTCTCCCATAGAGTTTGGCTACCAAATTTTATATCTTTGTTTGCCTTAATTTCGGTTAGCGTATCTAAATACATTTTCAGCATGGGCGCCGAAATGTTTTCATATCCTTTCTCTTCTTCCAAATGTTCATATACTTTTTTCAAGGTGTAATATAAGGGGGAATAACCGCGGACGTCGAGTTTTGAAGAAGAGTGTCCGCTGCTCCCTATAATTCCCCCATTTACATTGGACGCTACACCCGAATTGGGATGAGCTATACGACCCCCCTGTTGACCTAGTACAGACACTCCTTTAGGCGTGCCTCTTCTACTGGCGGCTGGGAAAAATAGAATGCCAGCAGGATTAAACTGGCCCCCGGTAGATCCTGTTTGTACAGCTTCGCTACCTGGAATATTGCCATCACCTGCTGCGCTTGTCTTAATAGGCGATAGGGAAGATAAAGACAGTGCGCGTTTTAACGGCGGATTAGACCGGTTGACCGCTTTTTTTGCTCTATTCGATTTTGTTTCCAACTCTCGTTTTTCCCGCGCTTCGCGTATTTCTTTAGTTTCCTCTTCAGGCTGATTCTCTTTCTCTCCAAATAGATCCAGTCCAATAAAATCCTCTAATTCAAACTGGTTCTCTCTTCTAGAAGTAGCAGCCACTGGCCCACCAACATACCCTCCCGAAACTGTTTTCTCACTCGCAAAACCCTCTTTAACAGAATTTTGCACTTGGATACGCAATCCCTTAAGCCTATCCGATAACGTTTCCACAGCAAAAGCTTCGCCTTCAAGAATAGATTGCAACTCAGTAAAAATACCCTTGACTGTCGCATCCTCTAATGTATTCCCATCTATAGCGCTATCAAACTCATTTAAAAAACCTACGAATTCAAGATTGCGCAGAAGATGCGAATTCTTTAGCTCAATCTTCTGGCCTAGATATTGTGGCTCCCCAGCTAAATCACACAATTTTGTCGCCAGTTTTTCGGTGTCGTATAACGCCACACCAGACAGCATAAAATCCAAACGTTCTACTGACTCTAAAACATCTTTATTCACCCATGATGACTCAATCGCGTTTAACAAATCCCCAATTTCAACAGATTGTGTGGGTGTTAATTCGGCTTTAAGGTTCTGGATGTTGAACGCAGTTTTTTGCAGTTTCTGAACGGTTGGCTCATCGTTGTACGTATTCGCTTTTAAGGCCTTTAATTTATTCGCCATTTGTCGGTTCGACTGACGCGATGGCAGTAGGGCGAGCTCAACAAGATAAGTTTGCAAAGATTTTTTAATGGTTTCCGGTTCAGAACTCAGATGAAGCTCGTCTTTAAGGCCTATCGCTACCCCCCAAACGAGATCGATTTTTTCCTTCGCCGAAAAACCGTCACCATCAGTTGCTGTCCACGCTGCGGCAGCTCCTGAAACGGGGTGTTTATTGGTGCCGTCGGACTTGAATTTGGTCAGCTGCTGGCTAACCTGAATAAAGTCGGTTGTTAATTCATTTTTAGTCTTAAGTGTCTGGCTTTTCTCTTTACCTTCCTTCAGTTCAAATAAGACAGCCTTACATTTGCCTTTCGCTCTGCAAAAAAAGCCCTTAGGCCCTTGATTCGCCGTTTGTTCAAACACCTCCGTAAATTCATTCTTAACTTCGGCGCCTTTTCCCACCAAAGCTTCCACGACTGATCTACTACCCAAACGACCGGCGTACTGCAGCAGGGTTTCAGATCCAGAATTATCGATTATACACGGCACATTAATAGAGCCCTGTTTCTCTTCCAGCCACTGTAAAATAACCGCTGACTCATCCCGCCCAACGGCTTCTTTTAATTGTTCAACTGTAATATTAATATTGCTCGCTGCCATTTCCGCCTCCATAATCTTTGAAAAATTCACTATACCCTAAGTATAGCGCTAAAAGCTTAAGGATTTATGAACTCAAACCATTTTCCCAGAAAATTGTTAAGAAGTGCTTTTTTTTGTTCTAATCTAAGTCAAAACTAAGGGGGGGGAAAGGCATAGGGTCAGGGGGGTAAAACTTTCGGTCGGTTAATTTTTCCGATATTCTGCTCTCGCAGTAGAGGAAGCCCAATAAAATCAACATAAGCGTTAAAGGCCTGTTTGAGCATATAGGGCCGGGCATAAAGCAATATGCGGTTAGTTTACCGCCTTTCCGGAGCCGCAGAGGCTGTAAATTCACTCAATACAGCAGATTTAGTTGAATCTGCTGCTGGTGCAAACAGGGTATATCTAGCAGCGACGCTTTTAATTGGTTTTTCTTTTTTAGGCTCCATCTTGGGTTCGCTTTCAATTTGAGTTTGAGTTTGAGTTTGACTACGCACAGATGGTTTAGTAATCACTTCCCTTTTTTGAGTGCGGCTATTCTTTTCAGCGTCAACGGCTTTAACTTCATCCCCATTTTCATCCAAAGGTTTTAAATGCACATAGGCTTTTTCTTGTTTGTACGTGTCTGTTTTGACTAAAGGCAGTACGTCGTCTAAAATATCCCCTGCCGTTAGAGAAAAAGAGGATCTTTTTCCTTCTATTTCGCCATTGGCGTTCAAATAGTCCTGTCGCAGTTCCCCATCGTCATCACGGGATTGCTCTGGCAAACAACCGTTTTGCGTCATCAGCCTATGGCCTTTTTTTAACACATCATTATTCACTTTAAAGCTATTTTCCTCAATGTCGCCATCACTATCACTGACACGTCCTTTCATACCGTCCGAAAAAACACGAACGGCTTCATGTGCACAAGGATGGTTGGGAGCATCTTTCTTATTTTCCGTCAAATTCAGCCTTAAACGCGTGACAATAATAGCGATTTGCTTTTGGCCCTCTTCTTTTTGTGCAAACACATGGTTGTGTATGGAAATATTGATTTTCGCGCTATTGCTCATGTCTTCGCAGATAACTTTAAATTCGCTAAAAGCCAATTCCAATTCATCCAAAGACAGTTTTTCCCCGGACTTTAGCATAAGGTGAATGCGTTGGTCGGCTCTTTTTTCAAAATAATATTTCTGCCCTCGGGGATAATAGCTGCCCCTACGTCTTTTAGCTTTTCCTGGAATTCAGATAAATATTGCTCTTTGTGATTTGAAATAGCGCTGTCTAAAAGACTTGTTTGTGCGTAGCCTACGGCTTCAATTAACTGACTGGCTTTAAAAACATCCGCTCTTTCAGGGTTTAAAGTTGCCCATAGCGTCTTATTTTCAAATTTTATTGCATCGTTTTGCTGAATTTCTTTTAATTGACTTAAATACGCGGTCAAACGTGGCAAGGAAATATATTTATAGCCTTCTGGTTTACTCAAGTGCTCATGCATTTCTTTTAGCGCATAATACAATGAAGACTATGCGTTGAGGTCTACAAGTTCATCTTTAATAATTGCAGGCGGTATTAGAGTAGCCTTTTGAGGTGTGGCACCCTGATTTTCTGTGCTAAAAGATTGGAGTGCAGGCTCATCAAGTAAGTCTCTTAAAGCAAGCTCTAATGCCTGGGCCTCAGCGAGGAGCTGGCCCTTTAATTCTCCCTCCGAATTCTGAGTTGCGCTTTTTGTGTGCCGTACAATACGGACCTCATAGGTAGCGTCAGGGGAAGCATTAACTTTAGCCGCTAACTTTGCTATTTCTTTATCTGCTTGAGCGATCAGGCCTAATTCTTCTGTTTGAACTTCCCTCCCCTGATTCAGCGGATCACCCGTATTCAAATCATCATTGTCAGAATTCATCTTACACCCACTCAAATATTCATAGAGCCTTAAAATTAATATCCATTACCAAGCAGTCTGTCAAAACAAACTTAAGGCAATATTAAAGATCGGCCATATTTCAGCCTTTTTTTCGAGAACAGGGCCTCTTGCCCCATTTGCACCGAATAGGCTATGCTTTGGCGCTATGAAAATTCATTTTGTCCCGTTCAAACAACGTCTCGCGCAGGTTCTTTGGGACGTCGATCCCGGCTATGTGCACCTGCGGCAAGGCACTAGGACCCTGCTCGCGGCTATTATCACCCTGCTCCTTTGCTTTTGGCCCTCGCTTTATACCCGCATATTGGCGTGTTTTGCCGCAGGATTAGTCTGCCAGGGGATGGGTGAGGCAAAGATTGGCACCCAAAAAATCACTTTCGCGATGTCCACTTTGAGCTTATTGGCGTATTTTTCTTTGGTTTCTTATATTAACCCCTATCCTTGGCTCATGGCCGTAGTCATTATTTGCTCAAGTTTCGCTGTTTTTGCGCTGCGTAGTTTGGGCCCACGCTACGCGCTTTTTCCTTTGTTTGTGTGGATCATGGGTTTTATCACCAGCATTTTACCCAATGTGAACGGCGTTGATTTTCTCATGCGTTTAGGGTGCATCGCGCTGGGTTGCGGCATTTCTTTTTTGATTTATTTCTATGCCCTTCCACCACGCCCTTTATTTTGTTTTTTTGAAAACATACGCTATTTCATTCTCTTGCTGCATTCACGCAGTCTCATTTTAGAGCAGCAACTGCAGCAACCTAAGCCTTTCGAGATGAAAGAAAAATATCACTTGCACCTGCGCCGTTCTTTAAGAATTTATTATTTGCAAAACCAAAGCCTTTGCACCGCCTTTGACGATACAGACTCTCTTCAAAAAAATCGATTATCAACGCTATTATCAAACCAGTATTTAGCCGGGAAAGCTTTCTTCATGCTGCAAGATATGCTGACTACTTTGGCACAAAGCCCTTTAATGGCAGAGACCAACATCAAAAGTGCCCTTATTCAAAGTTTAAAAGAACTCGGTGTTTTCACAAAAAACTTCCGCGTAAACCCCCGCACATTCAAGATCACGCTAATAGACAAAAGCCTTTTGCATCCTAAAAGCATCGATACGCTACAAGTCCTGCTAGAACAGTCTAAGCTTAATGTTGCCGATCTAGCCCCTTTGTATCAGTTTATCAACCGGTTTAATGAATTATGCGAACATTTGCACGCGTTCACAAAAGCCTGCGCCAAGGAGCCTGCGCATGCTCAGTAATCCTAATGTACGTTTAGGCCTACAAGCCGCGGTTGCCATGGCCATTGCGTTAAGCCTACAACATTATTATCATTTTGAGCGATCCTATTGGTCTATCTTTACCAGCATGCTTTTGTTTTCACAAACCTTAGGCGGCAGCATTAAAAAGTCCTTAGAGCGCGTCATCATGACTATTCTAGGCGGAAGTCTCGCCACAGGCTTGTATTTTGTACTGCCTGCAACGCAATGGCCTATTGTGAGCATTGTGCTTTGTAGCGTGTTTTTTCAAGTGTGTTTTTTACAGCGTTTCTACTTAGGATCCGCTTTTTTTGCCTCCATTTTCATCGTGTTCTTTTTCGCCTTGATTCAGACCTGGAGCCTGCATTTACTCTTTGTGCGTATACTCGAAACCCTATTGGGCGCAGCCATCACCTTGGGCTGTAGTTTTTTAATTTTCCCCATCACAACAGAAAACAACTTGTTGTCTAAAATCCCCTTATTTATACGCGATGCCCGCGCCTTATCCGAGCAAATCTTAGCAACGCTGTTATCTGCCGAAACAGACGCGAAAATTATGCACCAAAAGGCCAATGCCTGCTTGCTGCTCTTGTCCGAATTAGATCAAGACTATGTGCATTTAGGGTATGAACTGGGTAGACACCATAGCAAACAGGAAATAAAACAAACCTTAAAAGCCTTAGGCCGTTTTTACCATTACCTGAGCGGGATAGCCTCTAGTTTAGTGCATTTACAGGATAGATCTTTGTTTTTAGACTTAAAGGCCGAATTACAAGCTCTGTTTAACGCAAGCTTGCAGGATCTAAGCGATGTGAACCGCGCCCTAGTCGCTGAAAAAAACATCTTGTTTAGCCCTGAGTTTTCAATGCGTTACCGCATTTTACAAGAAAAAGCGGCTTTTCTAGCGCAAAATACGGTTTATACACAAAAAGCCTGGCTAGATTACTATGCGTTCTGCCACTTTTTAAAGGCCATGGACGATGCGCTGAAGGTATTGGAAAAATAATTTACCTATGTTATACTTGTAATGTATAGGGGGCGACCTGGTTTCGACGTGGGTTGCAAAACCTAAGGCGCATGTCGAGGATGTAGCTTACCTCGTTAATCACGCTGCACAAAAGTAATCGCAAATGATGACTTTCACGCCGAGAACGGTGGATTCCAAGCAGTAGCTGCTTAGTTTTCACTGTCTGCTGCTTAAAACACAGCACGACGCCAGCACCCTAGTCCGCCTGTGGGCTTACGGTGAGGGTAATACAATACAGGACCGCTGGCCACAGTAGTGCCCCTACTGAGTCAGTTGAATTTAGGGCTTCGCTGCTGAGGATCCTGCCAATTGGAGCCTCAGTGGTTAAATTAAATAATATGGCTAAACATGTAGTGCTAAGGGCGGAGAATTTACGGACGCGGGTTCAATTCCCGCCGCCTCCACCAAATCAAGATTCCACAACATCCAACAAAGTCCCAAAAACCCCTTGAAAACAAGTCGCTACGCTAAGGCCGACTTCGTCGGCAACTTGGTGTATAATTAACCCCTGTCTATTAACTGGATGAACTGAGCGTGCACAACCATCAAGGCCAAGATCTGCTTATCATTGATA
>VFJV01000140.1 GCA_009885895.1 Gammaproteobacteria bacterium
ATATTGTGGTCACACAGATCAATGGCAACAAGGTCCGTTTGGGCATACGCGCGCCTAAGGACATTTCGGTGCACCGCTTAGAAATCTACGAGCGTATTCAAAATGAAAGTGAAGACGCACTGGAGGTTGAACCGCTGGACGATAATCAGGATTACGACAAAGATTAATCGTCGCCATTATTCAGCTTAGGTAATAGGTAATAACCCCGGTGCGCAATAACGCAACGGGGTATACTCCTAGCCGTTGAGTCGGAAGATCACAAAAACACCATGTTTGTGTTATAATCCATACGCCCATATCCGATAAAGCCGATCACAGTGCGCAAGTGGATTTTATGCAATTTATAGAAAAGATAGCAAGCCAATATTCAGCCGGCATTATAAAGCAGTTTATTCTTCAATAAATCTAGAGACAAAGGCCCTAGGCGGATCCGAAATTTTGTTTAATTCTAAATTAAAAAAAGCATGGGTTGTCACCCCTAATGCAACAACCTGCCCAGAATCGCGCTTAACTACTTTATAAGAAAAATCTACGGTTTTCTTTTGTAAATTTTCGCAAGTACATTCAACGATAAGAACATCACCATAAAAAGATTGTGCTTTATAGCGCATAGTCGCTTTAGTAATCACATAACCAATATTGTCGCCTAAATTAAACTCTGACATATTGTGCAGTTTTAACCATCGCATCCTTGCCTCATGGACTATCGCCAAATAGGCATCAACACCCACATGACCACCATAGTTAATTTGGTCAATGGTTACCGCTATTTCCGTAGAAAACATATCTACTCCTGTTTGCTATTATCCTTGCTGTGTAGCACTCAGCTATTCAAAACGCAGGGGTCTTGCCATTAATTGTTCTAAGGCTTGTTTGACCGTGATTTTTTCTTGCAACACTTCGTGCACGCATTGGGTGATTGGCATATCAACGGTATGCTGTGCGCGCAAACATTGGATACGCTCCGTGGTTTTAACGCCTTCAACCACTTGGCCTATTTGCGCTAGAGCCTTTGTGACCGTTAAGCCTTGTCCTAACAAAACACCAAATCGGTGATTGCGCGACTGATTGTCGGTGCAGGTTAACACTAAATCGCCCACCCCCGCTAAGCCCATCAGGGTGGTGGGTTTAGCACCTACCGCATCCCCTAAACGCATCATTTCGGAAAGCCCACGCGTGATCAACGCACTGCGGGCATTGGCACCTAACTTTGAACCATCGATTATGCCTGCTGCAATGGCTAAAACATTTTTAACGGCGCCACCCAGTTGCACGCCAATTAAATCGCTGCTTTGATAAGCCCTAAAATACGCGTTGGAAAACAACTGACACAAATTTTCGCCGTAGCCTAGGTCGTTGGCAGCAATGGTCACCGCCGTGGGTTTTTCAGCCACGACTTCGCTGGCAAAAGAAGGCCCAGACAAAACCGCAATCTTACGTTTTATTCCTAAATGCCGCTGTACCACTTCATGCAAAAAGTGCCCATCGGCGTCTAAACCTTTAGTGCCCCAGAACACTCCCGTTGCTGCCGCTAGATGTGGTTCAATCGCTTCTAAGGTAGCACTAAAGGCATGACTAGGCACGACTAATAAAACATGATCCACATCGCGTACTGCGGCAGCTAAATCAAGCTTAACGTCTAGAGAAGAGGGAAAAGTAACGTCAGGAAAATATTTTGTGTTGCACCGCAATGCTGCAACCTGTTGCATATGCGCCCTATCGTGACCCCACAACACAACGCGTTGCTGATTGCGCGCCAGCAATAATGCCAGCGCCATCCCCCAAGAACCAGCCCCTAATACCGCAATGCTGGCCATTAGACTTGCACGCTTCCTTCTGCATCCCCCCCCGCCGCATTCGCTTTCTGTTGTTGCTGCTGCTGCTGTTGCATCACTTGTTGGGCGTGCATCGCTTCAAAGTTCATAGGTGCTAAGTGCAACACAGGAAAACCGCCATTCATAATGGCTTCTGCAATAACTTGACGCGCATAAGGAAATAAAATAGCAGGGCAATAGGCGCCCATTAAATAATGCACCTGGTCTGCAGGGAAATTAATCACTGAAAAAATACCCGCTTGTGCTACTTCCACTAAATAGGCTACTTTCTCGTCTAATTTGGCTGTAACCGTAAGGGTCATAACCACTTCATGCAAATTATCCGCTAAAGGTTTTGCGTTGGTATTCAACTCAACTTCAATCTTAGGTTGCCAATTTTGGACTTGAAAAACTTCAGGTGAATTGGGTGCTTCGAAAGACAAATCTTTCACATACAATCGTTGAATGTGCATTTGCGCACTCTGCTCTGCTGCTGTTTTTTCTTGGCTCATTCCTTACACTCCCTCTAGTTTTGGTTTTAATTTTCCGGCACGTTCTAATGCAACTAAATCATCACAACCGCCTATGTGTTCATCGTTGATGAAAATTTGTGGCACACTGCGACGTTGACTTTTTTCGATCATTTCGGCAATCCTGCTAGGATCCGTATCAATATTCACTTCATTGATGACAACATTATAGCGTTTTAACAGCGCCTTGGCTTGGTCGCAATAAGGACAAAGCGTGCGCGTGTACATAAGAACTTTAGCCATACTTTCCTCCATTTATTTAACCAGTGGCAAATTATCTTGCCGCCACGCAGCCATTCCCTGCGCTAAATAATACACACGTTGATACCCTAATTTTTCCGCTTGTTGCGCGTGGCTTAAGGCTGTGTGCCCTTGCGCGCACACTAGAATCACGGGGTCGGTTTTATTTTTTAACAAATTTTCCATTTTTGCGGCAAATTTCGCTGGATCCACTTGTTTTGCTCCGGCAATATGACCCGCCTTAAAATCTTCTACGCCGCGTAGATCCAACACCAAGGCCTGTTCGCGGTTGACCAAGTTAACCAAGGCTTGTGTGCTTATTTTGCTCAGGGCGCGCATTCGAATAACAACCTCGTTCACACCTAAAGCACACAGTATTACCAACCCCGCTAAAGACAACAGCCAATGACTCTTGGCAAATTCTATGTAGATATCCATCAGGACCTCTCTATATTAACGTTGGCCGTCAGTATACACCGGTTACGCCCCTTTGTGAAATAACTTATTTTCTAAAGAGTTTTTGAGTGCATAATTATGCTGTTCAATCCGAAGCTATGGCTAAATACGTTTCTAGGCCTAAAACTCAGCTTCTCCCCTTAGGATGGACTGACTTATCACTTTGTGTATATACTCCAGTGCAACGATCCATTTTATAGAATGGAATTGGGAAGAGGTACTATAGATTGACCTGGTTAAAAAATGCACCAAAATCTCAGCAACTTACGCTTGGAGCCTCCCTCTCAGGCGCTTACCAGCCAAATTGAATAAACAAGAGGCAACTGAATGGTCCAAGAACGCGATATTGATTTAATCAATGATCTGTTAAAGAACACGGCAGAACTGCCTTGGTTAGAGTTTAAAAAAGATAATATTAATAGAGATGTTATTGGGAAACTTTGCTCGGCTCTCTCTAATGGGGCACGGCTAGCAGACCAGGATTTTGGATATGTTATTTGGGGCGTGGATGATAAGACTCATGGAATAGTTGGTACTCAGTTTGAACCAACTATTGAAAAAGTGGGTAATCAAGGCTTAGAAATTTGGCTAGCGCACCAATTAAAGCCAAGTATAGCTTTCCAATTCAAGGTAATTCATCATCCACAAGGGAAAGTTGTTTTGTTGCAGATCCCTGCTGCCATTACTGTACCAGTTGCTTTTGAGAATATTGCATACATTCGTATTGGTAGTGGAACGCCAAAATTATGTGATCATCAAGAACATTATCACCACTTAATTGTAACTTTACGGTCCTATAATTGGGAACATGGCATTGCCGCACAATACATCACTGCAGATGAAGTGTTAGCGCTGCTAGATCATACCGTTTATTTTCGGCTAACTAAGCAACCTTTGCCCGATAACCGTGCTGGTATTTTTGAAAAGCTAGAGGCTGATAAATTAATTGCCCGGAATACAGGTGGAAAATGGAATATTACCAATCTTGGTGCTATTTTATTTGCAACAGACCTCAACAAATTTAATGATTCGCTTGCCCGTAAAGGCGTTCGTTTAATTGTATATAGCGGAAAAAATAAAGCCTCACAAGTAACGCACAGACATGATGGTAGAAAAGGATATGCTGCTGGTTTTAAAGGACTAATTGAGTATATCAATAATATACTTCCAATTAACGAACATATTGGCGATGCTTTAAGAGAAGAGCAACCACTCTTCCCTAAGTTAGCAATTAGAGAGTTAGTTGCTAATGCATTCATCAAGATCTGACAATTACAGGTGCCGGTCCACAAATTGAATTATACATAGATCGAATAGAAATAGTGAACCCAGGGAAGTCTTTGGTACAACCAGAGCGGATGATTGATTATCCACCACGCTCACGTAATGAAATGCTCGCGTCGTTAATGCGGCGTATGGGTTTATGTGAAGAGCAAGGCAGTGGAGTAGATAAAGTAATCGCTCAAGTAGAGTTATGTCAATTACCGCCTCCGCTATTTCGACAACGTAATGATGCAATGCAAGTTATTTTATATGGACCCAAAACATTTGCTCAAATGACGCCTCAAGAGCGCGTGAGAGCATGTTACCAGCACGCCGTTTTAAAATCTCTTAGTGGTGAGAAAATGAAAAACTTAACATTATGTGAGCGATTTGGAATTGAGAAAGGTAATGCTGCTCAAACTACATCCGTCATAAAAAATGCTCTCAAGGAAAACTTAATTAAGCCCGCGGATCCTGAACATCCCCGTGCTGGTTACATACCATTTTGGGCTTAAAGTTCTTGATTGGTTCTTGATTGGTTCTTGATTTTAAAGAAGCTTTTTAAGGTGATTTTAATAAAAACATTTAAAAATCAATAAGTTAGTGTTTAAAAATTTCTTGATTGGTTCTTGATTAATACGCGTTAAGTGCAGATGTAAGCATTAAATTTAAACCTGTTTTTTTAATCCTTATAAATTTTGACTCTAGGTCTATCCCAGCAAACCCTATCAGCACCCTAGATTGGCTTAATTTTAAACTCCCCGGCCTGTCTATTAATTAGACAAAATCGCTTTAAAATGCTGGCTCACAACAATAACCGCGGAAATCATAAAACGGACTATCGCTTTAAAAACCATAGTCTGTGAAGAAAGCGTTTCACAGATATCCAAGAACCGCGATAATAGTTGGACTGCCCTGAGTCTAGTGACAATCAAGGCCAAAAAGCATTAGAATAAGATCCCATTGACAAGGCAGGATATAAAAAATGACCACCACAGCACCCCATCGACCGTTGGTCTTGCTTATCCTTGATGGCTGGGGATACCGTGTGGACACACAGCATAACGCCATTGCAAATGCGAAAACCCCGCACTGGGACTATTTATGGTCACATTACCCGCATATGCTTTTGAATGGCTCAGGTTTAGCCGTGGGTTTACCGGAAGGACAAATGGGCAATTCCGAAGTGGGTCATACTAATTTAGGTTCGGGGCGCATCGTCTACCAAGACAGCGTACGCATAGAAAAATCCATTGCCGATGGCTCATGGTGTGACAACGTCGCTTTCAACGATTGCTTTGATCAAGTAAAACAGCACGACAGCACCTTGCACGTCTTAGGATTATTATCCCCAGGCGGCGTGCACAGTCATGAACAACACCTCTATGCTTTATTGCGCTTAGCGGCAGAAAAGAAGGTAAAGCGCGTGGTAATACATCCTATTTTAGATGGCCGAGATACACCCCCGCAAAGTGCTGAAAATTCCTTGCGTTTTTTGATGGGATTAACAGAAAGTTTGGGCAACGCGTCTATAGGCTCTTTAATCGGACGTTATTATGCCATGGACAGAGATCAACGCTGGTACCGTGTGGCCAAAGCGTATAACTTATACACAGCAGGCATAGCAGAACACACCGCCGAAAATGCACTAGATGCTTTACAATGGGCCTATCAACACAACCAAAATGATGAATTTATTTCTCCCATCGCCCTTAGTGCCAAAGACGGCTGCTCGCATAGTATCCGCGACAACGATGCGATTATCTTTATGAATTTTCGCGCCGATCGCGCGCGTGAGTTGTCTTTTGCGTTTACCGATACCCATTTTACTGGCTTTAACCGTGCGCATAGGCCCATATTAAGTGATTTTGTTAGCCTCACACAATATCAAAAAACCTTAAACGCGCACGCTGCCTTTACGCCACAAACCTTAAACGATACTTTGGCCCAAGTTTTGAGTCTGCATCATTTCAAACAATTTCGCCTGGCTGAAACGGAAAAATATGCACATGTCACTTTCTTTTTCAACGCAGGCAAAGAAGAACCGTACCCTCTTGAAACGCGTATGCTCATTGATTCACCGAAAGTTGCCACTTACGACTTGCAACCTGAAATGAGTGCGGTAGCCTTAACGCAGGCCTTAGTTCACGCCATTAACACGCAGCAATATGACTTTATTTTATGTAATTATGCCAATGCCGATATGGTGGGTCATAGCGGTGATTTTGCCGCCACCGTTAAAGCCATTGAAGCCTTGGATGATGCCATTGGCAAAGTCAGTGCCGCCATCAAAAAAATAGGTGGCGAATTGTTAATAACCGCAGATCATGGCAATGCGGAATGCATGTTCGATGAAACAACCCAGCAACCTCACACGGCGCACACCACCGACCCCGTACCCTTAATTTATGTAGGCCACCGCGGAAAATTTTTGTATGAGGAAGGCATTTTAGCCGACATCGCACCCACTATTTTGAGCTTATTTAATTTGCCCGTACCCAAAGCAATGACGGGGAAAATATTGCTTGATGTGAACTTGTAAAAAATGAGGCTCTCTTTTTTCATAAAACCATTCTCTGCGTTTATTCTCATAGGCTCACTAACGGTGCCTGTTTTTGCAAGCAATAAAAATAGTTCGCTTTATGACATTAAAACCGAGATAGCCTCACTGCAACAAAGTATCGCGAGCGATACGAATTCTCAGAAAAAGGCAGAGTCCGATTTAAAAACAGCCGAAGTCAAAATGAACCATTTATTCATTTCCATTGACGCCCTCGACAAACAAATGTCGCAATTGCAAAGCAATATTGCGCAGTTAAACGAGAAAATAATTCTTTTGAAAAATGATTTGTCACAAGAGGAAGCAAGCTTAGCTGAGGAAATTCGGAATGTGTATGAATTTGGTCAAGACCGTGCTGTAAAACTCATTTTAAACACCGAATCGCCGAACGATCTCCAGCGGATGATGCAATATTTTCGCGTGCTCAATCAAGATAAAGTCGCTTCAATGAAAAAAATAAAAGACAATCTAGCCGAGCTATTGAAGTTGCAGCAACATTTACAAGAAAGGCAGATTCAATTTAAAAATATACGCTTGCAGGAACACAATTTAATCCTGGACTTAAAGCGACAACAAGTACAACGGCAAAAATTAATCGGCGCTATCGACAATACTTTGGCCGCTAAAGCCGATCGCCTAAATGCCTTAGAGCAAAGTCGTCGCTCCTTAGAAGGCTTAGTGCAACACTTAAAAAGTCAACCCGCCATCACCACGCTACCCCCTCTATCCTTTACCCGATTACACGGCCGTTTGCCTTGGCCCTTAGCGGGCACCATCCTCAATCATTTCGGCACAACCATAGACGAGAGCAATTTACAATGGCGCGGCGTAGTGATTGATGTGCCGCAAAATACACCGGTTCATGCAATTTATCCCGGGCGTGTTATTTTTGCAGATTGGTTAAGAGGCTTTGGTTTATTGGTGATCATTGACCATGGACAAGAGTATATGAGCCTTTATGCGCGCAACGATTCCCTCATGGTAAAAACGGGCGATAGGGTTTCATTTGGTCAAATTATAGCTAAATCGGGCAGTACAGGCGGTTATACAAAAAGCAGTCTATACTTCGAGATAAGACACCAGGGAGAGCCTGCCGATCCGGAGCAATGGTGTAAGGGCACATTTTAATGGACTTGCTTGTATGGGATTTTATATGCACTCTTCTCGTTTAAGGCTTAAGCTGCTCACGATAGGATTATTCATGCTGCTCGTTGCCACTACCGTGTGGGCAAAACAACCCAGCACAACGGCCGCAAACAGTGATATTCCTGTAGCCGATATCAATCGCTTTACCACCGCCATTGAAGATATTAAACAATATTATGTTGAACCTGTAGACGATAAAGCCTTATTCGAAAATGCCATTCGCGGTATGTTGGCCGGACTTGATCCACATTCCAGTTACCTAGACATAAACGATTACGCCGAATTACAATCTACCACACAAGGTGCATTTGGCGGCTTAGGCTTAGAAGTCGATATGGATAACAGCTGGATACGTATCGTTACCCCTATAGATGATACACCGGCGTCTAAAGCGGGTTTAAAACCCGGCGATTTAATCATTAAAATTAATACGCATCCCTTAGATGGCATGAGTCTAACGGATGCGGTAAAACTCATGCGTGGTCCTAAAGGCTCAACGGTTTTACTGACGGTTATCCGTAAAAGCACGCGCGACCCATTATCCTTTAAAATTGTGCGCGAAATTATTCGTGTGCAAAGTGTGAAAAGCCGTTTGTTAACGCCTGATTATGCGTATGTGCGCATATCACAGTTTCAAGCGCCTACTGCCAACGACTTGACTGCTACCATCAGCAAGTTAAAACAAGATAATAAAGCGCCCCTTAAAGGTTTCATTTTAGATTTACGCAATAATCCTGGCGGACTCCTCGATTCCGCCATCGCCGTTAGCAATGATTTTTTAAATAGCGCTAAATTGGGAAACAATAGACTCATTGTTTACACCAAAGGGCGCACGGCAAACAGCAACTTTAAAGCCAATGCGGATTCAGTCGATAAAATACAGGGCATACCCATGATTGTGCTCATTAATGGCGGTTCTGCTTCTGCCGCAGAAATTGTGGCGGGAGCCTTACAAGATCACAAACGCGCCATTATTATGGGTAAAACGTCTTTTGGTAAGGGATCGGTGCAAACCGTATTGCCTTTAGATGACAAACATGGCGTTAAAATTACAACGGCTTTGTATTACACCCCTAATGGCCGCTCCATTCAAGCCAAAGGCATTATTCCGGATATTGATGTGGATGAACTCGCCATCGCCAATCTTAAACCCAATAACGCCGTTTTACCCGATGTTAAAGAATCGGATTTGGCAAAACATCTCAATAATGAAAATGTAGATAACAACGAAAGCATAGTTTCAACGGGAAAACCACTGCCGACTACAACCCCAGATCCTAGTCAGGATTACCAACTGAACCAAGCCTTAGTATTGCTTAAAGGACTGAACACCTTGCATGGTACGGCATATAAGCAGTAAGGATATACTCATTCCACTTGAAGATGCGAATTGTTCCGTAGGGGCAACCCCCTGTGGTTGCCCATCTAGGGCAGGCACGGGGGCCTGCCCCTACGCGCAATCTCGTATCTTCAAGTACGATGGGTATATACTCTACGCATTTGATTTTTAGGGGGTGTTGCCTTCGCCCATCTCGCAACAGTCATCTTTCTTAAAATTCCCCGTTCACAAAAATACTGGCTGGCAGATGCATACGCATTTCGTCTACCAAATATTGCATCCTTGGTTTTGAGGCCGCTTCGTTAAACGGTAATAACAAAGATGCTTTTGCCTTCTTGGCGTAGCCTAAAATCATAATGCCATTATTAAAAAGATATACTTTTTTAATAGTGTCCCAAGAATATTGGCTGCTTTCTTGTGCTTTTTCTGAAACTGCGATAACCCGAATTCCTTCAGCATTCAAATCAATATCATAGTTAATCTGATGCGTATCGCTTGGGTCGTGTTGAATGTCCTGCTCAAGGCTGTGTAGATGAGAACTTAAAAAGACCGAAGTAAAAATAATGACGAAAAATACCACCAATAAGCCTACAATAATAGCGTGACTGTGTGCCGCCCATAGGGTAGGAAAAAGCACACCCGTTTGCAATAACACCATACTGCTTAACAAGACAATAGCGCAAAAAAAAGCAATTATTTGTAAATGCCACTTCCTCTGTTGGATTGCAACGCTGTGCGTGCTTTGTGCCAGACAGGCAGATAATTCTTGTTCAGAAATACTGGTTAAATACTTCATTTATACCTCTGCTATTATTTTGATTATTGTTCTATTACGCTTCAAATTATAGCCCTTTTTTGAGCTCTATTCAATAGGCTGAATTTGTGCAGATATAGGTGAATTGTGTTAAAATCAGCACCTTAGTCGTTCGCGGGTGTAGTTCAATGGTAGAACTTCAGCTTCCCAAGCTGATAGCGTGGGTTCGATTCCCATCACCCGCTCCATTAATGAGATTTTTATGCGTAAAATTATACTAACTTTATCCATTATTGCAGCCACTTTGGCCATGCTCCTCCTGTTGTTCGTGCTTACCCTACGATACTGGTTTAACCCCAATACCTTAATCAGCCCCTTTAGCAAGCAAATACAACAAAAAACGGGCTTAGTCCTGCGTGTAGATGGCAAGCTTAGCTGGCATATTTTTCCTCGTGCACACATTACTGTGGAGCAACTGTCTTTACAAACAGACGCTCTAAAACACAATGCCACCGCTGCACGCATTCAATCCTTAAGTGCCAACCTCTCGCTATGGCCGCTCATCAGCGAACGAAAAATAATCATTGACGATATCAGCGTAGACGGGCTAGACTTAAGCCTAGAGCCCCAAAGCCTGGAAGCTCTAAAACAAAGCCCCGCCTTAACCAGCAGCACAATGACCCCTGTTTTAACGGCGGCTTCTACAAAAAGCACCCAGAAACACATTGACTTTGCCATTAAAAGCATTACCCTCAACAAAGCAACACTGCATGGCGTATTAAACAACGTACGCCCTGGGGCAATTCTTTATGTAGATCACTTCACTATAAAAAATCTGGATTCCAGCACAGGCAAGAAAAGCATCCCCCTAGAATTGTCCGCTACACTATCGGACAAAGGCAATATAGTGCCCTTCACGCTAAATAGCACCGTCATTTATAATACTGCAACAAAAAGCATTGAAGGCAATCCATTTCAAGCACGCATCAACACCCTCGAAATACAAGGCAATATCGGCGTTAAAACCATATCCAGCGCGCCCGAATGGGATGGCCAATTAACGTTAAGCGATAAAAATCCTAACCACACACTGCAGTTATTAACCGGTAAAACCCTTCCTTTAAAAACACTGCAGGGGAAATTGACGTTCAAAGCTAACAAACAACACGTGCTATTCCCCTCATTCAATTTAACCTTAAACGCAGACACTCTAAATGGTTCTGCAAAATACGATTTTAAAGCACAACATTTAACGTCTGTACTCAATGCCGATACCGTGCATTGGCCAGAAATACCCGGCTCTAAGACTAAAAAAATAATAGCACCCAACAGCAATGAGGGCTCAGCCGTACCCATTGGAAAAATGCCCAAGAGTAAAACATTGACTATAGACAGTCAGTTTAAAATTCAACATTTACTGTATAATAGTCTCTCGCTCGATAACGTCAGCGGAAAATTACACTACGATGGCCATAGCCTAAGCCTAAACCCCTTCACGGTTACCGCCTTACAAGGCCTTTATCAAGGCAATCTTCTTTTGATCTTAGATCCTGCGCCAAAGCTCACTGCAACAGGAACACTGTCACATTTAGACCTGGCTTTATTGCAGCATTATTTAGGATCAAAGCCCTCTATCACTGGCCTATTGGATGCCAAAGGCACGCTTAGCACTCAAGGTGACAATAAACAACAGCGCGTGACCAACTTAAATGGAAACGTTGCCGTCGTGGTGAACAAAGGCAGTTGGACCCATTTAAATATGGCTAATATTTTAGGGTTTTTAAATGCGGCCAGCAACAACCCTAATCCGCCTAGCAGCGATGAATTTAGCACGGCAAGTGGTACTTTCAACATTCAAAATGGTATCGCCAATAACCCAGACTTAAAATTGATGTCTCCCCTGTTAACGGCAACCGGCAATGGCAGCTTAAATTTAGTGGCGCAAACGCTCAACTACCATATCCTGCTGCGCCCCGATGAGAGCGCATTACACGTTAAAGGTTTATCCGAATGGCTAAAACAAGACATTCCTTTGAGCATCAAGGGGCCATTGGAAAATCCAAAAATTCACCTAGACAAAAGTGCGCTGGCCGAGACAAAAGTAAAAGATCAACTGGACAACACCCTTAAAAAAGTGCGTGACTTTATTAATTTACATTAATTATGACTACACCTTTTTCAGACAAAGTACTGCGCTGGTTTGACAAATTTGGCCGACACGATCTACCGTGGCAAAAACAAAAAACGGCTTATCGCGTTTGGCTGTCTGAAATTATGCTACAACAAACGCAAGTCAAAACCGTTGTCGATTATTTTAACCGTTTTATAACCCGTTTCCCCAATGTCCAAAGCTTGGCCACAGCCCATAGCGATGAGGTATTACACTTATGGGCAGGCTTAGGCTACTATGCGCGCGCTCGTAATTTGCATCGCGCCGCACAAATGATCCATGATAACTATAATGGCCGATTCCCCAGCACACTAGAACAACTACTAGAACTACCCGGCATAGGCCGGTCTACTGCAGGGGCTATTATGGCCATTGCTTTTGCTAAGAAAGGGATTATCTTAGACGGTAATGTGAAACGGGTTTTAAGTCGCGTTTATGCGGTAACCGGATCGCCCTTGGATAAAGACTTCAACGACACGTTGTGGACTATCGCTGAAAAATTAACCCCAAACGAAAGGGTTGGTGATTATACACAAGCCATGATGGATTTAGGCGCGACGCTGTGTACGCGACATCAACCCCGTTGTGGTGTTTGCCCGTTGCATTCTTTATGTAAAGCCTATAGTCTAGATTGCGTTGAAGATTTTCCTGCAAAAAAAATAAAAAAAGAACGTCCATTTCGCGATGTGCATTTAATTTTACTGGAGAATAACGCACAGCAGATTTTATTGCATAAACGACCCGACAGCGGTATTTGGGGAGGCTTGTGGTGTTTGCCCGAAGTCACAGAAAAAGAAAAAATAGAACTCTGGTGCGAGCAGAACACTATAAAAAAATATACGCTACAAAAACCCTTAGCCCCCATTAAGCATATTTTAACGCATTTCACTTTGCAAATACTGATCCATCCTGTAAAATGCAATGAAGGTAAACGGCATAAACCGGCGGGTACACTAGGCACCTGGCATGCGCTATCCGCACTGACATCACTAGGATTTCCAGCTCCCATTCAAAAATTATTCAAGAGGTATTATCATGACTAGAACCATACACTGCGTTAAACTAGACGCCCCCGCAGAAGGCTTGGCGTTTCCTCCTTTTCCAGGACCTCTAGGAGAACGCATTTTTAATAACATTTCAAAACCGGTTTGGCAGCAGTGGTTAGGGCATCAAACCATTCTGATCAATGAATATAAATTAAGTTTATTAGAGCCAGAGGCTAAGAAATTTTTAGAAACCGAAATGAAAAAATTTTTATTTTCAGAATAGGGTTTGAAATTTTACACTGAAAATAATCTTCACTGATAACGGGACTAATAAAATAATACGGCACCTATAAAAACAGGATTTTAACTCCTTGATTGCTTCGCAAGCTCGCAATGACGGTCCTTATAAATTTAAGAGTAACCAGTGCCTATAAAGCGGATTCTGTTAGCGCGACAATAGACGTACCGTCATTGCGAACAAATCGTTTCACTAAACTTGTGCGAAAAAAAGGAAAAAGTAACGATTTGTGAAGCAATCCAGTTGCAAAACTGCAATACGGGCATGAAGACAGTCATGCGTTTGCAATAGACTATGTCCGTATCCAGATCGACCTGGATTGCCGCGCCGACCGTTGCTTGATCCGCCTCTACGCACGCGTTTTATCTAAAACGGCCGACTCGCAATGACGGTACGGCTATTTTCGCGCTCTCTAAATCGTGTCAAAGGGAGCGAGTAGTTACATTTAAGATATACACAGTATTAACCAATGGGTTTCATTTTCTTTTCGCCAAATACCGATCCAGCGCATTAGCGAACTCTCGTAGATGCGTTGGGTTAATCTTTGCTGGCCCACCGGTTAAAACACCGCTAGAACGCAATCCATCCATTAAGTCTCTGCTGGCAAGGC
Organism: Gammaproteobacteria bacterium; assembly: GCA_009885895.1. Lineage (GTDB taxonomy): Bacteria > Pseudomonadota > Gammaproteobacteria > UBA1113 > UBA1113 > VFKP01. Next base: position 14,167 of record VFJV01000140.1, read on the forward strand.
GATTACTCATATTGACTTTAGTGTACATTTCTCCGCGCGGATTCAACGCCGCACCATTTTTAGACACCACTAGACTCGCCAAGGGAATATCCGCGGTAATAACTAAATCCCCTTCGTCTACTACACCCACAATATAACTATCGGCCACATCAAAACCACTGCCCACTTGCACCGTACGGATCAAGGGATGTTTACGCACCATTAAGGGCTGATTGGCCACCAATATAAGCTCACACTCACAACGTATGGCCGCTTTGTATAAAATTTCCTTCACTGTTTTAGGACAAGCATCTGCGTCTACATAGATTTTCATTCTATCCCCTTGGAATATTAAAACGAATTACAATATCTTCAATATTATACCTCTACACTTCAAAATGCGAATCCGTACGTAGGGGCAGGCCCCCGTGCCTGCCCTAAAGGCAGCCACAGGGGCTTGCCCTAAGGGCAGCCACAGGGGCCTGCCCTAAGGACAGCCACAGGGAGTTACCCCTACACGCCAATTACTTACAGTATATAGCCAGAGCCTCCTTGGAGCTGCGGTTTCCTTCTTTCTCCTATGTTTACTCCTTTTAGGCTACGCGTTTTTTCAAAATGCCGACGTTGTTTTTGATAGCTTTGCCCCTTGCGTAGGTTGTATCTGTGTGACACGGATATCTGCGCTAATCGCTCATAGCCTGTTTCATGATATTTGTAGTGGG
>VFJV01000097.1 GCA_009885895.1 Gammaproteobacteria bacterium
CGAGGTGGTATGGATGCCAGTCAGTATAAGGACTATGTGCTCTTTATGCTGTTTATTAAATATATTTCTGATATGCTAAGCTGAGCATAGACGATATTAAAACGCTGGTTGTAGAAGACAAATGGTTACCGCAAATTGCTGCCGCGGTACAAGGGGAATTGGATCTCGTTTTCCAAGCCTTAACGAGCCGCATTCGCAGTTTGGCTGAACGGTATGCTACACCCTTACCTAAATTATTAGATGAAGTTGATGTATTATCTGCCAGAGTAAATGAACATTTGAAAACGATGGGGGCGGTATGGTCTTGAAAACGACAGAGGCTTATCATGGCTTGTTAGAAGCGATATCGGTTACTTACACTCAAGGTCAAGTGCGAGCACTGCAGGCCGTGAATGTTCAACTGATACAAACTTATTGGCGATTGGGGCAACATATCGTTGAATTTGAGCAAAAGGGTGAAATGCGCGCTGAATATGGTAAAGAATTGCTCAGTCAATTGGCACTAGATTTAGGGCTACGCCACGGCAAGGGCTTTAGCCGTAGTAATTTGGTCTATATGCGCTTGTTTTATCAACGGTATCCAATAAGTGAGAAGCTTTCTCACCAATTGAGCTGGTCGCATTATGTGGAGTTACTGAAGTTAGACGATCCGCTGGAGCGTAATTTTTATGAAAAACAGGCCATAGCCGAGCATTGGTCGGTTCCTGAGTTAAAACGCCAAAAAGCAGCCTCTTTATTTTTGCGTCTTGCGGCGAGCAAAGATAAAGCCGCGATCCTGCAATTGGCGAGCCAAGGAAAACCAGTTGAAAAGCCTACGGATATTTTGCGCGAACCCTATGTGTTTGAATTCTTAAAAATTCCAGAGCCGCATCAAATCTCTGAAACCGATCTTGAGACTTTATTGTGTGACCATTTTCAACCATTCTTATTGGAGCTGGGTAAGGGTTTTACCTTTGTGGGGCGCCAATATAGGGTGACGATTAATAATACTCATTACAGAGTAGATTTAGTTTTTTATCACCGTATTTTGCGTTGTTTTGTGCTCATCGATCTTAAAATGGGCGAGGTGCAGCATTATGATATAGGGCAGATGAATTTGTATCTGGGGTATTTTGCCAATGAAGAAAATGTTGAAGGTGATAATCCACCCATCGGCATTATTCTAAGCCGCGATAAAGACGAACTCTTAGTAAAATATGCAACCTACAATATGAACAGCCAGCTTTTCGTGCAAAAATACCAACTGTATTTACCCGATCCCGAGGCTTTGCGTCTAGAATTGGAAAATACCCTGCGAGAGTTTGAACGATGAGCAATGAGATTAAAGCAGGGTATAAATCACGGCAAATTTGTTCTAAAGGCTGGCTGACCAATTTTTGTTCCCTGACGCAGGTAAAGATTGACGCGAGAGGTTCAAGCATGACAATGGCAAAGATTGCTCAGTCTCATATCAAAAACTGGAAAGTACCTATCCCCCCTGCTGGAAAACAAAGCAAGGCGGTAACCTATCTTGATGAAAACCTATCAAAGCTAGATGCGATTTCAGAAGAAGTAGAGTTCTCTATATCTCTCTTGAAAGAGCACTGGATTTCTGTTATCAATTCAGCTGTCACAGGAAAGGTCAATGTTCGCAACTACGAGGAGGCTGCCGCGTGAGCATTTTAATCAAAACGGTGCGTGTCGCCGGATTTCGCGGTTTGGAAAATTTCCAAATAGATTTGGAGAAAACAACGGTTTTAACAGGTATGAACAATACCGGCAAAACATCGCTTCTCAAGGCAATGCAAATAGCTTTGGGTAATCGCCAGTTCATTTCTCCTGATGACTTTTTTATCCGAGATAATAGCAGTTGTGAGGAAATTACGATTGATCTACTGATTGTGCCTGTAGATGACAGTGGGGATGAGAGCAACGATTTTATTGCAGACTGGGAATTGTTACTGACTACTGACAGAATTAGAACGGATGGTTTAAAAAGCTTCATACCACTAAGAACGATTTGCACTCTTGATCCAATAACCAGCAATTACAAAACCCAACAATTTATTTTGTCTGATTGGCCAGAATTCAAAAGCAACAATATTGATTGGTATCAACATGACAATGGCAGGAGAACGAGCTTCCATTTCGATGAAATTCCCTTTTTCTATATGGATGCCCAGCGCGACATTATGGAAGATACGAAGCAGCGAAGCTCATATATCGGGAAAATGTTGGCTAATATTGAATATTCAGAAAAGGATATTGAAGAGATCGAAACTCAGATCAAACTGTTAAATGAAAAAACAGTAAGCAGCAGCGACGTTCTCAGTAATATTAAGGATACGCTTAAAGGCCTAGACTCCGTGATGAACAGCCAAAGTCATGGTATCGAAATTACTCCCTTCACTAAAAAAGTACGTGATCTGAACAAAGGGATGAGCATTTATTATGGTGATAATAAAGACAGCTTTCCTATGGAATACCATGGTATGGGTACAAGAAGCTGGTCATCCCTTCTAACATTAAAATCATTTATTAACCAGCTAGCCATTCACGCTAAGAAGAAAAAGGTCGTTTTTTTTCCGTTGCTCGCAATAGAAGAGCCAGAGGCGCACCTGCATCCCAATGCACAAAAAAAAATATTCGGACAAATAGATGAAATCCCTGGACAGAAAATTATATCAACCCATTCACCCTATATTGCCGCTACAGCAGAGCTTAAGCAAATCCGAAGCCTTTATAAGAATGAACAGGTCTATTGTGGACGCATTAAAATTGACAAGTTGAATGAGGAAGATATAAGGCAAATAAAGCGCCAAGTGATTAGCCACCGAGGTGAAATCATTTTCTCAAAGCTAATCGTGTTTTTTGAGGGTGAAACAGAAGAGCAGGCACTTCCGATATTTGCCAAAAAATATTTCTGTAGAACTCATGTTGAGATTGGCTTGGATTTCGTAGGTGTAGGTGGTGAGGGAAACTATCTTCCATTTATTCGGTTTGCCGAAGGCTTGGGTATGCCGTGGTTGATTTTTTCCGATGCTGAACCGAGTACAAAGAAATCAGTTGTCAAGCAAGTTGAAAACTGCGATACAGCAAAAAATACCACCGATGTTGTTGTTTATCTGGATGATGGAAATAATTTTGAGCGACAACTGATCGTTGACGGATTTCAGAATGAAATTAAGGAATGCATTCTTAATTTGTATGAGTTTTGCAATGAGCAACACAGAATGACTAAAGAGCCAGAAATTCTCAATTATGATGACTATGAACTATATAAGGAAATTGCCAATAAGTATAAGAAGACAAAGTACGGCCCTGCTGTAGCCGAGAAGATTGTCGAGAGCGGCAAAGAACTACCACCAAAGATTATCGCACTTTTTAACAAAATAGAGACTACCTTAAAATTAGAGGGAGCTGGCGCATGACTTCTCAACTTGAATTATCTGAAAAGCAGAACGAAATTGTATATGCGGATCCAGGTCCAATCTATGTCAAAGCCAGTGCAGGTAGTGGTAAGACGAGAGTGCTTTCTGAACGCATTAGGCACCTTCTCAAGCAATCCAATAAGAAAATATTAGCCTTAACCTTTACTAATAAAGCAGGACAGGAAATCAAGGGAAGGTTAAGCGATATTGCTGATATTGATAGCAGAACTTTTGTTGGTACGTTTCATAGCTTTTGCCAATCAATTTTGGAGAACCATGGGAAATTTATTGGTTATGCCTCAATGCCACATATTTTTGAAGAAGAAGCTGATAGGCTTGAACTTATTGAAAACGCAATCAGTCAAACACCATCCTATGCAAGCATTTACAGGAAGAAAGAAAAAAAAGACCAGAAAAACTTTTGTTATCGGGCACTCAATTTTGTATCCAAAACAAAACGAAAACTAATTATCGAATCTGATATAGAAAACCACACAGACGATGACAATATCATTCTGTTTTATCGAAGTTACCAGGAGATTTTGAAAGCACAAAATGCTATAGATTTCGATGACTTGTTATTAAAAGCCTATAGCTTATTTAACGATTACCCCAAAATAGCCGCTTTATATCGGCGCAGTTTTTATGCGATATGTGTAGATGAAGCTCAAGACCTAAACAACGCACAATATCAATTTCTTAAAACGTTAGCAGGTAACGATTTCACTAACATTTTGATGGTAGGTGACCCTAACCAGTCTATTTTTCATTTTAATGGCTCATCACCGGATTATATGGATAAAGATTTCGTTAATGATTTTGAGTCAAAAACTGTGGAGCTAACTGAAAATTTTCGATCATCCATTGAAGTGTTGAAGGCTGCAAAGCAGATCATCCCTGAAGCAGAATATATTGAGGGAACCGTTAAGCGGGGAATATTCGAGATACACAAAATAGGCAATGAAACCGCTGAAGCAAAATGGGTGGCAGAAAAAATTCAAGAAATAGTTGCTCTGAATAGCCATGATGATATTGAAGGCGAGATTAACCTAGAGAAAATAGCAGTGCTTTCCAGGAATAAGTATTTATTTAAACCTTTAGAAGAGATTTTTGGTCAATCTGGTATTTCTTACTATTATAAAATGACCCCAGGCGCTTTGAAGTTTGAATCTCACCTAATGCAAATCTTTGATCTGGCTTTCAGGATTAGACTAAATCCACAAGACACGTTACATCATAAACGATTACTGAAAACATTAGGTATTAATGAAAATGAAAATCTATCTCTTGCAGGGATTAATATAGCCAAATCGGTCGATGAAGATAGCAAAAACATAATATCCCTTGTTATATCGCTGGATGAAAATGGTAGCAATTTCAAGCAAAGTCTTGAGAGCTACAAAGAAGAAGTTGTCATTGACAATGACAATGATAAAAATATGCTATTCAATGACATTAATGAATTACTTGCTCATTGGCACAACTATGCTAAGAGTGTAGACAACACCTCCCTTCATCAATTTAAAAACGCAATGGCACTGGGCCAAACGCATCCGGTTACGCAACATTCTGGTGTTACATTAAGTACAGTGCACACAATGAAGGGGCAAGAGTTTGATATTGTTTTTATCATTGGTATGGATGATGAGACCTTTCCAGATTATCGTGCTATTCGAAGTGGAGGTGTGGAGATGCTGCAAGAGAAAAATAACCTTTATGTGGCCTTTACAAGATCTAAGCGATGGCTTTATGTCACCTGGCCGGAAAATAGGACCATGCCTTGGGGGGATACTAAAGGACGAATAATTTCTCGGTTTTTAACTGATTTTAAGTCTCAAAGAATAAAGGTAGGGGATACCTGAGGGGCACCCCTTAAGTCAGTAGACAGATCGCGAGTGGTTCACCCCGTGGTAATCGCATAACGAAAGATTTGTCCACAGTTTTGTAAGGCACGATGAGCGGTTTCTATGACCCCACGTGCTTCAATTAGGGTTTATCTGCTGCTTTGGCATTTTTACACTTAAGATCTGTTAGCACGGTATTTTCCTTGTATTTGCTCAGATCCAAGGCTATTTTGGGGGCATCTTGCGTAGCAGAGTAGGCCAGTGCCCCCAAATATGCCCCCGATTCAGTCCGGATTTCAATAAATTCTATTGGACGTTATAGGACTATAATATCAAGAAAACGCTATAAAATAAAGGGTTTTTTGGACTTTATGGGATGTTATTGAATTTCAATATGGTGGCCAGAGCGGGAATCGAACCTGCGACACAAGGATTTTCAGTCCTCTGCTCTACCGACTGAGCTATCTGGCCATAAATGCGGTAAGGGGCATATTAAACCTTGACTGGGGGCTTGGAGTCAAGGGGGGGATAGGAAAAAGAGTGCATCTAGGATTATTTAGCCCTAAAAAAAGCTATTTCGTTCATATTTAAGACTATTTAAAAGCATAAGACTACAAAGAGGCAAATAAAAGAACAAAAAAGAGCTGGTACAAAAGGCCTATACGTGCTATGCTTACGGATTAGCAATAATGACTAATTTTTGCTCAATTCGCGTTGAGCTGCATCATCTATTTAGGAGCCAATCATGTCCAGAAAGTCGGCGCAAGAGACAACCCCCGTCGCCAGTGTAGTAGGGTTACCCGGTATAGCCCCTTACCAGGCCAAAAAAAGTGAAAAATACATGAGCGAAGGGCAGCAACAACATTTTCGTGTTATATTAGAATTGATTAAGCAACAATTAATGGAAGGCAGCGATGCTACTGTTGAGCGTTTGCGCGGCGGAGAAAGAGAGCTGGCGGATCCTGCCGATCAAGCCACTCACGAAGAGATCGTTGCTTTAATGCTGCGTGCCAGTGACCGTGAAGCCAAATTGCTGCGTAAAACGGAAGAGGCCCTACAGCGTTTGGACGATGGCGAATATGGCTATTGCGAAAGCTGTGGCGAGGAAATTGGTATTCGGCGTTTAGAAGCAAGACCTGCGGCAACCTTGTGCATCGATTGCAAAACATTGGATGAAATTCGCGAAAAACAAAGAGGAAATTAAGTTATGACCTATTTTTATGGGCTATTGAACTTGTCATTGTGGCAATATATCTTGGTTACCCTGGTATTAATCCACATCACTGTGATTTCCATCACTATTTATCTACACCGTGCTTCTGCGCATCGCGCACTCGATTTGCACCCCATTGCGGCGCATTTCTTTCGTTTCTGGTTGTGGCTCGCTACAGCCGCAGTTACCAAGGAATGGGTAGCGATACATCGTAAACATCATGCAACCTGTGAAACCGCGGAAGATCCACACAGTCCGCAAATCTATGGTTTGAAAAAAGTGCTGACTCAAGGTTATGAATTATATAGAGCTGAAGGCAATAAGCAAGAAACTCTGGATCGTTATGGTCAAGGTACCCCCGACGATTGGATAGAGCGCCATATTTACACGCCACACAGCAGTTTAGGCATAGGGATCTTGTTTGTGCTAGATTTAGTTTTGTTTGGTGTGCCCGGCATAACGATATGGGCGGTGCAAATGATGGCGATGCCGGGATTGGCCGCTGGACTTATCAATGGCGTAGGGCATTATTTCGGTTACCGTAATTTTGAAACTCCCGATGCAGCAACGAATATCGTTCCTTGGGGCATATTGGCCGGTGGCGAAGAGCTACATAACAACCATCATGCTTTTGCTGCTTCCGCAAAGTTATCTTTGCGCCGTTTTGAGTTCGATATAGGTTGGATGTACATACGTATTTTGCAATTTTTGGGTTTGGCAAAGCCTAAGCGCGTGATTCCTAAGGTCGAATGGACTAGTCAGCAAAAAGACATCGATGTACTCACTATAAAAGCATTGGTTACACACCGTTTTCATTTGTTAAAACAATATGGTGAAATGGTGATACAGCCTATTCTTAAAAAACAAATGAGCAAAGACAAGAAGCACCGTAAATTGTGGCGTCAAGCACGAACCTGGCTCAATCGCAACGACGCTAGCAGCATTGATGCGAATAGCCGTAAAAGTATGCAAGCCTTGTTGTCTTCTTGCAACGAGTTAGACGTGGTATATGAGTACAAGCTGCGTTTACAAAATATTTGGACTAAGGCTGTGAGCAATAATGCAGAATTGGTACAGCAATTAAAACAATGGTGTACCGATGCTGAGAAAGCGGGTGTTCAAACGTTACGACAATTTTCGCTAAAACTAGCGACCCTGGGTGTAGCGAACGAATGACGGCGCAGCGACTCAGCTTTCAGGTTATTATTCAAAAATTACAACAGTTCTGGCAAGAGCAATCTTGCCTAATACTGCAACCACTCGATTTAGAAGTGGGTGCGGGTACTTTCCATCCACAGACTTTCTTGAAATCCATAGGCCCCGAACCGTGGTCTGCCGTTTATGTGCAACCCTGTAGACGCCCTACCGATGGTCGTTATGGGCAAAATCCAAACCGGGTGCAACAGTATTATCAGCTGCAAGTTATCTTAAAACCATCTCCATTGAATATTCAGGAATTATATCTTGATTCTTTGCGTGCTTTGGGTATCGATCCTTTAGTGCACGACATTCGCTTTGTGGAAGACAATTGGGCGGCACCTACTTTGGGTGCCTGGGGTTTGGGTTGGGAAGTGTGGCAAGATGGCATGGAAGTGAGTCAGTTTACCTATTTTCAACAGGCAGGCGGCTTAGATTGCAGCCCGGTTACGGGTGAATTAACCTATGGTTTAGAGCGTTTAGCGATGTATTTACAGGGGGTAAACACGCTGTTTGATATCGTATGGAGTGATGGACCATTGGGGAAGGTAACCTATGGCGACATTTTTTTGCAAAATGAAGAAGAAATGTCGCGTTATAATTTTGAATGCGCTCATATTCCTTGGTTGTTTCAACAATTTGTGCAGTGTGAAAGTGAAGGGCATCGTTTGCTAGAATTAAACTTAGTGTTGCCGGCCTATGAAATGGCAATCAAAGCGTCACATGCTTTTAACCTATTGGATGCGCGTCATGCTGTTTCGGTGACTGAGCGTCAAAGCTACATTCTACGATTGGGTGCTTTAACAGGTAAAATTGCCAAGCGTTATTATGAAGAACGCGAAAAAAAAGGATTCCCGTTATTAAAGAAAGGCAAGGAAGGAGAGCAGTATGATCTATGAAGATTTTTTACTGGAAATTGGCTGTGAAGAATTGCCCTCGCGGATGCAATCTGTATTAATGAATGCGCTGAAACACGGTTTTGAAAATGCTCTTTTGCAGCCCGGGATTGCGTTGCAATATAAAAAGATACATCCTTATGTCACACCGCGGCGTTTGGCTATTCTTATAGAAAAATTGCAAACAGAAACCTTGGCGACTACCAGTGGGCGTCTAGGACCTTTATTCAGTTTGGCTGTAGATGCTGAGGGTAAGCCTACGCCCGCAGGCCTAGGTTTTGCTAAATCCTGTGGTGTGGAGTTTGATCAACTATCCCGACAGGCCAGCAATAAAGGCGAATGTCTATATTATCATAGAAAAATAGCTGCAAAAAAGACAGCCGAATTATTACCGGCTTTATGTGAGAAAATTATTGCAACACTGCCGATTGCTAAGCGTATGCGCTGGGGGGGAGGCGATATTAGCTTTGTAAGACCCGTGCATTGGGTTGTGTTATTGCTCGGGCGTAACGTTATTTCGGCAGAGATCCTAGGACAAAAAAGCGGTCGTTTGACGTATGGACATCGATTTCATCATCCACAATCAATCTCTTTGGATGAGCCTAAATACTATGAAGCCGCGTTACAAGAAGCGTATGTTATAGCCGATGCTAAAAAGCGGCAGGATAAAATCGAACGCGATTTGAAAGTCGTTGTGGCCACGGTTGAAGGCGAAGTTGACATCAACGTAGAACTTTTAAATGAGATCACGGCAATCGTAGAATGGCCTGTGGTATTTTTAGGCCACTTCGATAAACATTTTTTGCATGTGCCACACGAAGCCTTAATTTTAGCGATGCAACAACACCAAAAAGCATTCTATGTACAGAATAAGGCAAAGGAATTATTACCCTATTTTATAGGCGTCAGCAATATAAAAAGCAGCGATGCTACCGCAGTGGTGCGTGGCAATGAGAAAGTGGTGAATGCGCGTTTAGCTGACGCCAAATTCTTTTACGATAGCGATCGCAAACACAGCCTTGCTTTTATGGGCAAAAGGCTAAGCGAAATTATTTTTTACGCAGGTTTAGGCACTTTAGACGATAAGGCAAAACGCATTGCTGAATTAGCCAAACATATAGCATTATTGTTGCATCTGAATGGCGAAGACGCGTATAGAGCAGGAGAATTGTGTAAGGCCGATTTAGTGTCTGATATGGTAGGGGAATTTCCTGAATTGCAAGGCATTATGGGTGGCTATTACGCCGCGCATAGCCACGAAACACCTGCCGTGGCAACCGCCATAGCGGAACATTATCAACCGCGTTTTGCGTTGGATGCATTGCCAGAATCGCCTCTAGGCGCTGTGGTGTCATTAGCGGATAAGCTAGATACTATAGTGGGTATTTTTTCTGTAGGTGAAATTCCTAAGGGCGATAAAGATCCCTATGCTTTGCGCCGTTTGGCCTTAGGGGTTTTGAAAATTATTGTGGACAAACGATGGTCATTGGATTTACAGCAATTGCTGGAAAAAGCCGGTGAACTGTATGGGGACAAGGCTAAAGAAAATAGAGTGCAGTCCGTATTCGACTTTATGATGGATCGTTTTAAGCATCATTACTTAGAACAAGGCATTGCGGCTGAAATATTTATGGCAGTCCTAGCCAAACGACCCCTAGAGCCTTACGATTTTGTGCGCCGTTTACAGGCCGTGCAAGCGTTTTGCACATTGCCTCAAAGCCAAGCACTAGCGGCGGCGAATAAGCGAGTAAGCCGTATTTTGGAAAAAGAAGCGGCAAACTTAGAAGTGCACCCGGTGCAAGAAACTCTTTTATTGGAACCGGCTGAAAAAGAATTGTGGCGTGTTTTAGTTGAAAAGAAAAAAGAAGTGTTGCCTTTATATGCCGCGCGAGATTATACCCCCGCGTTAGCTACATTGGCGTTGCTTCAACCCACTATTGATGCTTTCTTTGAGAGTACCATGGTAATGGCGGAGGATAAAACCTTACGCAATAATCGCTTAGCTTTATTGGTTGAATTACGCGATCTTTTTTCGGCGGTGGTTGATTTGTCGTGCTTGTGATATCCTATACACCTAACTTATGAATAGGTGACATAAATGAAACTTTCTGTGTACAGCGAAATTGGCAATTTAAAGAGTGTTTTGTTACACAGGCCTACACACGAAATTGAAAATTTAACGCCAGCATTGCTGGAACGATTATTATTTGACGACATTCCCTATCTTAAAGTGGCCCAACAAGAACACGATGCTTTTGCAGATGTGTTGAGAAATCAAGGTGTTGAGGTTCTTTATCTTGCCAAGCTGGTTTCTGAGGTATTAGAAGACGACGCTTTGCGTAAAAAATTTATACATGAATTTTTAACGGAAGCGAATATTAAGACCGCAGGACGGCAAGATCTGTTGATGAATTATTTGTTATCGCTAAAAAGTGAAAGCGCTATTGTGGATAAATTAATTAGCGGGATCCAGAAAACAGAAGTGGATTTTAAGGGTAAAGACTTAGTGGATGAAGTTAATCGTGATTATCCTTTCATATGCGATCCTTTGCCTAATTTATATTTTACCCGCGATCCATTCGCAACCATAGGCTGCGGTATATCCTTAAACCATATGCGCACCGAAACCCGCTGCCGAGAAACCCTATTTTCCAGATATATTTTTGAATATCATCCTCTTTTTGTAGAACAAGAGATACCATTTTGGTACAGAAGAGAAAACTCCACTTCAATTGAGGGGGGAGACATTCTCGTGCTGAACGAAAAAACGCTGTGCGTAGGTATTTCTCAACGTACCCAACCTGAATCCATTGAGCGTTTAGCCAATCGCCTTTTTCAAAGCGATATGTCCCAGGTTGAAACCATATTGGCGTTTCATATTCCTGCTTCACGCGCTTTTATGCATTTAGATACCGTATTTACGCAGGTGGATCGTTCGCTATTCACTGTGCATGGTGAAATTGAAGGGCCACTGTCTGTTTACAGCATAACGAAAGGAAATGGTGGTGGTACGCTGAATATTCAAAAACAAGTTGCTACATTAGAGCACATCTTGCAACCCTATTGCGAAACGGAAGTAAAATTAATACGCTGTGGGGGTGCAGACAAAATTATTTCTGCTAGAGAACAATGGAATGATGGCTCAAATACGCTGGCTATTAGGCCAGGAGAGGTAGTTGTCTATGAACGTAACTACGTTACTAATAAAATATTGGAAGATAATGGTGTTAAAGTGCATGTTATTCCAAGTTCAGAACTATCTAGGGGTAGGGGTGGGCCTAGGTGTATGTCTATGCCCCTTATCAGAGACAATCTATATTCATAAAAGAGGTTTACCATGGCAATTAATTTAAGAGGTCGAAGTTTTTTAACGCTGCTGGATTTTACTCCGCGTGAAATACGCTATTTGTTAGATCTGTCGCATGACTTAAAGCAAAAAAAACGGATGGGGCTTCACGGTCATTTATTATCGGGCAAAAACATTGTATTGCTTTTTGATAAAACATCAACTCGCACACGCTGTGCCTTTGAAGTGGCTACCCTTGAAGAAGGGGCGCATGTAACGTATTTAACCAACTCACAATTTCAAGTAAAAGAATCGCTAGAAGATACGGCTAAAGTATTAGGCCGGTTTTACGATGGCATTGAATATCGCGGTTATGAGCAAAAAATAGTTATTGAATTAGCAAAGCATGCGGGCATTCCAGTCTGGAACGGTTTAACCGATGTGGATCACCCTACGCAAATTCTTGCCGATTTTTTAACCCTAGAAGAAGAAATTCGTGGTAAGCAATTAAATGAGATGAAACTCGTTTTTACGGGAGACACTAGAAACAATATGTCTTATGCACTCATGTATGGCGCGGCAAAAATGGGCATGCATTTTGTGGCTTTAGGTCCCAAAGAGCGGGCGCCCGAAGAAAACATTATGCAGCAGGTTCAAGAGGTTTCAAAAATGACAGGTGCTGTGATTGAATTTACAGACAGTGTGGAACACGCTGTGAAAGGGGCCGATGCTATCTATACTGACGTATGGATCTCTATGGGCGAAAAAGTAGATTATGCAGAGCGTGCTAAGTTACTGCAACCTTTTCGCGTAACCATGGATATGTTGCATAAAACAGGGAATGAGCACACTCTATTTATGCATTGTTTACCGGCCTATCACGATTTTGAAACTGAAACGGCGCGTGAATTTAAAGAAAAAGGCATTGATATTCGTGAAGTAGAAGATGCAGTTTTCAGACACCGAAATTCGGTCGTTTTTGATCAGGCGGAAAATAGAATGCACACCATTAAAGCGGTTCTTGTTTCAACCATAGGTTAAACAATGTCAACTAACCGTAGCAATAAGCTGGGTGTTTTTTCACTCATTGCTATTGTCGTAGGGTCAATGATAGGAGGTGGTGCATTTTCCCTTCCTACCGAAATGGCCAAACATGCCGGCATCATTGCCATCGTATTGGCGTGGCTGATTACGGGTTTAGGCATGCTTTGTTTGGCTTTTGTCTATCAAAACTTATCGAAACGAAAACCAGAATTGCAAGGAGGAATATACAGCTATGCTTGTGCTGGCTTTGGTAAGTTTGTGGGTTTTAACTCGGCTTGGGGCTATTGGCTAAGTGCTTTTTTGGGAAATGTAGCCTATGCCTTATTATTGTTCGACGCCTTGTCTTTTTTCTTTCCCATTTTCTCAGGCAACAATAATCCGTATGTGCTTGTGGGTGCGTCTATTATTTTATGGTTAGTGCACTGTATTGCCCTTTGTGGTGTGCGGCAAGCGGCGATTATTAACATGATTACAACGATTGCAAGGTTGATTCCCATTTTTGTTTTCATAGTGATTTTAATGCTTGCATTTAATGTGAAGCAATTGAACTTTGATGCTTTTGGTTCTAGCAATATGGGATCCCTAGTAAAGCAGTTATCCAGCACTATGATGGTAACATTGTGGGTGTTTATTGGCATTGAAGGTGCGGTGGTCATATCTGGAAGGGCACGCAAAGAATCTGATGTGGGAAAGGCGACTGTCATTGGGTTATCAGCGACCTTGTTTATTTATATTCTTTTAAACATCGTTACATTGGCTGCGGTGCCTAGGGAAACCTTAATGCAGTTTGATAATCCTACTTTGGCGTATGCCTTGCAATACATTGTGGGACCTTGGGGCGCTTGGTTTATCAACATAGGTTTATGTGTGGCCTTATTTGGTGCATTACTCAGTTGGACATTGCTGGCCTCAGAAACGCCCTATATTGCAGCAAAAGATGGTGTAATGCCAAAAGTTTTCGCAAAGGAAAACAAAAACAATGCCCCATCCATTTCTTTATGGGTGACTAATGCCGCTATTCAAGTTTTTTTATTAATTTCCTATTTATCCAATAGCACGTATCGTATGGTTTATCTTATTGCAACAGTGGCTATTTTACCGCCATATTTATTAAGTGGCTTATATGCGCTTAAAATAGCCCTTAAAAAAGAGGGGTATGCACAAAATGAGAGCTCAAAACGAGATATTGTGCTGGCACTGGTTGCCTCGCTATATGGGTTATGGCTCATTTATGCCGCAGAGGTTAAGTTGCTATTTTTGTGCGCTATTTTATACTTTATGGGCATATTTGTTTATATACACTCATGCAAGCAAACTCAGGGGAAATGGTTTACAACAGTAGATCGTATTTTGGTTATAGCCATTACATTGGCGGCTATTTTTGGTGCTTGGACTCTCTTGTCGAGTTTTCTAAGCCGGTAAATGAATGGTATTGGAGGTTAATAAATGAAAATTGTGGTTGCCTTAGGAGGGAATGCCCTACAAAAAAATGGCAGTATTACCGCAAAGAGCCAATATGAGGCTTGTAAAGATACGGCTAGAAGCCTTGTAAAACTAATTCAGGCGGGTCATGATCTAGTGATTGTCCATGGCAACGGACCACAAATAGGTGAAATTGTTGCCGATATTGAGCTTGCACATAATACCGATAACAACCACGCATTATTTCCTTTTGATGTGTGTGACGCGTTTACACAAGGCTATATAGGCTATCATTTACAAAATGCGTTGTCTGAAGCGTTAAGAAAAGAAAACATAAGCCATAAATGTCCTGTTTCAATTATTACGCAAGTGGAGGTTAGCGCTAGCGATCCGGCTTTTAATAGCCCAACGAAACCCATAGGGGCTTTTTATAGTGAGGCTGTTGCAAAAAAATTACAGTTAGAAAACGGTTTTCAGATGATGCAAGACGCTGGGCGTGGTTGGCGCAGAGTGGTCCCTTCGCCCAAACCTGTTGGGATTGTGGAAGAAGCCGTTATTAAACAACTGTTTGACTCGGGTATTTTAGTAATAGCCTGTGGTGGTGGCGGTATACCGGTGGTTAAGACAGAAGAGGGTTATCGGGGGGTAGAGGCGGTCATTGACAAAGATTTTTCTGCTGGAAAATTAGCAGAGCTCATTGGTGCCGATAGATTAATTATTTTAACGGCAATTGATAAAGTGTATATTAACTTTAATACAACCGATCAAAAAGCGCTGCATAAGGTTAGCAACAAAGAGTTAGAGGCTTATATCTCCTCAGAGCAATTTGCAAAAGGCAGTATGTTGCCAAAAATTGAAGCGGCAAAGAAATTTGTAGAGTCTGGGGCGAACAAAAAAGCCATCATTGCAGCCTTAGAAGATGCGGCTCAGGTATTTTCAGGGGCGGGAACACTGGTGTATAAAGAAACTAACCTTTAAAATTTAGGAGAATAACATGACCTCTTTAAAAAATAAAACAGCCCTTATCACGGGATCTACCAGTGGCATTGGGCTTGCTATAGCCCATGCCTTGGCTCGAGCAGGCGCGAATATCATGCTCAATGGTTTTGGCGATGAGAAAGAAATTGAGGCTATAAGGGTTTCTTTAGAAAAAACCTACAATGTTTCTGTGCGTTATTCTTCGGCCGATGTCGCGAATAAAGCGGCTTTAGAAACCATGGTTAAAGACACGGTTAAAACACTGGGTGCTTTGGATATACTCGTAAACAATGCCGGTATTCAATACGTGGCACCCGTCATTGAATTTCCGGATGAAAAATGGGAAGCCATTTTAGCCATCAACCTTACGGCGGCCTTTAGGCTGTCCAAATTGGCTTTGCCGCATATGATACAGTCCGATTGGGGCCGTATTGTGAATATAGCCTCGGCGCACGGAATGGTGGCATCGCCCTTTAAATCGGCTTATGTTGCGGCAAAACATGGTTTGGTTGGATTGACTAAAACGGTGGCGCTTGAGATGGCCGAAAGCAACATCACCTGCAATGTGCTTTGTCCTGGCTACGTGAAAACACCTTTGGTGGAAAAACAAATAGCAGAGCAGGCTAAAGTCCATAATTTATCCGAAGATAGGGTGGTGAAGGATATTTTGCTTGCAGCGCAACCGAATAAAAAATTCATAAAACCTGAAAATTTGGCGGATTTAGTGCTATTTTTATGTTCTGATTCTGCAGAAGGTATGACCGGCGAAGTGATTGCCATGGACGGTGGTTGGACCGCCCATTAATCCTAAGGCCACATCTATTTTGCTACACTCAGGTTAGGTTCTTGTATTAACCTATCCAACAAGGGGCGCAGCCAATATAAAATTGCGGCCACCACGATGCTTGCAAAACCCAAGAGCATAAAAACATGCCCATAAGTGTGGTTGGTGGCTAAGGGTGACAAATCACCGGTGGCCGTATAGGTGGCCCATTTGGAAATAATCCCGGTAATTGCACCGCCCATACCCGTAACCATCATCCACGTGCCCATCATAACACCGCGTAAGCGAGCTGGAGCGAGTTGTCCGACCATGGCATAACCAATGGGGCCTAGGAATAATTCGCCAGCGCCTTGTAGGGCGTAACCGATTGTGATCCAAGTTGCGCTCACATACCCTTCGGCATTGGCGAGCGCAATACCCAACGGAATAACCAATAACCCAGTGCCTATAAGAAAGATCGCGGCCGAAAACTGTTGTGTTAAGGATACGTTATAGCCTTTAGAGCGCAACCATTGGAATAAAGCCGCTAAGGGCGGCCCGCCCAGCATAATCATAAAGGGGTTGATGTTAAAAAACCACTGTGGCGGTATAGTAAAGTGAAACAATTCACGGTTGACATTGCGCTCTAAAAATAAAGCTAAGCTATTGGGCACTAATAAAGCGATGGTCCAAAAGGTAATGGCCGCAACCGCAAAGATTAAATAGGCGTGCATTTTTTGCCGGTTGATCAGATCTTTTTCTGTGAAGGACAATACCAGTAAAAAAGCAAGCACAAAGAGTGTTCCATAAATGACTATGCTTCTGCTTGCAGCAGGGTGTTCTACCAAGCGATATAAAACGCAGAGAAGGGCTAGGATGAGCGTTGAACCAAAAAGAACCCGTTGTATTTTATTGCTGGAGAGTTGATACGCAGTTTGTATATCTTTTAATTTAGACCAATTAAAGGCAACCAGAACGATGGCTATAAGGTTGCCTAAGCCGCTTAATAGAAAAAGATCGTGATAATTGCTGTGCAGCTGGAAGTAGCCCGCGATGATATTGGCCACGAAAAAGCCCACATTCATGCTGCTGTAATTCCAGAAGAATGCTTTTTCGCGTCGTTTATCATCTGGTTCGAAGAGTTGGGTGACCATGCAGTTTAAGCAAGTAACATTTAATCCCGCGCCAGTCAAGAAAAAAGCAATGCCAGTCAGCTATTCTCGGGAAAGGATAAAAAAAGAGCAAAAACCCAGTCCATGTTCAAATAATAGCCTTGTTCAAAAAAACAGGCTCCGTCCTAAGCAATAAACCCACCCTA
>VFJV01000005.1 GCA_009885895.1 Gammaproteobacteria bacterium
ACTGTAGTCCTAAGGCGAGTTCTAATAAATATTTGCTGTTCATAAATGTGCCATCCGGTTTGTTCTGTGATGGGACTTATTATAATTTACCCACTCAAATATTCATAGAGCCTTAAAGCCTTTATGCCTCTGGCTAGCAGTAAAACCTCCCCACCAGAATTGCTCTTTTTTTAAGCATCCGTTACAGCAATATACTCGGTTTATTTTAAATAATTTGCCAAAGAAACTTGTATTTTCTTAAAACTAACTGTAAACTTATATGTAAGGTTTTAATCTTTACTTTCTAGGCAGAGGTTTTTATGCACACTAAACTTTCTAAATCCCCAATCCGCTATGTTTTAGTCCAGGTGCAATTCCCTATCATCCAAAGCATCGCTGAATTTATTCCTAAAGTGCAAAATAATATTAGAGAATTTTTTCCTCATTTTCAACCTATCGTTCAAAATCAAATCATTTTGTTGCCGGATGGGCAGCACTCTTTTGTTACCTTGAAACAGTGGCATTTTATGGATAAAGAAAAGAAAACCGGGGTTGTGCTCGATCAGCAAAACTTAATCCTTCATACGAGTGATTATACACAATTTCAACCGCTCTTAGATCGTTTTGAAGCCGTATTAGAGCACTGTCATAGAATTTTGGAGTTAACTCTGTTCACACGCTTGGGCCTGCGCTACGTTAATTTCATTGAAAATGAGGTTGAAAATATTCCTAAAAACCTACAGGGATTTCAATTAACTGGCGAAGGATTTAAAAACAATAAATTAATAAAAAAAGTAGAAACCATACAACACTGCGAAAAAGGAATAATGCGGGTACAAGCGATACACCTAGCGGATAAACACGCCGAAGAAACTAAAACTATCTTTGTCACTCCGGATTTAGAAAGTTTAGCAGGCTTGCTTTCATATGAAAATTATAAAGAGCCGGAACACGCCTATTCACTATTGGATTTTGACCATTACAGCATGGATCAGGGCGATTTTAATGTGGATGAAATTTTAAAGCATTTCAAATTCTCACAGGAACTTATTTATAAAAGTTTTTGTCAAGCAGTTGGGTCAAAAAATATAAACTCGTGGCGTTAACCCTTATGAATAATCTACCTCAAAGCGACTACACCAGCAATCAAAGTACAGCCAATATGCTTTTTATTTCAAAAACCATTTCCCCGTCAGTTGATAACACCTCTCGCACAGGAGGAAGCAATGTAGTTTATCTTTTTGACAAAGACACATCAACTGAGATTAAATCCATTTGCGAGCAATTAGCTGCTATTCAAAAAGTCCTAGGGCTCAATAGACTAGCTTTAGCCAGCGTTCTACAAGTTAGCCGCCCTACGCTTTATGAATGGCTGAATTCGAAAAAAAGCACTCTTCATAAAAAAAATCAAGAACGATTAGATTCACTATACGAAATCAGTAAAAAGTGGAAATGTAAAAATCTAGGCTTGGTTAATGGTTATCTACACAAACCTATAGGCGCTGCCCAGCACTCTTTGTTTTCTTTATTAAAATCAGATGAATTAAATATTTCTGAGATCAACAAAAGCCTAACTGAAATTGAAACTTTCATTACAAAAAAACAAAAAAAAGATAAACTGCATGAAGCTTTGTTATTGCAGCATGGTTTTGAACCTGTTAGTCAAGAAAAAATCCAGAATAACTTAGATGATTTATTTTTTCGGAATTAATGATGCTAAAAGAAACCAAATCCCCACCTAAAATCGACTCCGAAAAAATAGAAAAAAATGGCTGGCGGCAAGGTGCTTTTCTTTTTATTGACGACGCTACAAAAATTTCTATAGAAACGCCCTCTAGGCAGGATTGTTTGCCTGAAGGATTATACGTTGTACTAACACAAGATTGTGACCTCTTAAACCCAGATCTACAAAAAGAACCCGTTGCCGAACTCATTTTAGGCCACGAAAAACCAAAGCCTGAGCCTCTGCTTCTCTCCGGGAAAAACCCAAGGAAACTGCATTTAAAATTGAATCTTACGGAAAAAAATTGTTTAGAATTTTTACCGCAAAACAGATTTTTTATTGCCCGAAGTTATTTAGAGAACCTGAAATCAAGTGAAACTTTAGAGCTTAAGGATTTAAAAATCCTGATACACTGGATAGTTAGCCGTTATAAAAGAGCTGGTTTTCCAAATGTATTTAACGAACGAGTTAGCGCTAAAGTTGAGGCAATTAAAAAAATCTTGAGTGGATACTGTCATAATACTCTAGGGGTATTTATGCGGCTTTCTACTGAAAAAGAGCTGCCTACAGACCTTTCTTATAGCGTTTCTATGCTGATGTTGGTGGAAAAATTAACTTATGAGCAAGAAGATGAGCGAAAAAAAATACAGGAAGGCTTTGACAAAATTAGTGAATTATTTTTAGATGTCCTTGGGGTGGATTTATTAGATGACTCAGAAGTTAAATCAATGGATGCTATTTCTGCCCATGAATATGGGTTATTGAAGCAATGGGATTTCGACTATCTAAGCTTTTCCAATGACAAAAATGGAATAACAGCCTATGATACTATGAATATCTAACGAAGGATCTATTTTTTACCTACAGCACTTCTCTGCCGCACCGCTTCATAAAGACACACACCGGTTGCAACTGAAACATTTAAACTAGAAACCTGCCCTAACATAGGCAAAAACACTAAGGCATCCGCCGCTTCACGGGTTAAACGGCGCAAACCTTTGCCTTCGGCACCTAATATTAACGCAATCGCCCCGGATAAATCGATAGAATATAATGAGGTCGTACCCTCCTCACTCAAACCATACAACCAAACACCGGCTTGTTTTAATTCTTGTAAACACCGCGCAAGATTGGTTACTTGAATAAGAATTACATTTTCCGCAGCACCACTCGCCACTTTTTGTACCGTTGCCGTAAGTCCTACCGCATTATCTTTAGGGATGATAACGGCCGTAACGCCCGCGCCATCGGCACTGCGTAAACACGCGCCTAAATTATGGGGATCTTGTACGCCATCTAGAACAAGAAATAATGGCTTTTTATGCTCATTCAAAAGTTCGGTTATCTTATCTTCATGGTGCATTTTCATCGCTTTGGCATACACCGCAACCCAGCCTTGGTGGTTGGCACCTTCCGTCATTTGAGCCAATACGCCATTGTCGACTATTTTTACAGGCGTCTTACAGTCTAGATCGGATAAATATTCGCGCACAGCGGCGGCTTTTGCTTTATGCGTGTAGATGGTTTGTGGCAAGCGTCCTTCGTTTAAGGCCGCTTTAACACTGTGCTGTCCATACACGGTAGTACTCATGTCTTAACCTTCTTTTTCTGCCAGAAGCGTTTTTTAGGTTCTTTTTTATCGTCTTTTTTAGCGGTTGGCGCTTTTTGTTTTTGACCTTTCTTTTTAGAAATGGGCGTGTCTTCGCTTTGCAACAAGTCAAAATCTATTTTACGTTGATTTAAATCGACGCGAATAACGCGTATACGGACTTTATCGCCCAAGGTATAACTTGATTTTGTAGCCTCACCCACCAATTGGTGGTGTATCGCATCATAACGATAATAATCGTTTTTGAGCGAAGTAACATGCACCAGGCCTTCAATGAACTCATCGTCAAGCGCAACAAACAAACCAAATGAAGTCACACCCGTGACCTTGCCATTATAGTCTGCTCCTAAACGGCTAGACATATATTCGCATTTTAACCAATCGACCACATCGCGCGTTGCTTCATCTGCGCGTCTTTCAGTAGCCGAGCAATGTGCCGCCAGATTCTGCAATTCTGCAGGAGAATAGGAAAAGGTGTTGGGACGTTTTTTTTGCACAATATGGCGTATGGCTCTGTGCACTAATAAATCTGGATAACGCCTAATGGGTGAAGTGAAATGGGTATAGGCCTCATAGGCCAACCCAAAGTGACCGCAATTATCGCCTTGATACACCGCTTGGCTTAAAGACCGTAGCAATAAAGTTTGTAGCACGGCACTGTCGGCACGTCCTTCAATTTGCTTCATTAATTTAGCGTAATCTTTGGATTTAGGTTTTTCTCCTCCAGGCAAAGACAAGCCTTTTTCACCCAGTAATTTACGCAAGGATTCTAATTTTTCCGGGTTAGGCCCTTCATGTACACGAAATAATCCTGGCATTTTATTTTTTAATAAAAAATCAGCCGCAGACACATTGGCTGCCAACATACATTCTTCAATCAATTTATGCGCATCGTTCCGATGTCTGGCAATGATTTTATCTATTTTTCCTTGTTCATTAAAAAGAATATAGGGTTCTGGCATTTCAAAATCAATCGCGCCGCGTTTTTGACGCAACTTAAAGAGCAAATGATATGCTTCGTATAAATTATCTAATGATGGAAGAATGGATTTATACGTTTTTCTGAGCGCTTCGTCTTTATCGACCAACATACTGGCCGCTTCCGTGTAGGTGAGTCGCGCCTTGGAGTGAATCATCGCTTCATAAAATCGATAGCGTATAATCTCTCCTTTTCCATCTAAGCGCATCTCACACACCATGCACAAGCGATCCACCTTGGGCTTTAACGAGCATAAGCCATTGGATAACACCTCCGGCAGCATAGGGATAACTCGGCTTGGAAAATACACTGAATTCCCGCGCTTAGCGGCTTCTTCATCTAAAGGCTTACCCGGTTTGACATAATGGGCTACGTCGGCAATCGCGACAGACAATACCCAGCCATCTGCCTTTTTCTTGCAAAATACCGCGTCGTCAAAGTCTTTGGCATCTTCACCGTCGATGGTCACAAAATTTAATTCTCGAAGATCAACACGCCCTTCCTTATCTTTGAGCTGTACATTCTTACCAAAATGTTTGGCTGCGGCTTCAACTTTTTCAGGCCAGGCAAAAGATAAACCATGTGCCCGCGTTGCAATTTCAATTTCCATGCCAGAGGACATGGCTAGACCTAAAATATTCTTAATGCGACCTAAAGGCGCGGTACGCCTATTGGTTGGCGTGATCACTTCCACAGTAACAATTTGCCCCGGCTCTGCTTCTCCACGATTTTCCGGTAAAATGAGAATGTCTTGATGAATCGTTCGATTTTCAGGCACCACAAACCCTACGCCATTTTCAACCAGATATTGTCCTACAATCTCTAAGCTATTGCGCTCTAAGACTTCAATCACGCTCGCCATTTTTCGGCCCCGCCTATCCTCACCGATAACGCGCACCAACACTTTATCGCCATGAAAAATATTACGCATTTCTCGTTCGGATAAAAACAAATCTGGCATACTTTTTTCCACCATCACAAAACCAAAGCCATCGCGATGTGCTACTACTTGACCCTTCAATAAGGCTAATTTATCTACAAGTGCATATTCTTCTTTTCGATTTAATAATAATTGTCCATCGCGCAGCATAGCCCGTAAACGACGCCGCAGAGCCTCTTGTTCGTCTGGAGTTTGCATATCGAATGCTTTTTCCAAACGATCGCGTTGCAAAGGCTTTCCCACCTCCTCCAAATATTCCAAGATGTATTCCCGGCTAGGAATGGGAAAAGGGTATAAACCTACCCCATCAGGGGCTGGCTGAGGGTCTTTTTTGCTAAATTTACGGCTCACTTTGACTCCGGTAGATAATGTCTAATATAATAGTTGCACTATTGTGTCTTAACCTCAAAAGGATCTCAACATGTTAAAACGCGGCTTACCCATAGCCTTAATGGCTTTAGTATTATGCGCCTGCCAAGCAGACCCTGATACTGCAGATTACAATGGAGGTGGTAATCGGCAACAGGAATGCAATCGCATTCTAGCACAATTAGGCGTCAATGGCGATCATGTCCTAGAACCCGAGGTATCCAGTACGCCAGAACGCAAAAAGCTGGTTGCCTTATATGGCGCTTATGGCTGTGATAAATAGACTATACTCTACGCATTTAATTTTTAGAGGGGGGTGTTGACTTCGCCCATCTCGCAACAGTCATGTAGGTGCTACATTCCTGTTGCTCGAGGACTAGTCGCCTACCCTAAAACTAAGGGCTATACGCTTCGCATTTGTAGTTAGGGGTTGTTGCCTTCGCCCATTTCGCCCAAGTCATGTAGAATACTACACTCCTTGGACTCGAGGACCAGTCTTCTACCCTAAAAATCAACGGCTATGAGTATATGAGACTATGTTTGAATGCCTGCTTAGGCTTGTTCTGCAACAACTATTTTTGCTTTGCTGGCTTTTTTCTTGGCTACAGTCGCTTTCTTAGCCTTAGGAGCAGTCACTTTCTTAGCCTTAGGAGCAGCCGCTTTCTTAGCCTTAGGAGCAATCACTTTCTTAGCCTTAGGAGCCAGAGCTTTCTTAGCCGCCACTTTTTCTACTGCTAAATGCCCCTTTAATGCAGCCTTTGCAACCTTTAATTCTGGCAACAAAGCAGCCATCTCTTTCTTTAAGCTTTGAGCTACCGCTTTGGCTTGTGCAAAAGCCATTGCTACCTTATCGGCCTGTGCTTTATGTGCTGCGGTTTTTTTGCCCGCACTTTTACCTTTTATTGCGGCTTTTTGTGCCTTCGCTTTTTTCATTGCACTTTCGGCTTTAGTCCATTGCGCTTTAATTTTAGCAACCGCTTTCTCGGTCGTCTTCATCCAGTCTTGATGCGCTACCGTTAATTTTTGTAAAATGACTTTGCATTCGTTTTGTAAACCTTGAATACCGCCTTGTGCGACATTTTTCGTTGCTTTCTTTGGCATAATTATCTTCTCCGACATTATAAAAATTTATGTAACAGCCTACGAACGTTCTTGATGCAACGCGCCGAACCATTACAAGCTACGCGCAGCGGTAACACCGCTGCAAAAAAAGAAAGCGTATTGTGCAATAGTTGCTAGTGCTTTGCAAGCAATATCCAGCCTTATTTGCACTCTTTTTGCGGAAAATGTAGTATTTCGCTAATTTTAGATGCTATATTAACGACATTGTTATTTTAAAAACATATTTTCTGTGGTGACTTTTACTCATGAGCGTAAACACTTTTCAGCATATAATCGTAACAAGGCCTATAACAACCGCCTCACCGTTGCTGCACCGCTTAGCTGCATTGGGGCTTCATCCCCTGCCTTTTCCTGCATTGGAAATAGTAGACAACCCCAAAATTAAAGCTTATTTCCAAACTTTTACGCACTCTTATTTTGATATCGTATTGTTTATTAGTCCCACCGCCGTACATTCCGCCATGAAATTATGCGCCCTAAACACTCTACTTTGGCCTACCACCCAATTTATCGCACAAGGCCCAGGAACTGCAAAAACGCTAATGCACTATGGTTTTACCTCTATAATAGTCCCGGAAAATAATTACTCCACTGAAGGCCTATTGGCATTGCCTATTTTAAATCAGGTAAAAGGGCAAAAAATCGCTATTTTCAAAGGCGCTGGGGGGCGCGATGCATTAGCGCCCTATTTGGAGCGGCAAGGTGCGCAACTTAGCCGCTTTGATTGCTATGAACGCCGTTGCCCTACAACCAACATTGATCTAAGCACGCAAATTGACAGGCCCAAAAATAGCTTATTCATCCTGACTAGTTGTGCTGGTTTACATAATTTAGCCGTTTTGTTGCATTTTGCACAGCCAATGAACAAACCCGATTGGCGTGACTGTCACCTACTCATCATTAATGATAAAATGAAATCCTTAGCGCGCGAGTTAGGCCACAAAGGAAAAATTAGTTTAGCCGATAATGCCAGCGATGACGCCATTATCCAATGTATACTCACGCTGGTGGGAGCGGGGAACACCCCCTAAAAATCAAATGCGTAGCGTATATTAAACCCTTAATTAGGATGACATTTTATGAGCTCAGCACCAACAACAGCACCCGTTGAAAACAAACGCATACGCACCAACCTATGGATAGGGCTAACGCTTATCATCGGGCTCATTGCACTGGGATTAAGTTCCGCCGTAGCGCTTTATTTTTATTTTCATGCCAGTGCCTGGCAAGCCTCTTTTTCTGCGAGCGCACAAGAGCAATCCGACCTAAAGCATACATTAAGGGAAAATAAAAGAAGTATAGCCTCTTTAAACGGATCCGTAACGGCATTAACGGCTAGCGATACAAACCAGGCGCAAAGCCTAGCCCAACTACAAACCCAGGTTAACACTGTACAAAATGCACTGCAAACACAATTGTCCACCTTGCCTTTAGCGCACAGTTTATATCTAGTGCAATTAGCACAAGATGCTTTGTTGTATCAATTTAACAGCAATAAAGCCGTACTTTATCTGCAAGCAGCGCATAATGAGCTCATGCAAAGCCCCGATGCCGAGCTGCAAGCCTTAGATAGTTCGTTACAACAAACGCTAAATAGTTTAAAGGCGATGCCTTCATTGAATATCTCCAAAATAGTCAGGCAATTATCCACACTGCAAGATAGTATTAATACCTTGCCCTTAACACAAACTGAACCTAAGACTAACCCTAGAGCCCGCGATGCGCATCGTTCTTTTTGGAGCAATTTATGGGAAAATGCTTGGGGCGGTTTACAAAAAGTGATTACTCTCAAACATTACGGCGCCGCAGCACCGCATTTTATCACCCCCGACGAACGGGCCTACCTTAACGCAAGACTGTGCCTATACTTAAGCCAAGCACAATGGGCAGCCCTATCTCACGACACCGTATTATTTAACCGCAGCATTCAAGATGCCGAACAGTGGTTGCAAACACACTACGACACCAATAACGTTATAGCACAAACCCTACAGAAACAATTAAATGAATTAGAGTCCATCCAGTTACAACCCAATTTCCCTGAATTATCACCTATTATCAACCGCCTGCAACACGCGTTGATCAGCAATGAAAAATAGCAACAAAGGATATACACTATGTTACGTTGGTTAAGTTTTCTCATCATCCTTTTTTTCCTCGCTTGGAGTGCATTGATGCTGAGCACCGCGCCGGGTTATATGGCCATCACCTACGGGCATTGGTCTATAGAAATGCCGTTATGGTTTGGAATTACAGCCACCATCGCCTTGTTTATTGCCTTGTACCTTTCCTTACGTGTGTTAAATGGTCCTGGGCTAATATTACGCATCTTTAAAAAGTGGCGTCACGAACATCGTTATGAGAGCAGCCATCGCCATACTCTGCAAGGCTTATTGGCCCTGGCCGAAGGCGATTGGGATAAAGCAGAAAGCCTGTTGATAAAATCCGTAAAATTCAATGAAATGCCTTTAGTTAATTATTTATCGGCTGCCAAAGCCGCGCAAGCCTTAGAAGCCTACGATAGACGCGATCAATACTTGCACTATGCGCTGAATTCTACTCCGGGGGCTAAAATTGCCGTGGAGTTAACACAAGCCGAATTGCAATACCATGATGGGCAATGGGAACATTGTCTGGCGACCTTGCGACAAATTCAGCAAGAAGCCCCTCAACATAAGTACATGCTAAAATTGTTAAAACAAGTCTATTTTCGCTTGGCCGACTGGTTCCACTTATTAGAACTATTGCCCTTGTTGAAAAAACAAAAAATCATAGACAACGCTCAACTACAACAACTGAGTGAAAAAGCATATTTAGAACTATTATTACTTCAGCTAAAGCAAGGTGATCAACCTAAGCTTGAGCTCTTCTGGCAAAAATTACCCAAAGCGTTACAACGCCGTAAGGAATGGGTTTTACCGTACACCCATTTCTTATTAGATAGCCATCTGCAAGACTTTGCTGAAGAGTTGATCCGTGATGCTTTAAAAACACAATTTGACCCCGATCTCATCGCACTCTACGGCCAAATTCACAGCCAACGCCTCAATAAACAAATTGATTTTGCGCTGTCTTTATTAAAGCAACAAGGACAAGAGCCCCATATTTTATTGTGCTTAGGGCAATTGGCTATGGCGGATGGTGCTTTATCGCAAGCCAGCAGTTATTTAACCCACAGCGTACAAGTTCGGCCGCTACCTAAAACTTATGCGATATTAGGCGCGTTGTCTTTACAATTAGGCGATAAAGAAGAAGCGCTGCGCTGTTTTCAACAGGCGGTGGTGGAATAAAATGCAATCATTCCATCACTTTATACAACAAAAATCCCAACAGGGCACTACAGGGCAAGGTTAAAATCCAGGCAACCACAATATGTCCTGCTACACCCCAACGTACTGCGGATAGACGCTTAGTGGCCCCCACGCCCATAATGCTGGCGTTAATACAGTGTGTAGTTGAAACCGGGATCCCCATTAAGCTTGCACCAAAAATAGTAATCGCCGCCGACAGTTCCGCAGCAACGCCTTGCAATGGAATAATTTTAATAATACGCTGACCCATCGTTTTGATGATGCGTTTTCCTCCCACCAAAGTACCCAGTGCCATGGCGGTAGCACAAGCGACGATAACGCTTTTAGGAATAATATGTTCGGGGGCAATAAGCCAGGCGGGCAAGGAATGTGTTTGATGAAACACAACTAAAGCCAGCGCAATAATACCCATCGATTTTTGTGCGTCGTTGGAGCCATGTGAGAAAGCCATCGCTGCGGAAGACAGTAATTGTAACCGTTTAGAAATGGTGGTGCCTGTGCGCGCATTGAAGGGCAGGAATAGCCACAAACACAGCACCATGAGTATAAAGCCTAAAATAAAGCCCATAGTAGGAGACAACACCAAAGGCAGCAATACTTTTTGATATAAAGTATGCCAGTAAAAAGCATTCCATCCGGCATGCGCCACCACACTACCGGCCAAAGCACCAATTAAAGCATGTGATGAACTGGAGGGCAGACCTAAGCGCCAGGTGATTAAATTCCATAAACAGGCCGCCAACAAAGCACATAAAATCACGAGTTGCGTAATGGCCAGAGGATCGGCAAGCCCAGTTGCAATCATAGTCGCAACGGCCGTTCCCGATAAAGCACCTACAAAATTAAAACAGGACGCCATTATGACCGCACTGCGCAAACGCAATACCTGAGTAGACACGACGGTGGCAATAGCATTGGCAGTGTCGTGAAAACCATTAATAAAATCAAAAATTAAGGCCGCTGCAATAACGCACAATAAAAGGCTAACCATGCTTAACCGCTAAATTCGTTAGAAAAGTACTTAAATGCGCCATTTGATCGCTGGCCTCTTCTAATTTTTCAATGATTTCTTTTTCAATGAATAATAGTTTCATATCGTTACAATGGTTAAATAACTCCGTGATTTGTTCACGGTAATAGCCATCCGCTGTTTTTTCTAAACGCTTAACCTGTTCGTCATTAGCCACAATAACGGCAAATTGTTTACTGGCCAAGGCATCGATGCTGCCCACTAAATAGTGTGCGGCTTCGTTTAATACATTTAAGAACAAAGCGATATTATCATGCGCTTCTTTTGCGGGTAAGAGTTTAAATTGTCGAGCAGCCTCATCGCACGCATCTAGGGCATTTTCAATTAACACCGATAAATGGTACAAATCTTCTCTATCTAAGGGGGTTACAAAGGTTTTGGCCAGCGTTCCTGCCATTTCCTTAACCAAATCGTCACCTTGCTGCTCTATTTCATGACAATGAATATAGAATTCTTCATTATTCGATGCCCCCGGTTCAGAAAATTTTTGCAAGTACTCGGTCATACGGTGTAAGACACGAACCTGCTCGCTCAAAATAGTGTAAAACCGCTCTTGTTTAGGCAGTAATTTTTTAAGCCATTGTTCTAAAGACACTAGACATCTCCTAATAGCACCAGATTATTCAGGGTGAACACTAAGACAGCTGGGGACTAAAGTCAAGCTAATTCGGCTTACTGGTATTTTAATTAGCACGAATTCATTTTTTATGCGCAAAAATAAAGCAGCGCGTACAAACAACTCAAAATTGATTGCATTTACTGCATGAGTCAGATTAGAAGATGTACTCTCTGTGCACGTGCTCACACCTGCCCATAGTCCAATCCTTCTGCCAGCCAGCGTGCAATCAAGGCATCGCAGACTAAAGGCTGCGTGCTTAATAGGATCTGTGCCATGTCTTTTACCAGAGGTAATAAGGCACTATCGCGGGTATACGACGCGATACGTAAACGGCCTATTCCCGTTTGGCGGGTTCCCAACAGTTCGCCACTGCCTCGTAAAGCTAAGTCTTTTTCAGCGATGATGAAACCACTTTCAGTGCTGCGCATGACGTCTAAGCGTTGATATGCCGTATCGGATAAAGGCACTTGATACAATAATACGCAAAAACTCTCGCTACTGCCGCGGCCCACACGGCCTCGCAGCTGATGCAGTTGCGACAAACCCATGCGTTCAGCATTTTCAATGATCATCAAACAGGCATTCGGCACATCTACCCCCA
This sequence comes from Gammaproteobacteria bacterium, assembly GCA_009885895.1. Taxonomy (GTDB): domain Bacteria; phylum Pseudomonadota; class Gammaproteobacteria; order UBA1113; family UBA1113; genus VFKP01. The sequence continues at coordinate 12,283 of VFJV01000005.1, forward strand.
CTTCCACTACAGTGGTCGCAACGAGTACATTGATGTGCCCGTTTTTAAAGGCTTGCATCACTTCGGTTTTATCTTTGCTTGCCAATGCTCCATGGGCTAAGCCTATTTTCAAGTGTGGCAATTGCAGGCTTAATTGCTCATAGGTTTTAGTCGCGGCCTCACACTGTAATTTTTCAGAGTCCTCAATTAATGGACAAATCCAATAGGCTTGTTTACCCAATAAACATTGCTCTTCTACGCGGGTAACAATGGTATCGCGTTTGCTATTGCTAAGCACAATAGTTTGTATCGGTTTTCGCCCCGGGGGCAATTCATCGATGACAGAATGGTCCAAATGGGCATACACACTCATCGCCAACGTTCTAGGAATAGGGGTTGCCGTCATAATGAGTTGGTGCGGATTATAGTCTTGTTGCAACCCTTTTTCGCGCAGTGCCAAACGCTGATCTACACCAAAACGGTGTTGCTCATCGATGATCAATAAGGCAAGATGTTTAAATTGCACCGCTTCTTGTAACAAAGCGTGCGTGCCAACTATAATGTGGGCACTGCCATCTTGTATGGCACTTAATGTTTCTCTGCGCGCTTTAGCCTTCACTTTACCCGACAGCCATGCCACTGTTAATCCCAGGGGAGTAAACCACTGCGTTAAATTAGAATAATGTTGTTCGGCTAAAATTTCGGTAGGCGCCATTATAGCGCTTTGATACCCATTGGCCACCGCTTGCAATAAACTTAAAGCGGCCACCACCGTTTTCCCTGAACCCACATCGCCTTGCAATAAACGCAACATAGGCTCACTGCGGCTTATATCGGCACGAATTTCACTTAAAACTTTTTCTTGCGCGCGGGTTAAGGCAAAAGGCAATTGAGCTAGAAACTGTTGCGTTAATTTTTCTGCATCCCCTAATTTAGGCGCCTGCATGGATTGTAATGCCCTGCGTAAACGAGACAAGCCCAATTGATGGGCTAACAATTCTTCTAATGCCAAGCGTTGCTGCATCGGATGAACACCGGCTAATAGTTGCAAACGATCGGCATTTGGCGGAGGTCTGTGCACATAGTGCAATGCTTCACTTAAATAGGGTAATGAAAATTTATCGTGCATAGGCAATAAATGATCGCCCAAAACTGCCCCTTGCGCCAATAGTGCTAAAGCTTGATCGCTTAAGCGCCGCCATTGAAATTGCGAAATGCCTTCGGTGCTGGGGTAAATTGGCGTTAGGTGATCGTCCACGTCCAGTGCTCTACCCGGGGTTAAGTGCAAATATTCGGGGTGAATGATTTCCAGCCCTTGATAGCCGTGACGCACTTCACCAAAGCAACGCAGGCCTGTGCCCACGCTTAAGTGCCGCATTTGCTCCGCATTAAAATGGAAAAAACGTAAAATGATGTAACCGCTGGCATCTTTTAGCTCGCAAATAAGGCTTCCTTTAGGCCCGCGGCTAACGCGATGGCTTTCTATAATCCCTTCAATGGCTACGTAATCACCCGCACGCACATCGCGCAAAACCGTTAAATGCGTTCGATCTAGATAGCGAAAAGGCAAGTGGAATAAGAGATCTTGCAGAGTATAAATACACCGCTTAGCGAGTAAGCTTGATAATTTAGGCCCTACGCCATGTAATATATCGCAAGGCGTTTTGTCTAATTCCGTCGTCATAAGCGACTCAAAGCAAATGCTTCGCCTTTTCGCCCAGAAATAACCACGTAGACACGACCGTATCTGGGTTCAGCGAAATGGCATCTATGCCCTGCTCCATTAACCACAAAGCCAAATCGGGATGATCCGATGGCCCTTGCCCGCAAATACCTATGTATTTCCCTTGTTTTCGGCAAGCGTCGATTGCGAGTTGCAATAATATCTTAACCGCTTCATTGCGCTCATCAAAGGCTGCGGCCACTAAACCTGAATCGCGGTCTAAACCTAAGGTTAGTTGGGTTAAATCATTGGACCCTATGGAAAAGCCATCGAAGTAGTCTAAGAATTGATCGGCCAATAACGCATTGGAAGGAATTTCACACATCATAATTAAGCGCAGACCATTTTCACCCCGTTTTAAACCGTGTTCTGCCAATACGTCTATAACCGCTTTAGCTTCGTTCACCGTGCGCACAAAAGGAATCATGATTTCTACGTTGGTTAAACCCATTTTTTCACGTACTATTTTAACGGCCTTGCACTCTAATGCAAAACAATCTTTAAAAGTGGGCGCTGCATAGCGCGATGCGCCTCTAAAGCCTAACATAGGATTTTCTTCATGAGGTTCATATAGGCTGCCCCCTAAAAGGTTGGCGTATTCATTCGATTTGAAATCGGATAAACGCACAATAACCGGTTTAGGATAAAACGCCGCGCCCAAGGTAGCAATGCCTTCGACCAATCGCATCACGTAAAAATCGACAGGAGACGGGTACGCCGAGGTGCGCTGTTTAATGTCTTCTTGCAACGCGGGTTCAAGTTGATCAAAGTTGATCAAGGCACTAGGGTGTATGCCTATAGCGCGGTTGATAATAAATTCTAAACGCGCTAAGCCCACGCCAAAATTGGGCAATTGGCAAAAATCAAAGGCACGATCGGGTGTGCCTACATTCATACAAATTTTAAAGGGCAATTCCGGCATGTGATCGATATGTATTTGTTTGCGTTCAAATTTCAATAGCCCCTCATACACCAGGCCTTCCTCACCTTCAGCGCAAGACACCGTAACCAACGCATTGTCTTTAATATCTACCGTAGCGCTATTACACCCTACCACCGCAGGAATACCCAATTCACGTGCAATAATGGCCGCGTGACAGGTACGCCCACCGCGGTTGGTCACAATAGCAGAGGCGCGTTTCATAACCGGCTCCCAATCGGGGTCGGTCATGTCGGTGACTAACACATCGCCCACTTCAACTTTATGTATATCGGCTAAGCCTTTTACCACTCGCGCTTTACCCTGACCAATTTTTTGGCCTATGCTGCGCCCTATAGAGAGTATTTTACCTTTTTCTAATACACTAAATCGCTCTAAAGTCTGTTGATCTTCACGACTTTTCACGGTTTCAGGCCGCGCTTGTACGATGTACAATTCGCCGTGTTCGCCATCTTTAGCCCATTCTATATCCATAGGGCAACCATAATGTGCTTCTATGGTGAGCGCAAATTGCGCCAATTGTGTGATTTCTGTATCGCTCAATGAAAACTGAAGGCGCAAAGATTCAGGAACGGTTTCTATTTTCACGCGCTCTTTGGCCCCGGGCTCCGTATTGTAAATCATACGTTGTTGCTTTTGCCCTAAACGTCGGGACAATATGGCATCGAAGCCTTTTTTTAATCCTGTTTTATACACATAAAATTCATCGGGATTAATACTGCCTTGTACCAACAATTCGCCTAAACCATAATTAGATGTAATGAAAATAACTTCATTAGAACCCGTTTCTGTGTCTAGGGTAAACATCACCCCCGCAGCCGCTTCATCGCTGCGCACCATTTTTTGTATGCCCGCCGATAAGGCCACCTCTTCATGGGCAAAACCATGGTGGGTTCTATAGGCAATTGCCCTGTCGGTGTAAAGCGATGCAAACACCCATTTTATTTTTTGCAATACATCATCAAAACCATGCACATTTAAAAAAGTTTCTTGTTGGCCGGCAAAAGAGGCTTCAGGCAAATCTTCAGCCGTTGCCGATGAACGCACCGCAACCGTAAAATCTTTTCCTAAACGCGCGCCCAAGCTTTCATAGGCGATTTTCATTTCCGCAATAAATTGTTCAGAAAAAGGCGCTTCGATAATCCACTGCCGCGCTTTTTCGCCTTTTTGCGCAAGCTGAGTTAAATTTTCTATGTCCAGGTCGGACAACCAGTCTTTAAGGCGTTGGTCTAAGCCATTGTGGGCTAAAAAATCGCGATACGCTTGTGCGGTGGTGGCAAAACCGGGCGGCACTTTCACGCCCAATTGCGTTAAATTTTGGATCATCTCGCCTAAAGAGGAGTTTTTGCCCCCGACCAAATTCACGTCATTACGACCTAATTTTTCAAAAAAAATCACATAGGGCATCGTCATTATTAAACTCCTTACATTCCAAAGTTACACCAATATATCTAATTCTCGCCATTCGTCACACGAGGCCACCACGGACTTGCGCACATCGTCTTCTTGATAGCCACTATTCACACAATGACGGACTATAGACTCCACACTACTTTCTTTGTGTTGCAGTAGGATATTCAGCAACAGCGCAGGCCAGGGCTCTACGGCAAGCCAATGCACCCCATGCCGGCGATTGCGATACACTGCGCCTTGCCAGGGGAGAGCCCGTTTCTCCAAAGCCGTATAGGTTTTATCCTCTGGATAAACTGCACAGTCGTATTGGCAATAATACACGAGTGGTGAGCAGCGTATGAACGCGGCATTAGGCTCCGGGAAAAGGTCGTTCGCCACGGTAGCCACCAGCTCCATCCATTCAAAATGCGCTAAAGCCCATAACCAGGGCCATTGGCTATATTCAGCCCTATTATGCCACAAAAAGCCCAAGAATTCATCCGGCAACTCATAAAAATAGGGTGTACTGGCGGCATGCCGTTGCAAAAACGCATCCAGCAAAAAGGTCCAACTTTTTGTGCCTATAGCATCAATAACACGGGGATAAATATTGACTAAAACCTCGTGCAAGTTAGCACGCAGCAAATGGTAATACACTTTTTCGCGCCCAGACTGATTATTGAGGAAAGCGTACGGCCCGCGTAGTCTCGTACAAAAGGCTTGTTGTTTAATCAAGCGCTACAGCCCTCATAGTGTCTTTAATTTTCCCCAATTCCGCGCACAATTCCGCCAAGGCAGGAATACCATTATCGCATTCTAATACCGTAGGTTTAGCACCGTGACAATCATAGGTGTTATGATTTCGCGCATTTGCGTTTCTTTAGGGATGTTCTCTACATCAAATAAAGTCTGCACGTTGCACCGCTGGTGCGCATCTTTCAAACGAGCTTGAAATTCCAATAACGATGGATCTTGAAAATGCATACAAGCCAAAGCACTCATCAGCACATCGTGAAGACTCAGTTTTCTTTTATTGACTTCTCGGGGGTCGGGTATGCCCCGAAACACTTCAGATGCTTTTTTGCGCAATTCTGTAAAATTCAGATGTTTTTTGAGTTTCATGGGCCAGCCCCCCTTGTTTGATCAAGAAATAGTCATAAATCGGGCTTAACAAGGTATATTGTACGAAAAAATATTTTCCATTGCCAGTAAAATTACATGAATTTCAATGCGTTAGATAGGCTTCTTTTTTTACCGAGAACTGCTGTACTAAAGCCATTGGTGTTGATTTCGGTTTTAATGTTTGTTATACTAGTCATTAAACTGCATTATGACTTTTATAAGAGGCTCAAATGAAAATCATGATAAATTTACCTATTCCCGTAATAAAAGCCTTGCGTAAAGTAGGACAAGACATTAATGACGCCAGGCGCCGCCGCCGTATCACTATAGAGCTTATGGCTGAGCGCGCTGGTCTATCACGAGCAACCATTGGAAAAATTGAAAAAGGGGACCCAACCACCTCAATGGGTGGCTATGCCTCTGTGTTATTTATTCTTGGTATGGAAGGCCGTTTAAGTGATTTGGTAGATAGTGCCCATGATCTAGTAGGTCGCAGACTGGAGGATGAAAAATTACCTCAAAGAATCCGTACTCCTCATATAAAAAATGGGGGCAATAATGAGCAGTAAAGAGATTCTTGTTTCAATTGCACTAGGGTCTGAAGATATACGCATTGGAAAGTTGTGGTTCCACGCTAGGGGCCATAAGACCAGCGCCTCCTTCGAGTATGATAAAGAGTGGCTAGATCATCCTGAAAAATTTGCACTTGAACCTGCTTTAAAGCTCACAGAAGGCGCCTTTCACACAGGCCAAGGAATAAGTCTGTTTGGCGCGATTGGTGATTCTGCTCCAGATCGCTGGGGACGTGTTCTTATGCGTCGCTCTGAGGCATCAAAAGCGAAAGAACAAAATCGTACACCAAGGAGCCTTTTTGAAATCGATTATCTCTTAGGTGTGAATGATGAGGCACGTCAAGGAGCGTTACGCTTCTCTGTTGCGCCTGATGAGAGTGTATTTCTATCTCCCAAACAAAAAACCAGTATTCCGCCGCTGGTAGATCTGCCAAAACTCCTATCAGCTACAGAAAGATTTATTGCTGACAATGAAAGTTCTGAGGACTTAAGGCTATTACTTGCTCTTGGATCGTCACTCGGTGGAGCACGCCCAAAAGCTTCTGTTCGCGATAAAGATGGCAGCCTTGCCATTGCTAAATTTCCAAAAAAAGATGATGAGTTTAATGTTGTTGTTTGGGAAGCAGTAACTTTAACCTTAGCCAAAAAAGCGAAGATAAAAGTACCTTTATATCGTCTAGAAACAATTTGCGAAAAACCCGTTCTAATAACCCGTAGATTTGATCGAGACGGTGGTAACCGTATTCCTTTTCTTTCTGCAATGAGCATGCTTGGTGCGCGTGATAACGAACAACATAGCTATCTTGAAATGGCTTATGCCTTGGCTCAAAACGGAGCTTCTCCAGAAGAGGATATGAAGGAGCTGTGGAGACGTATTGTATTTACGATCATGGTTTCCAATACGGATGACCATTTGCGTAATCATGGCTTTATTTACGAGCGGCACAAGGGGTGGAGGCTATCCCCTGCTTATGATATCAATCCAACTCCCATAGAAATCGCACCACGCATTCTCACAACATCGATTGATTTTTACGATAGTTCTGCCTCTTTAGAAACCGCTATGCGTGTAGCAAAGGATTTTAGATTAAAGAAAGAAGAGGCGCTGTATATTATAAAAGAAGTTGCCTCAGCCGTGAAACAATGGAGATCCGTTGCATCTGAATTTGGTTTATCAAAACGAGAATGCGATAGGATGTCTAGTGCATTTGCGTGGGAGAAAAACTAATGGCATGAGATCACTATCGATTGCGTATGTCCTAAAAGTGATGATATCCGCTACAAATAGGACATGATATATGTTTAGCGAAGCTTAGCAAAAACGGTCAAGCACGTATTTATCAATTTTAGTAATCTTAACAACTGTAACAAGGTGGATGAAAAACGAGACATTATGAATTACAAAGAACGCATAAACAGAGTTGTCGATTTTATTGGTGAGCATCTGGATGATGAGCTTACCTTAGACTGAAGACATTAAATCAGCCAAAGAAAAAGTTGGGGCTGTACCTGAGGATATTCAGCAAGCTGTCCAAGCGAAATTTTATCGAAAAACAAAAAAACCACCTCGCACGCGTGACTGG
>VFJV01000061.1 GCA_009885895.1 Gammaproteobacteria bacterium
CCTACTCCAACGCCGACTCCAACGCCTACACCGACTCCAACGCCGACTCCTACACCGACTCCAACGCCGACTCCAGCGCCGACCCCAACGCCGACTCCAACACCGATATGTAGTCTCGCACGTACGTTCTGCAACCCAACCCCTACTCCAGCGGTAGGTCAATGCAGGAATAATTGTGGCGGTGGAAATATTTGTGTGCCTTGTTGTGCTACACCCAATAACGCACCCTGTACTTATCCTCTTCCTCTGGGGAACGGGATTCTCATTCCACCACCTGGACTAACTCCTATCGCGGATCAACTTTTTGCAGATGTACCTGGTTTTAAATTTAAACAACCACAAACGCCGTATATTCCAGCATCAAAAATTGCGTCTATAGAGAACAATTTGAAATTTTCCTATTTAAGTTCTAGTCACACCGTACCTGTTAAACTACAACAGGTTTCGTCTGAAGGTTATAAGGTTCTTGAAACCATAAAAGATTCTTTCAGCACGGCTCCATCCTATTTTCAAGAATTCATAGGTGGTCAAGAAGAAGCATCCCAACCCACACCGAGTCCGAGCCCAACACCAGCACCGTATGATCCACTCACTGTTGAATTACAACAGATTGCGAAGATTGGTGAAGGTTATGTTGAAACCATAAAAAATTATTTCAGCACGCCCCCATCCTATAGCCAAGGATTCAGGGGTAGACAAGAAGAAGCGCCCCAATATGTGCATAGAGATCAGAGTTCATCTTGGGATCCATTTAAATTTCCGGCAACTGCCGCTGAAAACCTATTGTCAGAGCAAGAAGCATTTGGAATAGAATTAGCACTAGAATCCCCCTATAGCATAATGGAAAATAAAGCATTCACTGTGACCACAGAAATAGAGTGCAATCCTAATTTTAACGATCCTGTTTTCCAAGAGCAGATAACACCAGAAGTTGCTGATAATAGTGGGGGTAGTTCTAAATCATTCATTAGCATACCCGATCCAAGCGAAAACTCAGCAGTCATTTTTTTCAATGGTCTGAATGATGCTTTAACAATAGCACCGATTACTATTTATCTTGCCAAAGAATTTTATAATTGGATAGGAGGACATTCTGCAGAAGGACTATCTGGAACAATCGAGAAGAAGAAAGCTAAGACAGAAGAAAATGAGTATACGTTAAAAAATATTGAACAAGAACTTTCAGCCATTCGGGCTTTACTGTCGAAAGATGAAACTTTTGAAAAAGTGAAGCAGGCTGTTGTAGATGATTTAAGCGCTTTATTTCAGGCGGATGAAAAAAATCTTCCCCGTATTCAAATGATGCTATATGATCGACAAAGCACTCAAAAGACAGCGAAGGCCATTATGAATGGTTTAATGGATGCTTTAGAGATCCACAGCAAGAAATTGGCTAAATTAATCAAGCAACAAGAGATAACGGATAGCAGCTTAGAAGAAATTGAAGCGGATATTGCCGCCCTTAAGAAAGAAATTGAGCAGCCACTGTTGGGACAAGACGATCTATCAGAAGAAGGGGAAAAGGAAAAGCCAATAGGGCCAAATAGCCGTGTATCCGATCTGCTCAGTACCAGAGGATTTTTCCCTGCGCCTATAAAACAATGCTACTCTGAGCAGAGTAAGTGCCCAATGCCCCCCTCAATTGTACTGGCTAATTGCACGGGCTAATAAAACTCTTGCTGCTTTAAAAGTAAAATTTCATCGCGCAGAGCAACGGCTTTTTCAAATTCTAAATTTTTAGCATAGTCTAACATCTGTTTTTCTAATGTTTTTATTTTTTTAGACAATGCTGCAGGACTTAAACGCTGAATTTGCAGTGCATTTGGGGGGGTATTCGCCAAGCGCACAGGCAAGGGCGCGTGAGCACCTTCCATGACATCGTGTACATTTTTAGCAATTCCCTTAGGCGTTATACCGTGTTTTTGATTGTATTGTTCTTGTATAGAACGCCTACGGTCGGTTTCGGCTAAGGCGCGCTGCATGGAGCCCGTAATTTTATCGGCATACAGAATGGCGCGGCCATTAATATGCCGTGCCGCACGCCCCATTGTTTGAATTAAAGAACGCTCAGAGCGTAAAAAGCCTTCTTTATCGGCATCCAGAATCGCCACTAAGGCAACTTCAGGTAGATCTAAACCTTCGCGCAATAAGTTGATTCCGACCAACACATCAAAAACACCGAGGCGCAAATCGCGTATAATTTCAACCCGCTCTACCGTATCCACATCAGAATGCAGATAACGCACTTTAACGCCATGCTCGGCTAAATACTCCGTCAAATCTTCAGACATGCGTTTGGTCAAAGTAGTAACCAACACCCGCTCTTTTAAGGCTACGCACTTTCGAATTTCAGAGAGCAGATCATCCACTTGATTGCCCACAGGCCGTATTTCCACCATAGGATCGACCAATCCCGTAGGTCGAACCACTTGCTCGGCCAAACATTCCCCCTGATTGCGCTCATAGTCGCCAGGGGTTGCCGAGATGTAAATGGTTTGCGGTGAACGGGCTACAAATTCATCAAACTGCAACGGCCTATTGTCCAACGCTGAGGGCAATCTAAAACCATAGTTTACCAAATTTTCCTTGCGCGCCCGATCGCCTTTAAACATAGCACCGGTTTGTGGAATGGTGACATGCGATTCGTCTATAAACAGCAATCCATCTGCGGGTAAATAATCAAATAGAGTCGATGGTGCCTCACCCTCAGCACGGCCAGAAAGATGGCGCGAATAATTTTCAACCCCACTGCAATACCCTAGTTCTTGCATCATTTCAATGTCGTATTTAACCCGCTCGCCCAAGCGCTGCGCTTCCACCAACTTGTTATTGTCATTGAAATAGACTAGACGCTCTCGCAATTCGTCTTTAATCGCTTTAATCGCGTTCACTACTTTGCTGCGCGGCGTTACATAATGGCTTTTAGGAAAAATAGTGGCTCTAGGAATGCGTTGTATCACTTCCGCCGTTAAAGGGTCAAAATAATAAACGTTGTCGATTTCATCGCCTAACCATTCGATGCGTATAGCCTGCTTTTCTGAGTCGGCCGGAAAAATATCCACCACATCGCCGCGTACTCTGTAGGTACCGCGCTTAAAATCAATATCGTTACGGCTGTATTGCAATTCGGCTAAGCGTCGCAAAATTTGATATTGGTCTATAAGCTCACCACGACTCACATGCAATACCATACTGAAGTAGGATTCGGGATCCCCCAAGCCATAAATAGCCGACACGGTCGCCACAATGATCACATCTCTACGTTCCAATAAGGCCTTCGTCGCCGATAAACGCATTTGCTCTATGTGTTCGTTAATGGAAGAATCTTTTTCTATATAGGTATCGCTAGACGGCACATAGGCTTCGGGTTGATAGTAATCGTAGTAAGAGACAAAATATTCTACTGCATTGTTTGGAAAAAAATCGCGCATTTCGCCGTATAATTGCGCTGCCAGCGTTTTATTGGGGGCCATGATTAAGGCTGGGCGTTGGCAATGTGCAATAACACTCGCCATAGTGAAGGTCTTCCCGGAACCCGTTACACCCAATAAGGTTAAGCGCGCTAAACCCGCGTCTATGCCCGCTGTTAAGCTGGCAATGGCTGCAGGTTGGTCGCCAGCTGGCGAAAAGGGTGAGACTAATTGCAATGATCGTTTCATAACTGCTATTCTACCTGAAATTTGTACGATAAAATAGCCATTTTGGGGGAATCTTCATGACCATTGCCACAGCCAATAGACTAAAAAAACTACAGCCCTCGCCCACCATGGCCATGAATGCCAAAGCTCGCGCCTTAGAAGCAAAGGGCATAAAAATCTTGAGTTTAAGCGTAGGCGAACCCGATTTCGACACCCCAGCGCACATCTGCAAGGCCGCTATTAAAGCCATAAATGAGGGTTTTACACGCTATACTGCCGCCGAAGGCATTGCCCCGCTGAAAGCCGCGATACTCGATAAATTTAAGCGCGACAACCAATTAAGCTATACCTCAGCTGAAATTATTGTGAGCTCAGGCGCCAAACAAGCTCTGGCCAATGCCTTGTGTGCGCTCTTAAATCCAGGCGATGAAGTCCTTATTCCTGCACCCTATTGGGTGTCTTACCCCGACATGGCCATACTAGGGGAAGGCACGCCACAATTTATTTATGCCGATCGCGCGCAAAATTTTAAAATTACTGCCGAGCAACTAGAAGCTGCCATCACACCGCGCACACGGGTTTTTACCATCAATAGCCCGAACAACCCTACCGGCATGATTTACAGTGCTGAAGAATTAAAGGCGCTAGCGGTAGTGTTACTGCGACACCCTAATATCATTATTTTGTCTGATGATATTTACGAACATTTAATTTGGAGTGGTCTGCCTTTTGCCAATTTACCCATGGTTTTCCCTGAGCTAAAAGATCGCACGGTGATTATCAATGGTGTTTCAAAAAGCTACGCCATGACCGGCTGGCGCATAGGCTATGCCGCAGGTCCGGTTGAAATTATTAATCAAATGAAAAATATACAATCGCAAACCACATCTTGCCCCAACTCTATAGCGCAAATGGCAGCCCTTGCCGCCATCAGTGGTCCGCAAGATAACATTGCTTTAATGAATAAAGAATTTAAAGCCCGGCACGATTTTTTAGTTAAAGCATTGAGTGCTTTGCCCGGTGTGGAATGCATTCCAGCACAAGGTGCGTTTTATTTATTGCCTGATTTTAGCGGCTGGTTAAAGCAACACCCTGAAATCGGCAATGATGAAGCATTAGCTGAAACTTTATTAACAGAAATTCACATCGCCACCGTCGCAGGCACACCCTTCGGTGCGCCTAACTGCATACGCTTATCTTTTGCCAGTAGCATGGCTACCTTGGAAGAAGCCATGCGGCGGTTGGAGGGGTTTGTGAAAAAATAGCCTATTCCTTCCTGCGGTCGGCTCATGACTGCAACAGGATGAGCCTAGCCGCGACCACTAGGAATAGGAAGCGGTGGGCTGAAGATCCGAGTGCCCTTCTGTTTTCTCATTATCATTGAACAATTTTTTACGGACAGCATTAACGCCGGCAGAAAATAAGCCTATGCTCATTAGCATATCCGCCACCCCAAGAGCTGATGCTGGCGCATGACCGGCAATAGCTGTACCCGTTGTAACGCTAGCGCCTTTGATTGCTACAGCCGCTGTAAGACCAGCCCCTTTGATGGCCTTAGCCGCCAAAAGAACAAGAGGAAGCAGTGCAATACCATGCGTTGCGCCAACTACGGCAATTCCTATCACCACAGCCACTGTGAGCACTATAACGGCTGCGGCTACGGGATGCTCTTTAGCAAATTTACCAACCGGGCTATTCCCCACTACGTCTAAAAAACGTAACGCAAGATTTGCGTTAAGCGTTTCTTGAGGCTCATTCTCTGCCGCATTTTCATGTTGATTATCGTTAAGATTAGCAGCCAAAGACGCATTACCGGATTCGCTATCAGAATTTGTGTCAAGCGTTTCTTGATCCGCATTCTCTGAAGCATTTTCATGATCGGATTCGCTACCAAACTCATCATTAAGACCGGAGGGGTCAATGTCGTCCATCAAGATATCGAATCCGCTGCCTCCGGTCGCATCGCTATCAGATTGATTATCAAACTTACCTTTAAGACTGGTAAGACTGGAGCGGCCCTGATCAGAACCCCTGGTGCTCGAATCAAAATCAGCGTTGCTATCCATGAATGCACTATCCATGAATGCACTATCCATGAATGCACGGCCGATTACCTCAGTACTGAGTTTTTTTCTTAAACTCATTTTTCACTCCCCCCACTTTTAGATTTAATTATTGAACTCCCCACATTATATAATGCGATCGAACGGTAGTAAATAGGGGACGCGAAAAAAAAACCTTTATTTCAGGCTAATGCCTCTAAATGTGTATACAAGCATAAAATCGGTCAAGAAAAGCCCATTAAAATGCTTTTGAATGTTTTATTTCAACCCTTTTAATCATAAATCTGATTTTACACTTTCTTCCCTACAAAAAAGGGCTTTGAAAGCAGGTGCTCAGGGCATTAAAGAAACAAAAATTTTGTTGAAAAAACCTCTTTTTTTCTTCAGGAAAGCTGTTTTTTGGACGGACAGAGTCTTAAGCCACTGATTTTACTTAAAATACTATATTTCAATCCCTTCAAATTACTTGCTTTGATTTTCTACAGTGTTTTGTTATAATAGGCCGTATTATTGCCTCGCGGATTTGAACACCATGTGCACTAGCCCATTGAATACTAAGGCTATTTTAAATATTGCGGCCTATCGCTTTGTGGCTGTAGATCAGCTGCCGGAGCGTAGAGAGGCTTTGTCTGAACTGTGCCAAAATTTAAACTTAAAAGGGTCTATATTGCTCAGCACCGAGGGCATAAACCTCTTTTTGGCCGGCACAGAGGCTAATATCACCACTTTTATACGCTATTTGAATGAAGCCCCCCTTTTTCAAGCCCTAGGCATGGATTCAGTCCCCTATAAAAAGAGCTGGTCGGAAAACCAGCCATTCAACCGCATGTTGGTTAAATTAAAGCAAGAGATTATCCCCTTGGGGCTGCCCGAGATCCAACCCAGCCAGCACACGGCCCCTGCTCTGCCCCCGCAACTCTTAAAACAGTGGCTGGATGAAGGGGTAGAATTTACGCTATTAGATACCCGTAACGATTATGAAATACGCCTAGGTACCTTTGAAAAAGCAACGGTATTGGACTTACAGCATTTTCGTGATTTTCCCAGTGCTTGCGCGAAACAACTGCCCCTAGAGGCTAAACAAAAGCCTTTGGTCATGTTTTGCACAGGCGGCATACGTTGTGAAAAAGCCTCCGTTGCCCTAGAAGAACAAGGCTACACCCAAGTCTATCAACTGGAAGGCGGTATTCTAAATTATTTCGAACAATGCGGCGGCGCACACTATACCGGCGACTGTTTTGTATTCGACAAACGCGTGGCGTTGGATCCAAACTTGGAAGAAACCAAAGCCGCTCTATGTTATTGCTGTTTAAATCCCTTAACTGAGGCAGAACAACAAAGTCCCGATTATGCAATAGAAGTTTCTTGTCCTTATTGTGTAGATCGACAGAAAGAAGAGATAGTGTCTAAACTATAAAATTGCACGGTAAGTGGCTTAGGATCATGCGCGAACAAGCGAGCACCTGATTTACAATAGAAACTATGTACGGTGGCATTTACGGAGTGATTTTGCTACGCGGAACCAGACGAGCGCAGTGCGCAATCCAGGGATCTTCAATAATGATAATGAGCGTCATGCACAATGAAAGTTATAAAGAACTATGGTACTTATAAATCAAGTATTTTAACCCCTGGGTTGCCGCGGCCACTCGCTGGCGCTCGTAGCCTCGCAATGACGGCACGGGTATTTTTTTGCTATCAAAAAAATTTTCCAAGTACGAACAATTATAATATATGCTAAATGAAATGCACATTATCCATCAGCTCAAAACCCATTTTCCGCAGTCTATAGGCGACGATGCAGCGGTTATACCTGCTTTTGGTAATGAAAGCTATCTCATCAGTAAAGACCTCTTGGTAGAAGACGTGCATTTTCGCAGGACTTATTTTAGCGCTGCTAATTTGGCTTACAAAGCCTTACACGTTAATTTAAGCGACATCGCCGCCATGGGTGGTAAAGCACAATTTGTACTGTGCGGCATTGCAATTCCGCTGCACCAAGCCGAATACGCAGAAGACTTCCTCACAGCAGTCGTAGCGGCTTGCAAAGATGCCGGTGTAATATTGATAGGCGGCGACACCACCCGTTCTGGCGATAAATTATTCATCAGCATCAGTGTCATTGGTACTGCTGTAACAGACACTATCCGATATCGCTCTACGGCTAAAGTGGGCGATGCGATCTGTGTGGTCGGCGCCTTAGGACACGCTCATTTAGGGTTGATTGCCTGTGAACAATCGCTGCCCAATTTACTAGAGTATAAAAATGCATTTTTATGCCCAAAAGCTAAAATGGATGAAGGTTTATGGCTAGCCCAAAAATCTGCTGTACACAGCATGATGGATATTTCGGACGGTCTTTATATCGATTTAAAAAAATTATGTCTGGCCTCTACGCTAGCAGCGCACATTGAGTTAAACAACCTGCAGCCCTCAATGGACTTTAAACATCGTTGTGCGCAATTACAGCTCGATGCGCTTAACGTCATGCTCAGTGGCGGTGAAGATTACGGATTATTATGCACGGTCGATAATGCCCATTATGCCCAGCTCGCCGAAGATTTCAAACAGAAGTTTGATTATCCTCTACACCGTATAGGCAATATTGAGGCCGGTACTGGAGTTTATTTTACTGAAAATGCAGTGCCTAAGCACCTAATATTAACACCATTTTCTCATTTCGGTGAATCATCGTAAACACGCTATCACCAAGACCGCGTTACCCTAAGGCAAATGCCCTAGGGTAACGCAGGCATTTCTCGCTTAAGCAGTAGCACTATGATCTTCCATAGTAGTAGTGATAAGTAAACACTTCTCCCACTGTCTTAGGCTCTACGATATAACACTTACCATTACCGCAGTCATGGTAAAAATGCCCATTTTTGTAATAGGTCTCAAATGGTACCGTAGCAGGAGCCATCCAACTTGCATTGGGAGCCTGTGGTGTAGGCACCACATTATCACACGCAAAACCGACTGAAGTTAAACCTACGCTTAAGACCATTACGGCCAAAAGTGTTCGAATATTTTTACACATGACTTACCCCTTAATTTTTAATTATCAGAACAACCCCCCAATGCTGTGACAGATTGAGGTTACTTAAGTATGGTCCTTTTTTAGTCAAATGCAAGTTATATTGCTACAACTCATTTATTGAATTTATTTATAATGCAATAGAGATTTGGCGCGGATACTAGACCCAACTATTTATCGTAAATACAGGTATTGAGCGACAATTATCTTTGCCGGCGTATTGCATCATTAGAAAAACACACTACCTGTAATTGACGTTTGATAATACAGGGGCCTAAAGTCATTGCATACCCTACCGGGCTTAAGCGCAAAATATAGAAGGTTATGCCTTTCAACCATAGCCATGCTTAAACTGATCTAACATTAATACATCAAAGAACGGGTAACCCTATTCTGCACAAATAATTAGCAAATCTTTGCGATAACCTTTCTCTAAATAACTCATTTACAGTTATAAGATATCTGCTATCATATTGCGCTAGGAATTCAAGAATAGAAACAGAAAAGTAACATTTAAAATCAATTACTAAAGCGGGTAATTCTTCATATCGTTTAAAATAATGATACCTATCCATTTTATTATTTTTTAGCTCTTGACGTAAAACACTCTTTTCTCCACTCCATTTTACCGTGGGGGTAACCTTGTAAATTTCTTGGAGATAGGTATTGTCTATTACCCGTTCATAAAGAAAAGCAGGTGCAACTAAGATATTTGGTAAAAATTGCTTTACTATTATATTTTCAACGGAAGATGGCACAGATTTTATTTGCTCTAAGTCAGAAGAGATACTTTCCAAATCACAATCTTGAGAAAGCACAACTAAATATGGTATTACTACTTTTGCATCATCATAAATACTTTTTGTATCAAAGTTTTTTAGAATATCTCCTTGCGATATTCTCTTCTTTTCATGCTTGACATACAAATATTTTACATTACTTTCCAACATATCTTGGAGTATCTACATAATATTTATGTCTAAAAGAATCTTCAAATTCACGTATTCCCTTTTCTGCTTTTTCAAAGCTGCTTTTATTTTGTTCAGAACCACTTGATTCTATCGATACATTACCTTTTTTTTCTTTTTGAACAACCTGCTCGCTAATAGGTAACTTAGTTTTACCATATACTTCTTTACCAATTACCCGATAATTTTTTATTTTAAAGCTCATTATTAACTCCCCATTTTTTCCCGCAATTTTTTTGTGATTGACTTTTCAAACAAATCTGCAATCGAAACATGAAATTGGTTAATATGATCCTCAAACAACTTTTCATTTATTATGTTAATTGCATAACAATCATAATCCAAAATGAACTCATTTTTTACTATCCTAGCTGGATAGTCTGGATTTAAAACACCATATGTAAAATTCATCAAATAACTATCATAGTTAAAAATTGTTTGTCCTATAGAACGAGCAATATCCTGTTTATTTTCAAAAAATTTATTTACTGGCGCAAACAAAGAACTATTTATGTACAAATTCCAATTTAGAGGATCACTCTTATGAATATTTATTTGGTTCACATACCGCAACCCAACTCTATTCAAAAATTCTACCTTAGATATTTTATTAAACGCATTTATAACGTCATTAACAAATCTAACATATGGCTCAAATGATTCATAATTACTCATAGTAATAAGTATAAAGTTAGGTGCAAAGGAAACTTTTGCAGTATTATTTTCGCTAATAAATATTCCTAAAGGCTCTTTTTTGAAATCAGTTTCAATACTTCCATCTTCTTTAATTGTAAATTGATTGAGCTCTGTAGGTTCACTTTTAGAAAACTTATCCCTAATCTCTTTATGAAAGTCTTCTAGCAAACCATCGTTAAAGTCTGCTATTGAATTAAAATCCAACCTCAGAATAACGTTCGTAATAAAATTTGTTTTATACTTCATTTGCCCAGTTTACTTTCAAGAATCACCATATCAGCATTGTAGCATCTCTGCTACCTTGCTTAAAAGAAAAAACCTTAGTACAAGGCAATGTTCGACAATTTCTTGTGATTTATTGCCATGATTTATTTCAAAGTGTCCCACAAAACGTTTGCACCGAAGGCTAAATATTGTAACTCATTGATTTATATGGTGGGTCGTGATGGATTCGAACCATCGACCAACGGATTAAAAGTCCTATTTTTGAACATAGTACGCGGATTGATTAAGCTATATAAACCTTTACAAAACAATATATTAGCCTTATACTCTACCCTACCGGGCTACACAAAACCGCACCTAACTTGACCTAACCCGTAGCCCCGGCGTAGCCCCAAAAATATAAGGTAGATAGATGGATAGTCGCACATTAAGCTTTACTAAATTAGCCCTAGAAGGCCTCCCTTTATCTGTGCCTGGAATGCGAGTGGTATATCACGATGCCAGCAAGCAGGCCGCAGGTTTGCAGCTGAGAGTTAGCACCACGGCAAAGACTTTTTTTGTGCAAAAGCGGGTTAATAGTGTTCCTCAGCGTATCATCCTAGGGCGATTCCCTGAAATGACCATTGAGCAAGCCAGAAAAGAAGCCGCCAAGGTCTTAGGACAGATTGCGGAAGGCGTCAATCCTAGAAATGAAAAAAAGCGTAAGGAACTTGAACATAAAGTTTTAAATGCGGTTCTTATGGACTATTTTACCATCAGAAAAGAGCTTAAACCCAGAACAAAAGAAGATATGCTTAATGCCTTAAAGGAAGTTTGTGCAGATTGGCTAAATAAACCAATCAACAAAATTACTGGAGATATGGTAGCAAAACGCCATAAGACGCATGGTGAGAGCCGAAGTAAAGCCAGAGCCAACTTAGCCATGCGTTATCTACGCGCTTTGTTTAACTTTGCAGCGGCTCAGTATCAAACAGAAGACGGCAAACCCTTATTAGATAGAAACCCAGTTAAAAAGCTATCGCAAACCAAAGCCTGGTTTAGGGTCGATCGCAGGCAAACGGTGATAAAAGCCCATGAGCTAGGGGCTTGGTTAAAAGCGGTACAAATTTTGCCCAAGGTGGATTTTCGGGACTATTTCATGCTGGTATTGCTTACAGGCCTTAGAAAAGAAGAAGCTCTCAAGCTATGCTGGGCAGATATCGACTTAGAGCAAAAAACCTTTATCATTCGCGAGCCTAAAAACCATAAAGATCACACTTTGCCTATGTCTGATTTTATCTTTAACCTTTTTCAACGCCGTAAATCTCTGGCCGTGTCTGATTATGTGTTTGCAGATGCTAAAGGTCGGGTGATATCTAATTTCCGTCACGCCATTGCGGCTATTAAACAGTCTAGCGGTATTGATTTTTGCATTCATGACCTACGCAGAACCTTCGCCACGGTGGCCGAATCACTGGATATCCCCGCCTATGCCTTAAAACGGTTATTAAACCATGCCGATGGTAGCGATGTGACAGCAGGGTATATTGTGGCGAATGTTGAGCGATTGAGAGAGCCCATGCAGAAGATTACGGACTTTGTGTTGGGGAAGAGTGCAATAAAATAAATTTTTGCGCCGATTAAATTTTTAAGGAATATCTTATGCCACAAGAAAAGCTTAATGCTAAAGACCAACTATATAATGATTTGCAGACTGAAGAAGGGAGAGCTCGTTTATTGCGTCAAATGGAGGCTATTGATCCAGGTTTTTCTCGGAAGGTAGAGGAGGTTCTAGCGAAAGTAACTAAACCCAATTTGGCTGTATCAGCTGCGCTTACTAAGTTTTCGAAAGAGATAAATAAAGCAGTTAAACCTTGCTTGGATATACTATCGCCTCACTTAGCTGAGGTGAGCAGAATTACAACAAAGCTTATAAAAGACTCGGAGCCTTTTTTAAGTAATTTTTCAAGTAATTACAAAAAAGCTAAGCAAAGAGCGGATGATATAGAAAAAATACTAACCCATGGCAGCCTTGGGGAGCTTGTCAATATAGATCCAATTGATGGGCTAACACTTGCGCTTATTACTGGGCAACATGTGGCGGAAATTAAAGAAATAGAAAAAAAGAGTAATGAAGTTCTTGAGAAAAACAAGGCCGTGAATAAAAAGAAAGGCAAGGGTGGAGAAACGCGCGGTATTAATAGCCAAGAAGAACGCGGTGAAATCAAGGAGTGGTATGAGGAAGGCGTGCAGAATGGCTCGTGGAAGAATCGCAAGGAAGCTATAGAAAAATTTGAGGCATGGAAGGAAAACAGCGGCAAGGTGGCGAAACATAGCAATGATTTGACACAGAGGGACATACTAAATACGTGGGAAGGAGCCCAATCCGTCGAATTTAAAATGCCAGAAGACCCAGGAGAAAGAGCCGCTTTAATTTCAGCTTTAGATTTAAATAAACAAATGTCACGCATGAAGGCGCCCCCAAACGAGACATGGAAAAAAAGTGCAATTAGTCGAGCTTGCAAAAAATCTGAAAAATAAACTTTATTCACCCGTCCTAAAAACATTAAAAACAAAATTCGCAAAATTAAAATCGCAAATAGATACTATTTGCGATTTTTTCCGTTTTTTTTTTTCTTTATATTTTATTTTCTGCAGGTCAAGCGTTAAAATTATGGACTTCGCCGATCAATAAATTTAATCTAGAGTACGGCTTTGCGCGATTTTGCGCAAATTTCATTAATTTAGATTGAGGATTCAAAAATGATTGCAAAAAACTACGACGAGCTAGGCGACTCCAACTTGCTTACACCGAAAGAAGCCGCCGTTATGCTCGGACTTTCAGTAGATACTTTGTGCGTGTGGCGCAGCGTTGCCCGTTATAATTTGAAATACGTGCGTTGCGGTCGGCTTATCCGCTATAAAATGCGCGATTTACGCGAATTTATCGCGACAAGAACACAAACGCACACCGCCGGAGGCTTGGGCAATGTCAGCGAATAAAAAAAACCGGCTCGAGATTTTGAATTTCTACGCCGCAGAGCTCGATCGCCTGTTAATCGGGCGGGGCTGGGTTCCTGCGGGGCCATGCCCATTCAGCGCGTGTGAAAATTTAAATTCATTTTCCCTTGATTTGGGGACGGGCGCGTTTGCGTGCTTATCTTGCGGGGTAAGCGGTGATGATGCAGTGGATTTTAAAGCGGCCTTATCTGGTGTTTCACGCGCAACCGCGATTGAAAATTTAGCGCATGTTTGGGGCCTTCAGCCCGATGATTTTTTTCGGAGGAATCATGAACCGGATTAATGAATTTTCGCTTGCAATGCGCGAGGCCGGACTGCAGCCGCCACTCAGTTTAACGCCTGGAAATGTGCAGAGATTTCCAGGGAAGGGAAAAGCTAAGACTAACAAAGCGGCATGGTGCCGTTTATTTGAAGATGGTCGCGGTGGTGTATTTGGCGATCATTCTTCTGGCCTGAGAGGAAACTGGCAATTAAATGACGGTAAGGAATATTCCAATGAAGAACAAACAGCTTTTCACCAACGCTGCGAAGCGGAGACCAAGCAGCGCGATATTGAGAAGTGCGAGCAACACGAAAAAAGCGCAGCTAAAGCTAAGGAGATTCTAAATTCTGCTACAGGTGACGTTAATACACATCCCTATGCCGTTTTAAAGAAAGTCCCTCTAGGCTCGCGTATAAAGCGCGGGCCGTGGTCTCAATGTGGTTGGGATGACGCATTGCTCGTTCCGCTATATGACAAGAATCAAAAGCTCTGGACCATACAGGCCATTAACGGTAATGGAAATAAGAACTTTCTTAAAGGCGGTCGTAAACAAGGTTGTTTCCATCCCTTTGGCAAAATTAGCGGTGCAACTAGGGTTCTCATCGGCGAGGGTGTAGCCACGGTGGCGGCAGTACATGCTGCAACTGGCACCCCCGCGGTGGCGGCAATGGACTCAGGGAATTTGGAGGCTGTAGCTTTGGCGGTGCGCGAACTTGCTCCTAATGCTGAGATTATTTTTCTAGCGGATAATGACGCCTCAAAAGATGCTGAAAATGTGGGTGTTAAAGCCGCGACGGAAGCCGCTAAGACTGTTGCTGGCTTTGTTGCAGTCCCCGAGTTGAACGGTGACAAGTGCGACTTCTGGGACTTATGGGATAAAAAAGGAACAGAAGCAGTTCGCGATGCATTGAGTAAAGCGATAAAAATAGCTGAAATAGCTACTAGCACCTGGTCTGAGCCAAAAGAAATTGTTCGAGAAAAAGAGATTGAACCATACCCTTTTGACGCTTTACCCCGGCATCTGGCTTCAGCTGTTGAAGAGGTCGAGGCCTTCGTGCAAGCACCTTTGCCCTTAATCGTTTCTTCTGCTTTAGCCTGCTTATCTTTGGCGATTCAAGGGCATTGCGATGTTGAGCGCGCGCAAGGCTTTGACGGGCCTTGCAGTTTGAATTTACTTGTTATTGCAGAAAGTGGCGAAAGGAAATCAACTTGCGATAAATTTTTTATGCAAGCCATTGATAATTACCAAAAGGAAAAAAGCAAAGACAACAAACCGCTTTTAGATCAGTATCTGAGCCAAAAAGACGTCTGGGAAGCAAAGCATTCCGCAGTTAAGGAAAAAATTAAAACTTTAACAAAAGCAAACAAAGCAACTGAAAAAGAAGAAGCCAACCTAGCGCAATTACAGCGTGAAAAACCACAAGCACCTAAAAATCCGCGTTTGCGTTATGCGGACTTTACTCCTGAGGCTCTAGCCCTAGGTCTTTCTCAGAATTGGCCTTCAGCAGCTATTATTTCATCCGAAGCTGGAACTGTATTTGGCTCACATGGAATGGGGCGGGAATCATTGGTTCGCAACCTGGCTTTGCTCAATCAATTGTGGGATGGGGGCTCACTGAATATTGATCGTAAAACCTCGGAATCGTTTCTAGTTAGTAATGTACGCCTAAGTGTCGCTTTGCAGGTTCAAAAAAGCACCCTTGAAGAATTTTTTCGTCAAGCAGGTGGGCTGCCCAGGGGTACCGGATTTTTAGCGCGGTTTTTAATTTCCGCTCCTACATCTACCCAGGGGAAGCGACCGTTCAAAGAACCACCCCAGGGCTGGCCTTTTCTGACGAAGTTTCATGAACAAATTACGGAGATTTTAAATCGACCACTTCCTTTAAATGAAGACGGCAGCTTAAAACCTAAAGTGCTTACTTTCTCAAGAAAGGCTAAAATTTTGTGGGTTGCTTATCATAATGCGATTGAATCGATGCTCGGGCCTGATTGCGAGCTTTATGATGTGCATGATGTGGCCAGCAAAGCAGCTGACAATGCCGCGCGGTTAGCATGTTTATTTCAAATTTTTGAGTATGGATTTAGCGATCAAATTTGTGCCGATAGCTTTGAGCGCGCAAGTCGCATTGTTGCTTGGCATTTAAATGAATCGCAACGATTTTTTCAGACTCTAACAGCCAGCCCTGAATTTTCTAACACAATGAAGCTAGACTCGTGGCTAGTCCAATACTGCATTAGAAATAACCAGCAATGCATTAAAAAAAGAGAACTCGCTCAGTCTGGCCCTTTACGTATTTCTGCGCTCTTAGACCCTTGCTTAATCGAATTAACCGAATTGGGGCGGGCGCGCTTAACTCAAGACGGCTTATCCACAGTTATTGAAGTAAATCCTAGATTATTAGGGGAGTCTCATGGGGCTTAAGGATTTGATACGTAAAACCGTGGATTTTGACAGCGTCAGGGCTTGCTACACTGCTACACCTGCTACACCTGCTACACCCCAAGGAAATAGCGTGCAGGGTGTAGCAAGTGTAGCAAGTGTAGCAGTAGCAAAGGCTCTTAACTCTATAATGCTAAAAATACCCGCTTTAACTTTAGAGGAGAAAGAATTGCTGCATGCATGGCTTGCTGATATCGGCGAAACCAATCCCGAAGCTATAGCCAGGGTTATACACCAGTGCCAGGAAGATATGGCTATACGCAATTACTTCTTGGAGATAGCTATGGCCCATAAAGCGACCAATATAGGGGGTGAGGACGATCGCCGCTATTGTCACCAATGCGTAAATCTAAGCCCTACAGGCCAGCCCATGAGCTTTGGCCAGGATTATTTAACAAAAACGACAGGAGAAAATGATGCATAAATTAACCACTAAACAAGAGATATTTGCACAAGCAATTGCTACGGGGATGAGTCAGTTAGACGCTTACCTCTTAGTCTTCTCTTCTTCAAGTGACGACTTAGAACCGGAATTGGTGGCTAATAAAGCGGCTGCATTTGCTAGAAAGAGCAGGGTTTTAGCGAGGATTGAAATGTTAAAGGAGGAAATAGCGACACAATCATCCAGGAGTAAGCAGGAGTCTTCCGCCAGGTTATGGGCTATAGCAACCGATGATAATGAACGAACTTGTGACATAATTGCCGCGATAAGAGTGCTTAATGTAATGCATGGCTTTGTAAGCTATCCGAAAGTGCAATGAGGGAGAGATTGGCCGCAAGGGTATAGTTTTTATCTTGCATTGGTTTTATAGTATTATTTTATAATGCATTTTGCTATAATGTCGGAATGAAAACTTTAACCCCACGACAAGAAAAATTCGCCGAAGCCATCGCCATTGGAGCGAATCAATCCGACGCTTACAGAATTGCCTACCCCATATCAATGGCATGGAAAGCGGCATCGGTGCATAATAAGGCTTCTGCCATGGCTAAGCATGGTGGGGTTGTGGCTAGGGTTGAAAAATTAAAGGAGCAGACAGTGGCATTATCGATTTGGCGTAGACAGCAGTCTATAGAAGTTCTATCTGAGATTGCTTTAGACCAAAGCATGAAGCCCAACGATAGAATTACCGCAGTAGACAAGCTAAACGTGATGCATGGCTACAATGCGCGTGATAAAGAAGATAGTGCGGCTAATCAACTTGCTTCAAAGCCCTGTATTGATGTTACTAAACTCTCAGATTCGGCTTTAAAAGAATTTTTGAATGCAAAAATCATATATTAAGAGTATAAATATAAAAATACTTATCTCCAGACAAGAAAAATTCGCGGCAGCTATAGCCCAGGGTAAAAGCCAATCCGATGCCTATCGAGAGGTTTATCCTAAATCGAGACATTGGAAACCATAATCACTTCATAACAGAGCGAGTATATTCCAATACTCAAATGAGTCTGAAGGGGTGTGTAAATTATGCACTAACCTTATAATCCTCATGTATGTTTTTAAATAATAATCTGCGCTGCTCTTGTAGACGA
>VFJV01000168.1 GCA_009885895.1 Gammaproteobacteria bacterium
ATACTCGTTCTATAGACTCAAAGTTAATTTTCATCATTCAAACGCTGGATTGCCACGCCTGTTCGCTGCGCTCACCGGCTCGCAATGACGGGTGCGTAGTCACAATATACGTAGTTTATCACTGCTCGCGCTCTTTTTAAGAAAAAAATGTGCTTGTTTTTATACTGTGAGCGTGTTCAATTGCACGAAATTCGTCATTGCGAGCGCCCTGTTTCTTTATCCGTCATCAAAGTAGACGATAATTCTCTTCATTGTTGAAAATTTTCCTGGATTGCTACGCTCGTCCGCTCGCAATGACGGGCCAGAGAAAATAAGCCGTTCCGAGAAATTTATTGCTATTTCTTATCTCTATTATTTCTGCAGATCCGTTAAAAAATAGACAGACTGATATTGCGTATCGCCCAATGGCAACCAAAAAGAATGGCTTAAATCCTTGGCCTGTTGTTGATACTGCACCGACATCAGCGTTTTCGCTGCATCCGGCGTTAAAGCACAGGTCCATACGCTTTTTTGACAATCGTTAAGTTTTACAGCGCCCAAAGCATCCTGAACTGCGCAAGACCACAATGGCGGCTGTCTACCCGTTTCAACACGCAAGGTGTCGTCTTTAGGTTTATAGACATACACGGTCCAAGCTCTAGGGCCTAGCCTTTGCGTTAAACCCGCACTCGCGCCTATATGGCCCGCGGAAAAATCCAACACCAATGGCGTATCGTATTGACTGCGCACCAAAAAAATTTGCGCTTTATTATCCGCCGCACCAAAATGCATTTCACCCTTAGCATTAAATTGTACTTGATTGGGTATGCAATGCAAAATACCCTCTGCAGAGGGCGTTGCTGCTAGCGTAGCACTTAGGATCCCTAAGCCTATAGCCACCCATTTTAATTTCATTTTATTCTTTTAACGAAAAAGAATTACCACAACCACAGGTCGTTTGCGCATGCGGATTGCGTATGATAAAGCGTTGCCCTTCCACATCATCTTTATAATCTAATTCGGCACCCGCCAAATACTGCAAACTTAAGGGGTCGATATAAATGTGAATTTCAGTGCGCCTCAAATAAGCCGCATCACCCTTAGACACAGGACAAGAAATAATCGTATCGTCTTCTTTACGTTCTTCATCTAAAATAAAACCATATTGAAAGCCCGAACAACCACCGCCTTCTATATAAATGCGCAATTGTGTGCTCGCATCCTCTTCTTCGGCCAACAATTCGGCTATACGCCCTATCGCCCCTGGCATTACGGTTAAATACGCGTGGGTATCAACATTAGGTGTGTACAGTGCCGCTTTACTCATAGTCAGTTTCTCCTATATTCTAAAAATCGGTACGCATATGGATTTTTCTCATCAGCCACAAAAGCCTCCTCAGACACTTTTTCCCATTCTGCTTCATTCCACTTTGGAAAAAACCTATCGCCTTGAATGCTGAATGCTATTTCAGTTAAATATAAACGCTGAGCCAAAGGCAATATTTGTTCATACACTAAGGCCCCGCCAATGACCATGATTTCTTCGTAATCGGCGCAGAGGGTTTCAACTTGCTGCCAATTTTGCGCCACTTCACAGCCTGCCGCTACAAAATCCACATCGTGGGTTAAAACGATGTTGCGCCGCCCTGGCAAGGCTTTTCCTAGGGATAAATAGGTTTGACGCCCCATAATAACCGGTTTACCCAGCGTCATCGCCTTAAAATGACGCAGATCCGCCGGCAAATGCCAGGGCATTTGGTTGTTTAAACCTATAACGCGCCCTTCGGCCATAGCCGCAATAATGGAAATAAGCATAGTTTTACCCCAAGAATTCTGGTGTAGTATACCATTTTTGGGGTTATCGTGGGATAATGTGCTTATATTTTATATAGCCTAGGGGTCACTATGCCTACTCCCAATGAAAATGCCTTTGAAAAAGCGCAGCGTTATATTCCGGGCGGCGTAAATTCCCCCGTGCGCGCTTTTGGCTATGTAGGCGGCACACCCTTATTCATGGCTAAGGCCAAAGGTGCGTATATTACCGATCTGCAGGGCAAATCCTATGTGGATTATATAGGCTCTTGGGGACCTATGATTTTAGGGCATAACCATCCCGCTGTGATTGCCGCCGTGCATGAAGCCGTCGATCTAGGCTTAAGTTTTGGCACACCCACCGAATTAGAAACGCTATTGGCTGAAAAAATATGCGGCATGATTCCCTCTATAGAGCAAATTCGCATGGTCAATTCCGGCACTGAAGCCACCATGAGCGCCATACGTTTAGCGCGCGCTTATACGCATCGCCATAAAATTATTAAATTTATAGGCTGCTACCACGGCCACAGCGATGGATTGTTGGTACAGGCAGGTTCCGGCGCACTCACCTTTGGTCACCCAAGCTCCCCCGGAGTGCCTCCCGCTGTGGCCGAATATACTTTGCTTGCGCCCTATAACAACTTAGCGGCGGTAGAAAATTTGTTTTTACACTATGGCGACGACATTGCCGCCATTATTGTCGAGCCTATTGCGGGCAATATGAATTGCGTCTTGCCTAAAACCGGTTTTTTACAGGGCTTGCGCAACTTATGCGATAAGTATCACTGCGTACTTATTTTTGATGAAGTCATGACGGGGTTTCGCGTGCATCCACAGGGCGCACAAGGCTTATATAATATAACACCCGATCTAAGCACCTTTGGTAAAATCATCGGCGCAGGGATGCCCGTGGGTGCCTTTGGCGGCCGTCGCGGCATCATGCAACAATTAGCCCCTATAGGCCCCGTGTATCAAGCAGGCACTTTGTCCGGTAATCCTATTACCATGGCTGCGGGCCTTGCCGCTTTAACGGAATTGGCGGCACACCCCGAATATTATGTCTGCTTACAGCAACACACTCTACAATTATTAGCGGGTTTAAAAGAGCTTGCGGCTAAAGCCAATATATCTATTTCCACCACCAGCGTTTGCGGCATGTTTGGTTTGTATTTTCGCGATACGGCACCTAGCAATTTAGATGACGTCAAAACCGCCGATGAAGCGCGCTTTAAACGGTTTTTTCATGCCATGTTGGAACAAGGCGTCTATTTAGGCCCATCGGCTTTTGAAGCTGGATTTATTTCAATGGCACATAATGACGAAACGTTGGATAAAACCTTGACGGCGGCAAAGGCGGCGTTTTGTAAGACTTAAAATCCTACTGCACACCCGTTAATTTTTCATAATAGGCGTCAAAATGCTTATGCCCTATGGCCAACAATCCTGAAATAACGATGATAATAGAAAATAATACCATCGCTGAATAATGCAAAGTTAAGGCGCCAAACTCACCGCCTAAATAACTGCCCAGCCCCCACGAAATCGAAATATTGGCAGAAATCATAACGGCAGCATAGGCTTTAGGGGCTATTTGTGTAGCCGCTGCCAACATCACGGGCAAACTTAATAACTCGCTGACAGAAAATAAAAGGTAAAACGTTATCAATGCCCATGGGCTACCGATGTAATGCGGATTATTTTGTATGGCATGGATCAACGGCAATAAGCTGATACAACTTGCCACTAAAAACCAATAGCTCAGTGACAATTTTCGATTAACGGTTAAAGAGATACCGCGACTGTGCAAATAATCATACAGCTTAGCCAACACGTAGCTAAATATAATAATGAGTAAAGCATAAAATGCCACATACCAAGTCACTGGGAAAGTATAACTGCCTATATTATTGTGAATATTATGCGCGGCATAATACGTCAATAATCCAAAGGGCAAGGCATAGATTACATTCCACACGATATTACCCACACACATGCCTAGATACACTTTAATCCGCTTTTTTTCTAGAGTCGTTAACGACGGTAATGGTGCTAAACCCTTTTTTCGGCGCACACCTGTCGTTTTTAAACTGCCGCGACTGGCTATAAACAAATTAATCAAAGCGATAATAAAACCCATCGCGCCTAATAAAAAAGCACTCCTATAACCCCAGTGTAGCACCACCAGACCCGATAGAAACGTTCCCATTAAAGCGCCTATATTAATCGCCATATAGAATACGGCAAATGCCGAATGACGCCGGTGATCTTGCTCGCTAAAAAATTCCCCTACCATGGCACTTAGGCTGGGTTTTAACAATCCGCAACCCAACACTAACAATGACAATCCACAATAAAACGCGGCCGTACTGTGTATTATGATCGTCAGCTGGCCCATGCCCATTAAAACTGCGCCTATGGCGGCACCCAAACGGCGGCCTAAGAATTTGTCAGCAATAAAACCACCGACTATAGGGCTAATATAGACAAAGGCACCGTAAGTACCCGAAATACGAATGGCGGCTTCCGCAGACCAGCCTAACCCCCCCGCAGCGGGAGAATCGTTGGCATATAACACCAACAAAGTTTGTAACATGTAGAAGCTAAAACGCTCCCACATTTCAATAGTCGATATGGCGCGCACGCCTTTAGGTATGGCTTTAGAGCCTGTCATGACACGTATTTTTCTCTACGTACTTGTTGCGCATTAAAGCCTTTGTCCTTCAAAAGTTCATAGGCGGCGTCGATCATGTTGGGATTCCCGCATAAATAGACTATGTCTTTGTCTGGAGAGGGATCTAAAAGCGCAAATTGATCTTGCACATAGCCTAAGTGTTCAAAGGGTCGCAAAGACTCTTTTTCAGTTTCGCGGCTATAACAAAGGCGAAAGTCTAAATTGGGGTACTGCGCTGCATACGCGAGAAAATCGAGGCTATACAATGCATCTAGTCTTGTTTGTACGCCCAGTAAAATGACCACTTTACTCTCATTAAGGCGTGCCGCCAATGCAGGTAACATAGAGCGATAAGGCGTTACGCCTGTACTGGTTGCAACCAATATATAACGGGCCGGGGTTTCATCGCGTAAAATAAGACGCCCATAAGGCCCGCTCATGGTGAAGGTATCCCCGGATTTCGCGGTAAATAACGCTTCGGAAGCAACGCCACCCTTAACATAACCCAAGGCCAACTCTATTTGTGACGATTCGCCTGGAATGCCCGCCAAACTGTAACTGCGGCGTATTTCTTTAGCCTCTTCGCCCGGAAAATGAAAACTCACAAATTGGCCAGGAAGAAACTCCAAGGATTGCCCATCGTGACGTTCTAGCTTTAAATGCCGCACCTTAGGCGTGAGTAAAGTCGCTTCAACTACCGTAACTGTAAACGTATTTTGCATAATTTGCCCTCTTTATACACTATCTTATATCATAGTTTAGCCTAACGGGTATATACTATTTTCTATTTTGAAGGCATGCTTTCATGGCTAAATTGTACTTTTATTATTCTGCAATGAACGCGGGGAAAAGCACCACGCTGTTACAATCGGATTACAATTATCGCGAACGGGGCATGCAAACGCTGCTGTTTACCCCCGAATTAGACAATAGGCAGGAAAAAGGCCTCGTGTCTTCCCGCATAGGTCTAAAAGCCAATGCCATCACCTTCAACGCACACACGAATTTATACAAGATGGTTGAAACCCTGCAGCAAGAACAGCCTGCTTTAAAATGCATCTTTGTGGATGAAGCCCAATTTCTAAATAAACAACAAGTGCTACAATTGGCGGCTATAGTCGATCATCTCAATCTCCCCGTTTTAACCTATGGCCTGCGCTCTGATTTTCAGGGGGAACCCTTCGAAGGCAGCTTGTATTTATTGATCTTAGCCGAAGAAGTGGCCGAGATTAAAACCATTTGCCATTGCGGTCGTAAGGCAACGATGAATATGCGTATAGATGAAACAGGCCTTAAAGTATCGGATGGCGCACAAGTGGAAATAGGCGGCAACGATCGCTACATTGCCACCTGCCGCATTCACTTTAATTGTGGCGACAGCGGACAAAAATAAAAAGGCCGCTTACGCGGCCTTTTTTCTAGACTCGAAAAGGAAGCTTACGCAATGTCAAACTGAACGCGTGCGTATGGACCTTGCAGACCGAAGTTGGAAGTATTATCGTAATGACCGGTACCAGATGTTTGATCTGAGATCACATTGAAATAATTCGTTGCTTGCCAGCCTGCTTCTACACCCATTGCCATATTGGACGCGAAGTCATAGGTATAATGTAAGCCTAAACGTGCATCGATTTCAGGAATGATACGCGTTTCAGACTGATCCGCCAAAGTTTCGTTGTGCGTAGAGATAACCGCCGTCTTGTCTGCATTGTACTTCACAATGCTGTAGCTATTATCTATACTCTGTGAACCCATTAAGGCTGACATGCCTAAACGGCCGCGTACAGAAAAACCTTGACCCAATTTTACTTCAGCATCACTGCCCAAACGTGGACCTATGCCGTTAAAACTGTTTTCAATTTGTGCATGTTCAGTTTTTGGGTTGCCTCCTATCTGGGTTCCCTCATAAGATGCTGAATCTTGGGTATCGATGTGCGCATAACGTACGCCCATGAATGGATGTAAACGAATACGCTCACCCACATCTAATTTTTGACCGAACACTAAATCGCCGGCATCATAATTGGTTTGAGTTTTTCCCTTGGCGCTATCATAAGACGCAGCACTGAAGGGGCTATTCAAATTACCCTCAACGCCATTGCTATCCTTGCCATGAAAACCTTCATAGGCCAAAGTTACATCACGACCATTACCTGGGAATGCATACGTCGCATCCACGCCAAACCAAAGATTGTAACCTTGATCCACTGTAGATTGTGTTGAAGTCGAATCCGTCGTTGTACCTGTAAGGGTTGAAGTAGCGTTATCAGCATATGCAAAGGCTTTATTAGCAGCTTGCATATACACCGCGGTTGCACCAAAAGACCACATGCCGGATTGATCAGGCGCTGTGACATTGATGTCATTGGATGTAGGCATAGGAGCGGTATCCACAGTACCTGCATAAGCGGCACCAGAAACTAGGCCTAAGCCTAAAAGAACTAAAGAAATATTTGTCTTCATGATTAAAATCACCTTATCTTAAATTAACGTTAAGTAACGCTTGTGTATTTTATACCTTTCCCCCTGTATTGCAAGAGAAAAGGGGTCAAATTTAAGGTTTTTTTGAATAAACATACGGTTAATTTATGGTTTACCCTCTTTTTTGTTTATATTTTTTTCGGTTTTTTGAGGATAATATAATATTAGCGCTTAAACGGTCGCTTCAGTTCAGACCGAAAAATTTTATCCCAGTAACTTTAGCTGAACTTTTAATACACAAATTTAAGAAGGCAACTTGAAAAGAAAAAGGCCGCTTGCGCGGCCCGTTTCATAGACTTGAAAAGGAAAGTCAGAAAATGCCTGGTATCACTTACGCAATATCGAGCTGCAAACGTGCATACGGACCTTGTATGGCAAAGTTCGAAGTACTGCCATAATGCGTGTCGCCTGATGCAGCACCCAATGGCCCCAATGGCTCAAATAATGCCCCCAACAAAGCACCGCTTACCGATCGCTGATCGGATGCCACATTAAAGTAGTTCGTTGCCTGCCAACCCGCTTCAAAACCCATTGCCATATTGGAGTCGAAGTTGTAGGTGTAATTTAAACCTAAACGACCGTCTACTTCAGGAATAACGCGTGTTTCTGAGTCTGAGTCATTCGAGGCAGACAGAACGTTATCTATAAACACACCATTTGCATCGTACTCCGATATCACGCCACTATTGTCTACGGTATGAGAGCCAATTAAAGCCGATAACCCTAAACGGCCCCGTATGGAAAAACCTTGACCCAGATTAATTTCTGCATCACTGCCCAGGCGTGGACCCACACCATTGAAGGTATTTTCTATCTTGCTGGCTTCAGAAACTGAATCACCAGTAGCACCGATGAAGGAGAAAGACGGAGTATTCGGTCCTGCATAGGTCCCCGTATCCTTCAGATCAATGTGTGCATACCGCACGCCTATGAAGGGATGTAAACGTATACGTTCACCCACATCCAATTTTTGACCGAACACCAGGTCTCCAGCATCGTAATCGGTTTCGCTTTTGCCTTTAGCCTCGGTGTATTGAAACCCACTAAAAGCACTCACCGCAGCAGTGCTGGCAGGATCAGGCCTGGTATGATCCGTGCTATCACCATGCAAGCCTTCGTAGGCTAACATCACATCACGGCCATGCCCTGGAAAAGCATAGGTTATATCTGCCCCAAACCACCAATGGTAATCTTCATCCACAGTGTTGCGATTAAAGTCTATAACGGTATTAGGTGGAGGGTTGGTTGAGAAAGTCGCTGTATCCGCATAATCAAATGTTTTATTCGATGCTTGCATAAAAACAGCCGTGCCACCAAAAGACCACATGCCGGATTGATCGGGTGCCGTAACATTAATGTCGTTAGAAACTGGCATAGGCATATCCGCAACCGTACCTGCATAAGCCGAAGCACTCACTAGGCCTAGGCCCAAAAGAATCAAAGAAATATTCGTTTTCATTTTTAAAGATGTCCTCACAGTTAGTTAAATGAACCACACTCTGTATTGTAGAGCCTTTTCAATTTTTTGCAAGCATATCTTAAGAAAATTTTAAGTTTTTTTAAAATAAATGCAAAAATAGTTTGTTTTCGCGTGAAATATTAACCTTTAAAACCGACTCATCGGTTTTATTATAGCAAAAGCGGGCTTCGCACGCTTTTTTATTTTTGCAAAAAAAACGCCGGGTAAACCCGGCGTTTTAGAAGAAACACTGCTTTTTTTACAAAGACTATGCTACATCCAATTGGACGCGTGCAAAAGGGCCTTGGTTAAAGTAGCTTGTGTACTGCGTAGAGCTGTCTTGCGTGCTGGCGAAATTATTTTGAATGGCATCAAAATAATTCGTTACTTGCCAGCCTGCTTCAAAGCCTAAACTATAGCCATCGTTCATATCTACAGTGTACATAGCAGATAATTTAGCATCAGCTTCAGGTACAACACGGGTGTTGGTGTCAACATCATAGGCATTATGAGTATCAGAACCCTTGCTGGTGTTCGTGTAGAAATACTCATCTTCATTTACATCTACATTGCCTATCAACAAAGAAACCCCTAAAGTACCTTTCAAAGAAAAACCGTTTCCTAGATTGACCATAGCATCACTACCCAGCCTAGGTCCTATGCCTTGAAAATCAGATTCCAATGTTACGGTATCGACCTGAACATTACCATTACCATTACCATTAACATGTTCACTCTGATGGCCATAGACGCCAGTGGCTTTGTAGTCTATGTAAGCATAGCGCAAACCCGCAAAAGGGTGCAGTGTAATGCGATTACCGGCCGTAATTACTTGACCGAAGGTTAAATCTGCAGCATCATAGTCTACCTTAACTTTTCCGGAGGCATCGCTATAAGCGGTGCTGATGGTCGACCGTGGCTGATAAAGCTTCCCCTTTGTGTCTACAGACGAATTGCTTTCACTGCTATTCAATTGCGTAAATGCAAGAGTCACATCACGACCATTTCCTGGAAAATGATAACTTACATCCGCACCCCAACCAAATTCGTAGTCTGAGTCTACAGAGCGAGTATCATACTCATTGGTGGTAAGAGCAGACGTAGACGTGGTATTAGTGGTTTTTACATAATTAAAATCTGAATTAGGCTCAAAATAATTGGCTTGCAAACCAAAAGACCAAGATCCTTCTTGATGCGGTGCCATTAAATTTACCCCAGAGGCCGTAGGCAGTGTCATGTCGTTAGCGTGTCCCGCCAACGCAGAAGCAGTACCCAAAACCGCAATTAAACCGAACGTTATTTTCTTTAACATCATTTATCTTCCTTTTCAAAAATTATACTTAACATTGAGACGCCGAGACAGCGTGCACGACAACCCCAGAACATCTACTCGCATCGCAGAGCGCAAACGCCCTTGCGATACCATTCCCCTAACGGAAAAAACATTTTAAAAATGCGTCTATTCCGCACGGACAAAGCCATCTTAATACGGAAAAACAAATAATAACAAGCTTTTTTTGAAAAAAGATCCTTTTTTTTTTAATTTTTCGTTTTTTTGTTTATTTGAAACGCAAAATTTTTTTAATTCAATCTAATGGTCGGTTTTATTTTCGCTGTCTTTAACGCTCAAACATCAACGGCTACTCGTATAGCCCGATTCGAACCTATAGCTGTGATATAATAGCCTTATAAACAAGGCTTATTTTATAAGCTATAATTTCAAGGTAACGACTATGCCCATAACACCCCTACCTCCGCTTGTTGTCCTAACGGGACCTACCGCCAGCGGCAAATCCGCGCTGGCCTTAAGCCTATGTACGCAATTTAAGGGTGAAATCATCAATGCAGACTCCACCCTCATTTACCGTCATTTAAACATAGGCACAGCCAAACCCTCGTTTGCAGAATTAAACTCTGTTCCGCATCATTTAATTGATATATTAGCCCCCGAGCTCGCTTTTTCTGCGGGTCAATTTTGCAATAAAGCTCAAAAAGCCATTGCAGATATAGAGCAGCGACAACATATTCCTTTTCTAGTTGGCGGCACTATGCTGTATTTGAAAGCCTTGCTTTATGGTTTATCGACTCTGCCCACCGCCTCAATAGAAATACGCGCCAAAATTATGGCCGAAGCAGAAGAATACGGCTGGCAAACCCTGCACGCACGTTTGAAGCAGGTAGATCCTAAAGCGGCAGCACGCATACACGTCAACGACCCGCAACGCCTGCAACGCGCCTTAGAAATTTATTATTTAACGGGAAAAGCGCAAAGCGATTTATTTGAAGCCCCTAAACAAGGCTTAGCACTACAGTCGCACCGCGTACTGACCATTGCGTTAATCCCCGCTGATCGCAAGATTCTGCATGAGCGTATTGCTGCACGCTTCGATGCCATGTTAGACGCTGGTTTTATAGAAGAAGTCGCGGCCTTAAAAGAACGCCCTGAATTACACGCTACCCTGCCCTCTATGCGCGCTGTAGGGTATAGACAAGTTTGGGGCTATTTGGAAGGCGATTACGATTACGCCACTATGCGTGAAAAAGCGATCGCCGCAACACGACAATTGGCCAAACGACAATTAACTTGGCTTAGGCGATGGCCCGATATTCACTGCTTTGACCCCTTGAATAGCCATACGTTCGACGATATACAACATTGTTTGCGTAACTTTTTAGAAAAAGCAGCTTAACCTGTTCCTAAACATCCCCCACAATATGCACTTCCGGCTGCAAAGCCACGCCGTGTAAACGCAGCACTTCGGCTTGCACATGTGCCATAACACATTCAATATCCTCTGCGGTAGCATCGCCCGTATTAATAATAAAATTGGCGTGTTTAGTTGACACTTCGGCGCCACCGATGCGAAAGCCTTTTAAACCCGACGCTTCTATTAAACGGCCTGAAAAATCGCCTGGCGGATTACGAAACACGGAGCCACAACAAGGCTTACCCGTAGGCTGTGACGCTGCGCGTTTGTCTAATAGATCTTTAATAATGGCAAGCGATACGTCTTTGTCGCCTCGCGCGAACTCAAAATGGGCGGCAATAAACCATTCTTCAGCGGGCCTAATCACCTCTCTATACGCTATTGTATACTCTTCCGGCCTGCGCACGATGATATGCCCGCGCCTATTCATAGTTTCTACCTGAAGTATATGTTCCCAGGTTTGATGTCCAAAACAACCGGCATTCATGGCTAAAGCCCCGCCAATGGTTCCGGGAATGCCCGCCAAAAATTCACCATTTTTATAGCCCGCACGCGCTGAAAACCGCGCCACTTGCGCACAAGACACACCCGCCTCGGCGCGTATAATGCCTTCTTGCAATGGACTTAATTCTTTTAAATGCCCTTGGGTGATAATCACGGTACCATTGAAACCCTTATCGCGAATTAACGTGTTACTACCCAAACCCAGCCACAATAAAGGTTCATCTTGGTTGCAACTTTGTAAAAAATAAGCGAGATCGTCTTTATCTGCTGGACAATAGCAGCGTTTAGCCAAACCACCCACGCGCCAGGTTGTCCATTCCGATAATTTAATATTTTCTTGCAATTGACCACGCAATACACCGGACATAATTTACACCTGCTTTGTTTGACTTAACAACATTTTTGCAAGACCCCCGATATTACCCGCCCCTTGAGTTAACAACACATCGTCTTGTTTTAAAAGATGCGCGAAGAGATCCGGCAATAAATTCACATCGCCCACCAAGATAGGTTCAATCTTGCCTCTTTCGCGTATAGCCCGGCATAAAGCCCGACTGTCGATGCCTGGAATAGCCTCTTCGCCTGCAGAATACACTTCTAACAATAATAATACATCTACCTTAGATAACACTTCCGCAAAATCGTCGAATAAGTCCCGAGTACGCGTATAGCGGTGTGGTTGATACGCCATCACTAAACGCCGGTGAGGCCAAGCCGCGCGCGCAGCAGCTAAGGTTGCCGCAACTTCTCGTGGATGGTGACCGTAATCGTCTACCACTAAAACGCTTACTTCTTTTTGAGGTTTGTAATCACCATAAATTTGAAAACGTCGGCCTATGCCTTGAAACCCGGCAAAAGCACGCGCCAGGCTTTCATCGTCTATATTCAGTATTTCCGACAAAGCAACCACAGATAAGGCATTTAAAACATTGTGTCTACCTGCAAGATTCAGCTTTAAATCTAAAGGGGCTTTGCCTTTACGAAGCACACTAAATTCAATTTGCACACCGTGTTGCACAATATTCGTGGCACGAATATCGGCATCACTGTCTATACCATAGGTAATTGCGCGCCGCGATATTTGCGGCAATAATTGCGCGATGATAGGATCGTCTAAGCAAACAATCACCGCGCCATAAAAAGGCAAATGGTGTATAAATTGCAAAAAAGTAGTTTGTAAGCGTTGAAAGTCGCCCGCATAGGTTTCCATATGATCCATGTCAATGTTGGTGATAATCGCTAAAATAGGCGTTAACAATAAAAAAGACGCGTCCGATTCATCCGCTTCTACTACAAAAAACTGCCCCTTTCCCAGACGTGCGTTGGTGCCCGCGCTATTTAACAAACCTCCAATGACGAAAGTAGGATCTAAGCCTGCCTCAGCCAAAACACTGGCGGCAAGGCTGGTGGTAGTGGTTTTACCATGCGTACCCGCAATGGCAACGCCGTGATGAAAACGCATTAACTCTGCCAACATTTGTGCGCGCATGACCACTGGAATTTTGTGTGTTTGCGCGTAAACCACTTCCACATTGTCTACGGAAACAGCGCTAGAGCGCACCACCACTTCGGCGCCTTCCACGTACCGCGCGTCATGGCCTTTGTAGACGGTAATGCCTAATTTTTTAAGACGTTCGGTCATGGCGTTATCGCCGCTGTCTGAACCCGTGATGCAAAAACCCTGATTATGTAATACTTCAGCAATGCCTCCCATACCCGCGCCGCCTATGCCGATTAAATGAATATGCCGTACGCTAAGCTTCATACCCATTTCTTGAGCATAGTGTAAGGTGGGATTATTATTGTGCACTTAAAACTCCTAAACACTGTTGAACAATACACTCTGTAGCATCTTTGCGCCCTAATGCATAGGCCGCTGTTGCCATGGTGTATAACGCGTTGCGATCTAAAAACGCCGGGGTTAATAGGCCTTCTAAGCCTTGTATATTTGTTTCAGCAATACGCTTTGCAGCCCCTGAGCTTGCTAAATACGCCGCATTTTTAGTTTGGTGATCGTCTACCGCATGCGGATAAGGGATTAAAACACTGGCCAAACCCACTGCCGCCAATTCACTCACGGTGGAAGCCCCCGCACGCGCAATGACTAAATCGGCCCAATCGTAGGCTTCGGCCATGTCGTCGATAAACGGCATTACTTCCACGCCGTTTATAGTCGCATATGCCGCCCTTGTATTTTCATAATGACGCAAACCACTTTGATGTCGCACCAATACGCGCCCTTCATTTAAAGCTATTTTTAAAGCCTTAGGTACCGCTTCGTTTAAAGCCTTAGCACCTTGACTACCACCCATGACTAAAATATGCAAAGGCCCTTTACGATCGGCAAAACGCACTTTAGGCTCTGCTAATTGCAATAGGCTTTGGCGCAATGGATTACCACTAATACAAATTTTCGCGTTGGTTTTAAATGCACCTGGAAAAGCGGAAAATACTTTTCGGGCCATTTTAGCTAAAATACGGTTGGTATAACCAGGAACGGCATTTTGCTCTTGAATGAATAAAGGCGTGCGTCGTAAAAAAGCGGCAAGGCCCCCTGGGCCGCTCGCATAACCCCCAAAGCCTAATACCAACTCCGGCCGAAACGCGTGCATATGTCGCAACGCTTGCCCTAGGGCACGCAGCAATTGCCAGGGCGCCAAGACCCAACGTTGCCAACCACGACCGCGCAAACCGCCAACTTGAATAGCGAATAAAGGCAGGCCCGCTTTGACAACGATGTCCGCTTCCATGCCTTCTGAGCGACCCAACCAAGCAACCTCTACACCCTTGGCTATTAAGGCTTGGGCTACGGCCAATGCGGGAAAGATGTGGCCTCCAGTGCCGCCCGCCATAATGAGAACCTTGTGTTGAGTCATTAGTGCTGACTCATATAGTGTATGCGCATTTGATGATCCACCCGTAAAATTAAAGCCATGACTACAAAATTAGTGACTATACTACTGCCACCATAACTCATCAAGGGCAAGGTTAAGCCTTTAGTAGGCAATAAACCCACATTCACACCTAGGTTAATGAGCACCTGGCAAGAGAGCCACAGCCCTAGGCCATAGGCTAAAAAAGCAGCAAAAAACAAACGCTCTTTGTAAGCCCGATGTCCAATGATAAACACACGCCAGAAAAAAATGGCATACAACAGCAAGATTGAAATCATCCCTACCAAGCCCGCTTCTTCGCCTAAAACGGCAAACAAAAAGTCGGTGTGCGCTTCAGGTAAATAAAATAATTTTTGTATGCTCTCTCCCAAACCCACTCCGAAAATACCGCCACGGCCAAAAGCAATTAAGGATTGTGTCAATTGGTAGCCACTGCCAAATTGGTCGTCCCAGGGATTTAAAAAGCTGGTTAAGCGCAGTAAACGGTATGGCGAGACCACCGCCAAAACGGCCAAAGCAGCCAAGGCAAAGCCTATGAGTAAGACAAAATAGCGCACGCGCACACCGGCTAAAAATAACAGCCCCAATGTGGTGGCCGCAATCACCACCGCCGAGCCAAAATCGGGCTCTAATAGTAAAAGCACGCTGCTTATCCCCAAAATAGCAATGGGCAGTATCACCGTGCGTTGATTGTCTGCCAATTTGTCGCGAAATCGATGCAGATAACTGGCTAAATAAATAATATACAATAGCTTCGCCAATTCAGACACTTGAAAATTAAGCGGCCCTAACTGCAGCCAACGCCTACTGCCATTGACAGAATGGCCAATCCCCGGCACCAACACCAACGCCAGTAACAGCAAGGCCGCTATCAATAAAACTCGGCTGTGCTTTTCAATATAGCGCAGGGGCATTTGTACCACCACCGCGCATAAAATCCCACCGACGACTACGCTCACAACTTGTCTGAATAAATAATGAAAGGGCGTGTTGTAAGTGTGCGTAGACACCATCATGGAAGACGACGCCACCATGACGAGCCCCATGACCACAATTAAAATAGCGCACAAAACAAAGGTGCGATCGTACAGAGCAATTTGTTTTGATTTATATTCTTTAGCCCAAGATGAATGTTTCATGTTCAATGTCCAATTATGCGCTTAAATATAATGTAACCGGCGCGTGATCCGAGGGTCTATCCCAGCTGCGCGGCACGGCGTCGATAACGCAACGTTCGGCCTGCTCGATCACCGCCTTGCTGGCTACAATGTGATCGAT
The DNA here is from genome assembly GCA_009885895.1 of Gammaproteobacteria bacterium. Lineage (GTDB taxonomy): Bacteria > Pseudomonadota > Gammaproteobacteria > UBA1113 > UBA1113 > VFKP01. The sequence continues at coordinate 15,790 of VFJV01000168.1, forward strand.
ACGCAAACCGTGATTGCGCTTAAAGGCATTCATACGATAATCCCACCACGTGTATGCCTTATCTTCTGGTGCCAAAACACGAAAAGCATCGCTAAAGCCTAGGGCCAATAGTGCTTCAAAACAAGCGCGTTCTTTAGGGCTTACTAAAACCTGCCCCTGCCAAGCAACGGGATCGTGCACATCCTTCTCGCTAGGCGCGATGTTATAATCGCCTAAAATAATGGTTTGAGAATACGCCGCCACGGTGTTTTTGGCGTACACTAACAACTGTTCAAACCACTTCAACTTGTAGTGATACTTGTCGGAATCTACACTAGCACCATTTGGCACATACACACAAACAATGCGCCGAGAATCCACCGTTGCCGCCAATACTCTTTTTTGAGGATCGCTATACCCCGGAATTCCCACCACCACGTCTTGAAGCGGCTTTAAGCTCAAAATAGCCACTCCGTTATAGGTGGGTTGCCCGGACATAGCAACGTGATAACCCAACTCTGTAAACGCGTTGATAGGAAAGATGTCGTCGGTCATTTTAATTTCTTGCAAAACCAAAACATCCGGCCTATGTTCATGAATAAACGTTAATACTTGCTCTAAACGCACGCGCAAGGAATTCACGTTCCAAGTGCTAAACGCAATACTAGCCTTGGGCTTCTTTTGATGTAATTCGGGTTTCATCAGGCCGGATGTTCCCCTTTTAGGATCATTAGGGCTTTGTATTTTGACATGAGCTGCTCCTTTGTTTCGGGTTCGGTCTCATCCTTGAGAATGCAGGCCACCGGGCACACCGCGACGCATTGTGGGGTTTCAAAATGCCCTACACATTCGGTGCACAGTTTTGGGTTAATTTCATAAAACCATTCGCCTTGGTAAATGGCTTCGTTGGGGCATTCGGGTTCGCACACATCGCAATTAATGCAGTCGTCAGTGATTAATAAGGCCATGTTTAGGCTTACCCCTCAGCCATCAATTTCAATTTAAGTGCTTTTCCCACCCTGGGCGTTACAAAAGCACTCACATCACCCCCCAAAACAGCGATTTCCTTGACCCAGCTTGCGCGCACCACGCTATATTCGGCCTTAGACGCCAAAAAAACCACCTCTAAATTGGGCTCCAATTGACCATTCATGTGCGCTAATTGCATTTCATAGTCGCAATCGGTGCTATTTCTAAGGCCCCGAAGCACCGTCATACTGTGTTGCGCTCGTGCAAAATCCACCAACAAACCCGAAAAAGCACAGACGTCTACATTGGGCAGGTGTGCTAGCTCGGCTTTTAGCAGTTCCAAACGCTCTTCTATTGAAAACAAAGGGGTTTTTGCCCCGCTAAGCCCCGCATTAACCGCCACCAGCAAAGGACTAAAGAGCTTGGCCGCACGGCTAATGAGGTCTAAATGCCCATAAGTGAGCGGGTCGAAAGTACCCGGAAATATTGCACGCACAGTCATTTTGGTCTTACTATATAGGGAAAAGATAAGGTTATTATACTATGGTCCGCACACAAAGGCTAACCGGGCAAGATCCTTAATGCACCGTTTCTTCGGTTAAGCGTTTAATTTGTTCCGCTGTTAATTCGGTTAGTTCCGCTGCCTCCTTAATTGCCGTACCGCGCAAAACCATTTTACGAG
>VFJV01000158.1 GCA_009885895.1 Gammaproteobacteria bacterium
AAAAAACAGTTGCAGACGCTGGAAGAGAGCTATAAAGAATTCTTGAAAGAGGAATCACCCCCGGACGAAGCTGAAAAATGTGAAGAGTTGCGGGGTTGGATTAAGGCCTTGCTTGAAGAGCAGGCTCAGAGCCGAAATAAGGTAGCTAACCCACTCAATTCTTCACAGAGCCGGTTTAATGAGCGGCTAAGAAGGGTTTTAGGGATTAATTCTTTTACGGAGGCGGCCTCTATAGGGCTTTTTTCCTTAGAAATGGTGAAATTGGATCTTAAAGCAAAAGTGCTGATTTCTACAACGGGATTAGTTAGAATGGCCAGTGAAAAAAAGGCCTGCACACACAAAAAATTATTAGACAGTTTGCGGCTGTATGATCGCAATCTTTCTTATTGGCTGTCAAATTCAGGTGGTGAGGACGCTTATAATAGCTATATGGAGGCTATTTTTTTCAGCAAGGAGGAAAGCGAAGGTGAACTTTTTGGGATAGGTGATCTTTTAAAAAACATCAAGAAATATTCCGAATTAAGCGATGAGATCAAGAAAAATATTTCAAGATCGAAGTATAATGAAAGTTACAATAACCTTAAGGCTTCTCTAAAAGACTACGAAATTGCCTTTTCTAAAGAGCATTACATTGCTGATTTAAAAGAAAAGATTTCTTATTATGAGACAGAGTTTTTAAAGCTTGAAGGGGCCGGCAAAAAAAGTATACGTTTTAAAATCAATGTAACGGAGGAAAAGATAAAAAAAGAAGAAGCGCTTTTGGCGCGCAAAAATTTTAATTTAGGCGGGGAGTTTGTTAAAATAGAATCGTCTTTCAAATTTTACGATCAAGTTTTAGAAGCCAAAAACAAGGAAAATCCAATGGTTCCAGAGGGTGTAAAAAAAGATCTGCCTTTTTTGGGTGAAAAAAATTTATGCCAAGAAATCTGCTTAGAAATAGCGCTATATTTTTTTGCAACCTTGTGTAGGCGGCGCCCTAAATTTTACGACATGATTCCGGGCGAAGGGGCGAAGGAACTCTATGTTAACCAATTATTTTTGGACGCATTAGATGAAATAAAAAATAAAGAGGATTTCGTTGCTTTTATGCAAAAAAAGAAAGCGCATTATGATCAAGGCCTGGTTGAAATTGTTCTATATAAAACCTTAGACTATATTAGCGACAATGCCCAACTTGAAATGGAACCTACCATACTGGTTTCTGACGCTCTTGCAAGGGCTAGAGAAAACTTTCCGGAATTTGAAAAAAGCCCTTTGCATGAGTATAGCATTCCATTTTTTGAAGTGGCTATGCAGAGTATTTTTGAAAGCCTATCCGTGTCTAATTATGAAATCTTTGAAGACAGCCTGCCCATGGAGGAGTTTGGGTTCTCGCTAGAAATGTAGTCATTAATAATGAGCATTTAATTTAGCCGTTATTTTTTTCAAGGGGAGGTTCTCTAAATGAACGGCATTCTTTTTTTCTTGTTGCTGTAAAATAGCCCATTCAACGTGCTCTTTTACCAAGGCGTCAGGATAGCTTAAACGCTGCTCTAAAGCTGCAACGATAGTGCGGTCGAAGTCGGCATTGCCCATAGCAACGGCAATATTGCGTAACCAGCGGCTATGGCCTAAACGCCGTATAGCAGAGCCTTCGGTTTTCTCAGTAAAAGTTTTTTCATCCCAGGCGAATAAATCGACTAATTCTGCGCTATCAAAATGGTTGCGCGCATAAAAATGGTTTTCGGTTGTTGCGGGTGCGTAGCGGTTCCAGGGGCAAATGAGTTGGCAATCGTCGCAGCCATAAATACGATTACCAATAAGTGGCCTTAATTCTAATGGAATGGCTGTTTTATGCTCTATGGTTAAATAGGAAATACAGCGTCTAGCATCAATTTGTTTGGCATTGACTAAAGCACCCGTTGGGCATATATTTAAACAAGCCTGACAATTTTGACAGCCGTCTTGTATGACGGGTTTATCTACTGGCAAGGGTAGAGTCGTGAGTAATTCGCCTAAAAAAAACCAAGATCCCGCTTCTTTACTCAATAATAACGTATTTTTACCTATCCATCCTAGACCTGCTTTTTCAGCGATGGGTTTTTCCATTAAGGGTGCGCTGTCGGTCAAGGCGCGATAACCATAGCCTGCAACGCGCTCATTAATTTGCTTGGCTAATCTTGCCAAACGTTTACGCATGAGTTTATGGTAATCACCGCCTACCGCATAACGTGAAATATAGGCTTTTTTACTGTTTTTTAATTGCTTAACCATGCTTGTGTTAGGGGGCAAATAATTTAAACGCACTGAAATAATGCGTAAGGCACCTGGGAGCAACTGTGTGGCATCGCTGCGATACGGAGGGTTTCTTGCCATATAATCCATTTCGCCATGAAAGCCTTTAGCAATGAACGCGTCTAAATCGGCACTATACGCCGTCAAATCCACGTCACAAATGCCTACTGCCGCAAAGCCCAGATCCAAACCCCATTGTTTAATGTCGGCCGCTAAGGTTTCAAAATCTAATGCGCTCATAGATATAGAGCCAATAGTTCTTGAACCATTGCGCGATCTTCCCCCTTGGCACTAATATTACGTTGCACATTACGAAACACTAATTTTTGGGCTTGTTTATACAAGCGCCGTGTTGCGGGTATGGCGTGATTTGAGACGATAAGGCGTGTTCCTTGTTGTTGCAGCTCCACACACAACTGCGCTAATAAAGCCTGTTTTTCTAAGGAAAAATCAGCAAGATGATAGCGCGTGAAATAGGCCGAATCGTTTAAGGGATAGTAAGGAGGGTCGCAATAAATCACCTCTTCTGGACTTGCCTTACGCATACAGAGGGTAAAGTCTTCACAAGTGAAAATGGCACGCTGTGCTTTTTTGTGAAAAGCAAGCATTTCCGTGTAGGGGAAATAAGGTTTTACATAGTCTCCAATGGGAACATTAAAAACACCTTTGCTATTGTAACGACATAGGCCATTAAAGCCGTGGCGGTTTAAATACAGAAAAAGGGCTGCTTTTTCAGAAGAGTTGCTGATGCAATTAAAACGCGCCCGAAACAGGTAATAACGCTCAGCAGTGTTGTTCTTTGGTGTGAAGAAGGATTGGCAATACTCGATGAAAGGGATACCGTCTTGCTGTAAGCGCAAGTATAGATTGATTAGGTCGGGATTACAGTCATTTAAGCGATAGTGGTCAAAAGAGCTATTTAAAAATATTGCAGCAGCACCTACAAAGGGTTCAACTAAGCAGGGGCTTTCGGGTAAGTATTGGTTGATCCAATGGCTTAGTTTGAATTTACCCCCAGCCCATTTTAAGAAAGGTCGAATGGAATCAGTCATACAGGTTACTCAATAAGGGCGAAGCCATAGGGTAAGAAATTTTACAAATTAGGCAAGCAAAAAAAGCTTGGTCTTTAAAGTAATTTTCAAAGTTGTAAGCGCGTTATTGGAGGGTGTTTATATTTCCAATAGCGCACTGTCAAACAATTCCCGTCCCTGTTTTTCCAACAACAGCTCCTCTACTTCGCGACGCGCAGCCACCATTTCTTTGGCATTGCGTTTGGGTTGTGCTGAACTCGGAGACAATAAGCCTGTCACAGAAGAAAAGAACTCGTCTACGCGTTCCTGAACAATTTCTTGGTCCGTGTCATCTGTATTAAACAAGGTATTATTTCGGGCCATGATGATATCTCCTTATCTTTTAATTTAGTTGCTAGCAACCATGCTATGGAGCGTATTTTATGATACAATTAACGTGGTTGCAATAGTATAGAGGGTGAAAAAGTGGCTATTTTATCAATTCAATCCCATGTGGCGTATGGTTATGTGGGCAATAAGGCAGCGGTGTATCCTTTGCAAGCTATGGGGTATGACGTTTGGCCCGTCAATACGGTGCAATTTTCAAACCACACCGGTTATGGCCATTGGCAAGGCGAAATTTTTTCCAAAGAACACATCCATCAGGTTATATTAGGCTTAGAAGAACTGAACCTCATACCCTCTTGCCTCGCTATTTTATCGGGCTATATGGGCTCTGAGGCTATCTGCCATGAAGTTTTGGATACGGTTAAGCGCTTTAAGGCGCACAATCCAGCTTTATTGTATTTATGCGATCCGGTTATAGGTAACCAACAGTGCTTTGTTAAACCAGAAGTATTAGAATTTTTCAAAAAATATTTAGTTGCGGATATCATCACACCCAATCAATACGAGGCCGAAATTCTGTCGGGCATTCAAATTGAAACCATTTCGGATTTGAAGGCGGCAGCACATTATTTTCAAGCCAAAGGTACGCAAGTGGTGATTATTACCGGCGTTAAATTAAACGATGTAGCGCCGGATACTTTGCACATTTATGGTGGGCAAGGGAATCAACATTACTTATTGGCAGCCAGAGAATATACTTTTCCCGTACCACCTAGCGGCACCGGCGATCTATTTTCAGCGGTCTTTTTGGGTTCTTATCTATCCTGTAAAAATCTTGAACATGCGCTGCGGCGCAGCGTGGACTTAATGAACCGGGTTTTAGCCAAAACAGCGGCTGGTGGTAGTCGCGAATTACGCGTGTTAGACGTAGATTATAAGCAAGACAACACCGTGGCTGTAAAGAGTAGGGTTATTTGAGGGAGGCTCTCCTATTTTTATATACCCATATCAGTTGGTTTTTAGGGTAGAAGACTAGCTCTAGCGCCCCAAGGGTAAAACATACATGACTGGGGCGGGATGGGCGTAGGCAACAACCCCTAAAATCAACTGCGAGGAATATAGCGCTAGAAAGAGGGGCCGTAGCCGCCCAGCATTTTAGGGTTTTTCAGGTGTAACGACTGCCGCGGAGGGCATTACCGCGCCTACACTATCTGAGACTACCGTTGCGGCGGTGTCGGCCATGGTTTTACCATTCACGCTTAACTTACCTTGCGAGTAATCTAGTGCAAACAAATATTGTTTGTTGTTCTGGCTAAGGTAGCCGGAGCTAACCCATTTGTCCAATAGAGTTTGGGTGCTTGCCGTTACATCGTCGTTGCTTTTTTCGGGAGATTGGTGTGCAGTGGCCATTTTAATTAAATCGGCTAAGAAAAGGATCTTGACATGGGCTTCAGCCTTTTCAATCAATTGACCGATATCTTCCGCTTGCAACACTTTAGGAAAAGCAAGCGTGGCATTGAGTTGAAACATGCTGGGTTCGGCATGCGCTGGTGTGGGTTGTATGCTAAATTGCGCGCCTTTGTTGACTACAGTAGGCAGCGTTTTGCCGATTTCAGTGCCAATAAGCAAGAGCTCGGACTGTTTAGCCAGACTGTGTAACTGTCTTTTAATGAGCCCTGTAGGTTTCGGACGACTAATAGATAGAACCATTTGTGCGCTAGAGCTGAACCAACCGCGGTGATACTGCTCAGCACTTAGGCTATAGGATAGGGAGTTAGCGTCCATTAGCGCATCATATTGTGAGGCTAAGTCTCTTAGTTTTAGCCAGGCATCCGCATCTACATTTTTTACATTTAAATCATAGCTGAAGGGGCCATAGTCTACGCGGCCTATTTGCATTTTCTCGGCGCCTAGTGTGATGACGGTGCTGAGTAAGCTACCACTCACATTCGAGTTACCCTGTAACAACAGGTTGCTAACGTTCATTTCAGCTTTACTGCTGTGGAGTGTGGTAATTTCTGGGATCTTTAATCCCGAGGATCCTACCCATAAACCATCTTTGTAGTTTAATTTTACATTGACATGAGCAGTCGGTACCAGCAGTGTGGCGAGCTCTTTATCGTAGGATAATGCGCCTATAGAGACGTTGGCCTTTAGGCTGCTTAAACCTGGGGACAGCATAATTTTGGTATCGGCGCCTTGCCAACTTAGGGTGGTATCGCTATTCTTGAAACTTAAGGCAGATACATGGCTGGTCGCCTTAATTTCGCCTAATAAGGATATTTCGGCAGTACGATCTTCCCAGTTATTGGCGTTGGATTGCAAACCTTGTGCTCGTAACCATTGGCGCGTTGAGTCGTCTGGTTTAGCCATTGAGACAAAGTAACCCCGACCAAAACCAAAATGGGATTTACCGTTAGCATCTTTTCCCCAGTAAAATGGGCCATGATAGACTTTTTCATCGATAATAAAACGGGCAATCACATCTTGTTGTGCGGCTGGTAGCGACTCGCTTTTGCTTTGTAATAAATGATTGGTACGGACTACTAATTCGTCATTGAGGGATTGGTTGGTTTGCCCAAAAAAATAGGGAGTGCCTAAAAAAAATGCAGCAATAATCCCTATACCCGAGATGATGGCGACTTTACGCATAATAAACCCCTTGTTTTGCCTTAATATTGTTACAACGTCTCATTATGTTCGTATATGAGTAATGGGGAGGGAGTCTCAGGGCTTTCGCATATAATCTAGCAAGGAACCCAAGGCTCGACGAACATAAGGCAGTTGGTTAATGTATCATCATAGCGTATTTAGTGCAGAATGTTAACCTTTTAGGCTGTTTTCTTCAAAAAAAACCAGTATTCTTTAGGATTCAAATATGATAAGGTTAGCCCATTGTTAAACGCTGGCAATATTAAGGCTATTGGCTTTGGGGGCGAAAATGAATACTCTTGGCTCAAAACGAACGATCGCTGAAAGCTTGATCCTGCAATTCGATGTTGCTCTAAGAACGCTAGGCAACTCTGCCCTGGCAATGCGTCCTAGTCCTGCTAAGAGTCCAGCCTTTAACCTCGGTCCCTTAGAAAAACGTCTAGCAGCACAATGCATGCGCGTTAATCATGCGGGCGAAGTTGCAGCACAGGGCTTATATCAAGGGCAAGCCTTAAGCGCACGCAATCCACACCTTTGTGGAAAAATGCAGCAAGCCGCCTTAGAAGAAGTGGATCATCTAGCTTGGTGTGAAATGCGTTTAGTTGAATTAGACAGCCACACCAGTTATTTAGCCCTGTTTTGGTATGTAGGATCCTTTGCAATAGGGGCTGTTGCTGGATTTGTAGGGGATAAGTGGAGTTTAGGCTTTGTGACCGAAACGGAGCATCAGGTGATGGCGCATTTAAAGTCACATCTACACCGTTTGCCTGCGAGCGATTATCGTAGTCGGGAAATTATAGAGGTGATGTATGAAGATGAAGCTCGTCACGCAACCCAGGCTATGGCTTCGGGCGCAGCACCTTTGCCAAAACCTATTTGCGCCTTAATGCGCATGATGGCAAAAGTAATGACAACAACCGCGCGCTGGATTTAAAACAAAAGGAACAAACATGGAGCAAATATCAAGTTATTTAAGCGGCCCATTGCAAACGGTGCAGTACTTATTTCTAGCCATACAAGTTATTTTGCACGTGGTCTTTGCTGCGGCTGTAGCGCGGGATGCAGGGCATTTAGAAAAAACGGGTGCAAAAACACTGTTGGTCTCGGGGGTGATGTGGGCCTTTGCTACATTGCTGGGAGGTGTTTTTGTTGCTGTGGTTTATTGGGTGCTACATCATTCCACGTTAACGAGAAGTAATTATTCATGATGCAAGACGAAAAAACCGACAAAAAAAGGCCAATGTTGCCCTTATTAATGGCATCAATAGGCGTTGTTTTTGGGGACATAGGCACAAGCCCATTGTATGCTTTAAAAAGTTGTTTTGTGGCCGGCTATCTGAACGTCATCCCATTGAATGTATTAGGTCTTTGCAGTTTATTTGCCTGGGCCTTATTTTTGGTGGTGAGTGTTAAATACGTTTATATTGTATTAAAGGTAAATAACCAAGGAGAAGGTGGTTTATTTGCTTTGTCCTTATTATGTTCGCGACTGAAGGTAAAACATTTTAAAAAATTGCCGCTGTTATTGGGAACTATAGGCATGGCTTTATTTTTTAGCGATGGAATATTAACGCCAGCTATGTCAGTGCTAGGCGCCTTAGAAGGTATACACACTATCACCAATAAATTGGATGGCCATATGGTGGTTTTGGCCAGTATCGTTTTAACGGTATTATTTTTTTTTCAAAAACGCGGAACTACGGTTATAGGCAGTTTTTTTGGTCCAGTGATGGTTTTATGGTTTAGTGTATTGGCTTTACTGGGCCTAGGCAGTATTTTGCAAACACCCGGCATCCTAAAGGCATTGAATCCGTACTATGCGCTGATGTTTTTTACCCACAACCACTGGAGTGGTTTTCTGGCCATGGGATCCGTCATTTTGGTCGTTACAGGCGCTGAAGCTTTATACGCCGATCTAGGGCATTTTGGCAGAAAACCCATCCAATACGCTTGGACCTTTTTTGTCTTCCCTGCGCTATTGCTCAACTATTTAGGGCAAGGTGCATTATTGTTGCGTACACCGGGCGCTATTAGCAACCCATTTTATTTATTAGCGCCGCATTTTTTCATTCTTCCTCTCATTATTCTAGCCACGATTGCCACTGTCATTGCGTCACAGGCGGTTATCTCAGGCATGTTTTCTATGAGTTGGCAAGCCATCATGTTAAATTACTTGCCACGCATGCATGTAATCTACACCTCGCGTTTTCAAATTGGGCAGGTGTATGTGCCTATAGTGAATGTGGTGATGTATGTTTTAACCTTGTTAACGGTAATCTTTTTCCAGAATACTGAATCATTATCGGTGGCCTATGGATTGAGTATTGCCGGCTGCATGTTGTTGACGACCATCTTAATCATCTATATGGCGCGTTACGATTGGAAATGGAAGCCATTGCATGTAATCTTATTTTTTCTACCCCTATTACTGATGGATTTGATTTTTTTCTCGACCAACATCGTCAAAATTGTTGAAGGCGCGTGGTTTACTGTATTGATTTCTATGGCCGTGTATTATCTTATTCGTGTTTGGCGCACGGGGCAACATGCTAAAGGGGTGCAGCAGCAATTTAAAGAGGTCCGGCTGCTGGATTTTTTAAATGAATGCCGTCAACGTTATCCTCAGACTCTGCCCGGTACGGCGGTGTATTTAACGCGCTGGGTTGAAAGGGTGCCTAAAGCCCTGGAAATTCAAATAGAGCACAATAAGCTTCTGCACGAAAAAAATATTTTTATCAGTATTGGCACGCACAGCCGTCCTTGGGTGTCTTTTCAAAAGAAGTATTTGGCACAACAATTAGAGCCCAATACCTATCACATTGAGGCACATTATGGGTTTAAGGAAAGTCCTGATTTAAATAAGGTGATTCATTGGGCTGAAAAAGAAGGCATTTTAAGTGCTGCCGAAGCCTTATCCTTTTTTATCACTAGGGCAACCCCTAAGGCGGCCCTCGATAGAACGTCGCATATGAATGTATTGACTGGGTTTAGCGAGAAATTGTATTTATTTTTAGCTAATAATGCTTTGCCAGCAACAGAATTCTTTAAATTACCTGTTCAACGCGTCGTTGAGGTTGTTTTGCGCTATGAGGTTTAATTGAGCCCTTATTTGCGTTATAATGCGGCACAACCAGGGTGCGCAGTTAGGATTAGGGGGGTAGGGTGGACGAGCAATTTAACGATGATGAGCAATACACTGCGGAACTGTCACCGGTGGTTGATCCTGCCAGTGAAACCCCCATCAGCATTACGCTGATTAATTATTCAGCAGATAGTGTCACCGAGCGCAGCGATATCTCCGCAATCGCTTGTGAAGGCTTTTTAAGTGGCGATTCTTTTACTTGGATCCATGTGCAGGGGCAGCCACGTCCATCCATGATGCTAGAATTTGGCCGCCTATTCCATTTACACCCTTTAGCCCTGGAAGACGTTATTACCTTGGGCGAGCGTTCTAAAACAGAAACCTATGAAAACCAGATATTAGTCATTTTAGGGATGCCGACCAAACAAGGGACTAAAATCATCAATGAACAAGTCTCTTTATTTTTGGGCCGTAATTTCTTAGTGAGTTTCCATAAAGGCGAAACCGATCCGTTTAGGGCGGTGCGCAGGCGTTTGCATCACCCACAAGCGCCCCTACGCCATCAAAAGCTCGATTATCTTTTGTATGTGTTAGTTGACGTTATCATCGATCGTTCTTTTCCCATCATCGATGAATTTGACGATGAAATTGAACAAGTAGAACAAGAATTATTTGGCCCAGAGGGCGTGGAAACCTTTCAAACCTTATACACGATTAAGCGGGAATTATTGGTATTGCGGTTAAAGTTGCGCCCACAACGAGAAGCCATCCGGGCCTTAATACGTGACGACAACGATTTCTTAAGTGAGCATACTAAACTGTATTTGCGCGATTGTTACGATCACGTTATCCGTCTTATAGACATTATTGAAATTTATAGAGATATGACCTCACACATGTTGGATGTGCATTTGTCTATGGTGAATCAGAAAACATTTGTTTCCAATGAAGTGCAACGCAAAGCAACGGTATGGGCCATGTTGTTTTCGCCATTAACGTTTATCACCGGCATTTATGGGATGAATTTTTTAAATATGCCGGAAACCCATTGGGCTCACGGTTACCTCTATGTTATCTCGGCAATGGTTATTATCGGCACCGTATTGACTGTTCTATTTAAGAAGCGAAAATGGCTGTAAATTCAAACGACGCTTTAATCATCCGAAAATTAGCCTTAAAAACAGCCATTGGGGTGTATCCTTACGAAAAAAAAGTAAAGCAAACCGTGCTGTTGGATTTAGAATTAGACTACGACAGTCGGGCAGCGTGTCTTAGTGACGATCTAAAAGATGCCTGGGATTATAGCGCGTTGGTTGAAGATTTAAGATCGTGGCTAGATACACTGCATTGTAATTTAATTGAAGCTTTAGCCGATAAAATTTGCACCCATATTTTAAGTGGATATCCCTGTAAGCGTGTGCGCTTAACGCTGGTTAAGCCCCATGCCTTAGCAGGCAGTGTTGAAGTGGGTTTAGTGCTAGAGCGGTTTAAATAACGCTTTGTTCATGCCGCTGACGAAAAGGATAACGTTCCTTTAAGTTCACGAAAATTCAATCGCTTTATGCGCTATAAATCTTGTTGTATCTACAACAGGTTTAAGTAAATTCATTTCATCATAGACATCTGGCAACTCCGTGCATGCCAAAATAATCGCGTCACATTCCATCCCTTTTATTAACGCGAGTTATGTTTAAGCGGCCATAAGAACCTTCCTCTCCTCGTCAGAGAATTGTAATGTTGGTTTGTTTGGGTGAAAGATATAGGCAGTAATAGCAGAGAGCATGTTAGCAAAACCATT
>VFJV01000150.1 GCA_009885895.1 Gammaproteobacteria bacterium
AAAATTCAGATGTTTTTTAAGTTTCATGGGCCAACCCCCCTTGTTTGATCAAGAAATAGTCATAAATAGGACTTAACAAGGTACATTGTACGAAAAAATATTTTCCATTGCCACTAAAATTACATGAATTTCAATGTGTTAGATTGGATTCTTTTTTTACCGAGAACTGCTGGTCACATCTCACTGTAATTCGGCCCGCTACCGCCTTCGGGGGTTGTCCAGCGTATGCTGTCGGCGGGATCTTTAATGTCGCAGGTCTTACAATGCACACAATTGGCCGCATTTATCTGCAAACTAGGTTTGTTATCTACCTGTGTAATTTCATACACACCTGCGGGACAATAGCGTTGTTCTGGACTTGCGTATTGCGCGTAATTGACGGTTAATTCTTTGCCTATAGAGCGCAACTTTAAATGGCAAGGTTGATTCTCATCGTACTGCGTGTTGGCTAGATAAACTGAACTCATTTTATCAAACGTCAGTACGCCATCGGCTTTGGAATACACAATGGGCTCAGCACTTTTAGCGGGAATTAAAGTATTGCGATCTTTGCGCGTATGGTGCAATGTCCAGGGCAGTTTTCCTTTAAATAATTTTAGATCTAAGCCACCCAATACAGTACCGCCCCATAAACCATAACGGAAATACGATCTAAAATTGCGCGAAACTTTTAATTCATCGTAAACCCAGGATTGTTCTAATAACCTAGGATAGTTTTCTAACAGAATTTTACCCTCATTATTTTTTTCCAGTGCGTCGGCGATCGCTTCTGCAGCGAGCATGCCGGATTTCATTGCATTGTGGCTGCCTTTTATTTTGGCTACATTTAAAAATCCCGCCGCGCAACCGATTAAGGCGCCGCCTTGAAAAATCAATTTAGGAATAGACTGTAATCCACCCTCGTTTAAAGCACGCGCGCCATAAGCTAAACGTTTTGCGCCTTTAAACAAAGGCGCAATGGCGGGATGGGTTTTAAAGCGTTGCATCTCCATGAACGGGTCTAAATATGGATTGCGGTAATCTAAGCCTACCACAAAACCCACGGATACTTTTTGTTGATCTAAATGATAGATAAAAGAGCCGCCGTAAACGTCATTTTTTAAGGGCCAACCTGCGCTGTGTTGCACTAAACCGGGACGATGGTGTCCCGCTTTTACTTGCCACAATTCTTTAATGCCTAAGCCATAGGTTTGTGGGTCACAATCTTGCCTTAAGCCAAATTGTTTCAACAGTTGTTCGGATAAATAACCACGGCAACCTTCGGCAAACAAGGTGTATTTAGCGTGTAATTCAACGCCAGGCGTAAAGGTTGTTTTAGGCTCACCCTTTTTATCCACGCCCATATCACCGGTTGCAACGCCAATGACCTGACTCTCATCGCCGAATACTATTTTACTGGCGGAAAAGCCCGGATAAATTTCAACGCCTAAGGCTATGGCGTGTTCGGCTAGCCACTTGCAGACCAAACCTAAACTTACGACATAATTGCCATGATTTTTCATGGTGGAAGGCAGCATAAAATTAGGCACGGTCCAGGCTTTGTCTTTGCTTAAAAATAAAAAACGATCTTCTGTCACGCGGACTTTAAGAGGCGAGGCTTGTTGTTGCCAATCGGGTAATAATTCATTTAAAGCACGCGGCTCGATGACCGCGCCCGATACAATGTGCGCACCCACTTCGCTGCCTTTTTCGATGATACATACACTGATAGTATTAGACAGTTGCCGCAATTTTATGGCGGCGGCTAATCCCGCCGGGCCTGCACCCACGATGAGTACATCGTAAGACATGATTTCCTGGGTCATTGTATTAATTCCTGTGTGGGTTGCCTAAGGGTTTAAACGCTTGAATGCCGGTAATCGCGCGTCCCAAAATAAGGGCGTGTATATCGGCGGTGCCTTCATAGGTTTTAACGGTTTCTAAATTATTCATGTGGCGTATAATGTGAAATTCATCGACAATGCCATTGCCGCCCAACATATCACGGGTTTGTCGTGCCACATCTAGAGCGACTAAAGTGGAATTGCGTTTCATCATCGAAATGCATTCGCTGGCCATTTTATCCTCGTCTTTTAAACGCCCTAAACGTAAGCAGCCTTGTAGTGCCAAGGTAAGTTGCGTTTGCATGTCGGCCAATTTAAATTGAATGAGTTGATTGGCGGCTAAGGGATGACCAAATTGTTTTCGGTCTAATACATATAGACGCGCGGTTTGCCAACAAAATTCGCCCGCACCTAAAGCACCCCAAGCGATGCCAAAGCGCGCATTTTCCAAGCATCCAAAGGGCGCACTTAAACCATCGGCGTGTTCTAATTTATTTTCTTCGGGCACAAACACATCGTCCATGACAATCTCACCGGTAATAGACGCGCGCAAAGAGCATTTGCCTTCTATCACGGGTGCCGATAAACCTTTCATGCCTTTATCTAAGATAAAACCATTGATGCGGCCGGCATCGTTCTTAGCCCAGACTATAAAGACATCGGCGATGGGGGAGTTGGTGATCCACATTTTAGACCCGTGCAGTCTATAGCCGCCGCTGACGGTTTTGGCGCACGTTTCCATGCCGCTGGGATCGGAGCCATGATTGGCTTCGGTTAAGCCAAAGCAACCTATCCATTCGCCGGTTCGGAGTTTAGGTAAATATTTCTGTTTTTGCGATTCATTCCCATAGGTATAAATAGGGAACATGACCAAGCTGGATTGTACGCTCATCGCCGAGCGATATCCCGAATCGACCCGTTCGATTTCACGGGCGATTAAACCATAGCTGACATAATTTACTCCGGCACAATCATAACCCTGCAAGGTGGCGCCTAATAAGCCCGCGTCGCCCATTTCGCGCAGTATAGCGGGATCGAAATGCTCGTCTCTATAGGCTTTGAGTACTCTGGGCATCAAGGCCGATTGCGCAAAGTGCGCCGTGTTGTCGCGGATTAAGCGTTCTTCGCTGCTCAATTGTTCATCCAATAGGAGAGGGTCTTGCCAATTGTAAAGGGTCATGCTGTATCCTTATTATGATGCTCTTATAGGGGGAATGATTGCAGAAAAAGGGATTAAGAGCAAGGTTTGTAGTAGTGCTCAATATCACTTTGTTTTATAAATATTGTCTTTAGTTTTTTGGTTGCTAACACCCAGCGGAAAAATGTTGATAAAAGAAGCACATTGTGCTATATTTGACGCATGGGAAAAGAAAAGGCAACCTATGAATTTTCAGCTGATAAGAATCAGCTCTTAATAAAAGAGCGGGGTATTAGCTTTGAAGATGTGATAGCGGCATTGGATAATGGCGATCTATTGGATCTTGTTGCCCAGCATAACATGGAAAAATATCTAAACCAGAAAATTTATATGGTGAATATTGATGGATATGTGTATTTAGTACCTTATGTAGAGAAAGAGGGCGGGACGGTGTTCCTCAAAACTATTTTCCCGAGTCGAAAACTTACAAAAAAATATTTAGGAAAGGCAGGTGTATGATGAAGAAGCGAAATGTATTTGATGTAAGGCTGGATCCAGAAGAACAAGAACTTCTGAATTCTATTGAGCGTAATGAATGGAAAAGTGTAGAAAATTTTGAGGAAGAAAGGGCCTTTGCTAAAGCGGCAGCTGCAAATTTCCTACGTAAAGATGCGCGTGTAACACTTCGGATTTCAAGTGGCGATTTACGACGATTAAAACAAAAAGCAGCTTATAAAGGATTGCCATATCAGACATTTATTGCAAGTGTGCTGCATGAATACGCAGCGGGGCATTTTAGTGAGGTTATTTAGGATCAGATCGGGAAGTTATTTCGCGCATGATCTTTAGCTGATGCTGTTATTTTCCTGCCGCTTAGAACTGCCACAACACTTAATACCAGCAAAATGCTAAACGCGATAAAGCTCCAAGCAGGTAGCGATAAAGACAATAAACTCCAGCTGATCTTAGCGCAATCTGAACCGCCTGCTAGGGTGATTTTAAGAACGCTTTTTAAAGGCAAGGCATGGAGCAAATAATTTAAATTGGCAGTACATTGACTCAGCGCATTGACGGGGGGGTGAGCGATTAGCCACAATTGCCGGCTCGCTAAGAGCAAACCACAAAGGCCTAGTAGGACTAATAAAAAAGAATAGAGGCTACGGCCTATATGCGCTGGATTATGAAGGGTCGCGATAAGAAAAATAATCCCCATGGGTACGATAATGACACGCTGTACTTGGCATAATAAACAGGGTATTTGGTCTAGACTATTTTCCAGATAAAATGCAAATGCTAAGAAAAGTACGCACAGAATAAAGCCTAAACCATAATTAAATCGCGATCTAGACTTCATGCATTCTCTGTATTCGCTTTGTTTTGCGCTAAGCCTGGAGCATACGCAATGACCGTCGAAGGTGTACTGTGTAATTGGGCAAGATAACGCGAGACTTCACGATTAAATTGTTCTAGTTCAGCTGCAGAAACGGAGCTTGCTTCTAAGGGTAATTTCACCGTGAGCGGGTTTTGCGGCACATTGTTAATGCGGTATTCATAATGTAAATGCGGACCACTTGCTAAGCCTGTGCTCCCTACATAGGCGATGATTTGCCCCTGTTTTACGACACTGCCAGGGTGGATATTGCTGGCAAAGCGGTTCAAATGCCCGTAGCGTGTGGTGATGCCATGACCATGATCGAGAATAACCAAATTGCCATAACCGCCTTCCTTGCCTGCTATGGTGACTTTACCGTTTGCGGGGGCTACCACGGGTGTGCCGCGTGGTGCGGCGAGATCTACGCCATAATGAGGTCTAGAAAAGGATAATATCGGGTGTAACCTATTCGCAGAGAAGGATGAGCTAACACGGGTATAGTGGAGAGGGGTACGCAAAAAGGTGTTTTGTGCGGGGATAGCGTTGCGTAAGGCATTACGCTCGGCCGGATAATAGTGGCTGACACCTTGCCTATTGGTATAGCGAATCAAATTATATGTTTTTGCACCATTGGAGATTTCCATGGCTAAAATATTACCGGTGGACACCGCTTTATTTTGAACATAATTAGATTCATAGATTACTTTGAAATGATCCCCAGGCTGTAGTCCATGCTTAAAGTTAATTTTTGAAGCAAACAAGCGTGCGGCATCCGCTATGATTTGTGGGGGTAAATGTTGCGCCATACCCGCTTCGTAAAAAGAGGAGCTAATCATGCCTGCTGCTATGGTCGGCATGGATATGGTTGGTTTTTTTGTGAGCTTAGCATCGAAGTTATCGTCTAGCTTAGTAACAGATAGGGTTTGTGTTGTGGATACATGATAGGTTAAATTGGTGAGTTCTTGATCTGCATTGACATGAATATTGAGTATTTGCCCTGGATTAATGCGTGCTAAAGTGCGTTTTACTAAGGGTATGGCCAATAGCGCCGATACATCTTGGCTTTGTATGTTTTGCGCTAGCAACAAGCCGCTTAAGGTATCGCCGCTGCGGATCAGGAGTTTTTTGCTGTAGGCTTGTGGGGTGGGCGTGATGTTTTCTGCAGCGGAATCGATGGTAACCGTATTCGCCGGAGCAACAAAATCATTTTGAGCATAGCGAGCATCATTGTAGGAGGTGGTGGGTACATCGTTTTGCAGCATGAAAAAAAGAAAAGAAGCCACCAGCAAAGATAAGATTAAGAGAGTGGGGTATATCCCTATACGCGGACGGCTAGGAATATTGCTAGGTGTGTCCGCCATAGCTCGGTTTGTTTTCGAAGAAGAAATCATGTTTTCCACAGTAACCTACCTAAATTTAATCCTTTGGGCATAGATGCTTCATTAAACAGCCACACAGCCCCACGATTGAGGGGGGAGCAGAGCCATAATCCCTGTACACTTTCAAGCGATAACAACGGATTTCATGGGCTAGAGTGTTTTTATACTCAGGCTCATTCCGAAGATAAGGCTTTGTGTGCGCATCTATATCGGAGTATATTATCCTATCGCTGGTCTTAGATCAACGCGAATGATTGAAAAAAAGCATTTTTTTTGCGATCATGCGTGCCTAGCGCAATGAGTTACACAGAAAATATACATAATAAGGGGGTTCTGGTGTCTGTTGATACAGTTTTAGCCGAATTAAAACGCGGGGCCAATGAAATTTTAATTGAAGAAGAATTGCGCGATCGCCTGAAATCAGGAAAAAAATTGCGCATAAAAACAGGCTTTGATCCCACCTCACCCGATTTACACTTAGGACATACGGTGCTTATTCACAAGATGAAGCATTTTCAAGACGCAGGTCACGATATTATTTTTTTGATCGGCGATTTTACCGCTACTATAGGAGACCCGAGTGGTCGTAATGTAACGCGCAAACCCTTGTCTCGCGAGGAGGTTCTTGCCAATGCAAAAACCTATGAAGCACAAATTTATAAAATTTTAGACAAAAAAAGAACCATTGTTGAATTCAATTCCAGCTGGATGGGCGGACAAACCGCAGCGGATTTAGTTTCACTCGCCTCCCATGTCACGGTTGCGCGCATGCTAGAGCGAGAAGATTTTAGTCAGCGTTATCAAAATGGGCAGGCGATTGCCATACACGAATTTTTATATCCTCTAGTGCAAGGTTATGATTCGGTCGCGCTAAAAGCGGATGTGGAACTGGGTGGTAGCGATCAAAAATTTAACCTGTTAATGGGGCGCGAATTGCAGCGCGTTTATGGGCAAGTGCCCCAAGTTGTCATGACAATGCCTTTGTTGGAGGGTTTAGATGGCGTTAAGAAAATGTCTAAATCGTACGACAATTACATTGCTATTGACGAACCCGCTGAGAGCATGTTTGGCAAACTCATGTCTATTTCGGACAAACTAATGTGGCGCTATATTGAGTTATTGAGTTTAAAATCTTTAAGAGATAGACAAAAATGGCACGATTTTGTGAAAGAAGGGGGGAACCCTCGTGATGTTAAAGTCGATTTTGCAAAAGAAATAGTGGCGCGTTTTCACTCCATAGAAATCGCTACCGCAACGCACGAAGCTTTTGTGGCCCGTTTTCGTGAACACCAATTACCTACTGACATCGAAGATATCGTCATCCGTTCAACCGAGGATAGCATGATGATTTGTACCTTGTTAAAAGAAGCGAATTTAGTGCCTAGCACGTCGGAAGCCTTGCGTTTAATTCGCCAAGGCGGCGTGCGCGTGGAAGGAGAACGCATTGAAGATGGAAAATATTGGGTGCAAAGCGATACCTTTCATGTCTATCAAGTAGGCAAAAGACGTGTGGCGCGGGTGAAGTGGCAGCGGGTTTGAATTAGGATCGTGCGCGAAATAACTTCCCGATCTGATTTTTCACAAACGGGCTAATTGGGATTAAGATTAGGTGAATAAGTAGAGGTTGATTTAGCAAAACAGCTTGTCTAATATGCAGTATATTCCAATACTCAAATGAGTCTGAAGGGGTGTGTAAATTATGCACTAACCTTATAATCCTCATGTATGTTTTTAAATAATAATCTGCGCTGCTCTTGTAGACG
>VFJV01000134.1 GCA_009885895.1 Gammaproteobacteria bacterium
AATAGCTGTATATTTCTTGGCAATTGATTTTGTAACATCCGTGTCTATCATGCGCGCATGATAACATACTTTTCAAAGTTGTAAAAGTTATATTTGCGCGCCTCCTTATAGCAAGCAGAATTAATACTGATTTAAGTATGTTAACCATTTGGCTACTTCACCCTTCTCATCAACACAACGCCTACTCCCGTAAACAACAACAAGGGTATCAATGCAGCAAATATGGGTGGGATCTGGTACAGCAAACAAAATGGTCCTATAAATTGATTCACGATGTAAAACAAAAATCCCAGGCTAATTCCCGCCACTAAACGCAATCCCATGGTGGCGCTGCGTAGCGGCCCAAAGATAAAAGGAATGGCTAGAAACATCATGACGCAGGCTATTAAAGGAGCAAAGATCCTTTGCCAAAAGTTTAAAGCATAATCTGCCGATCGCAAGGCATTTTGCTGCTGATAATAGATAACTTTTTGCAACCTAAATAAAGTCATTTCATTCGGTTCAATGGATGCAATGCGTAAAATAACCGGATCCAATTCCAATGACCACCACTGCTCCGGTAACAAAACAGAGGTGGTTTTATCTTCTGTGATATGGGTAATCCTCACGGATTTAACCTGCCAACCCTTACCTTTGTGTAAAGCTTCTTTAGCATAACTCACCGTCGTTAAATGATGCGCAGTATCGAATTGATAACGCGTTAAGCCTTCTACCTGACCCTTTCGATTGACGGAATTAAAATGAAAAAAACTATCGCCCTCACGAACCCATATACCGTATTGTGTTGCCACTGCCTGACCGTGAGCGCGTGCAATAGCGCGCATCATTGTGGCCTCGTGGGTTAATTTAGGGGCTAAGGTTTCGTAAAAAATACATACGATAAGCACAAACACTAAAATAGAACTTAAAATAATCCGCACAATTTGCATCAAGGTCATACCCGAGCTGCGCATCACCACCAACTCGCTGTGGCTCGCCAAATGCCCCAGCCCCATTAAAGCCCCTAAAAGGCCTGCCATAGGAAACATGGTGTATAAATCATTGGGCATGGTCATTAGCACATAGGCAATTGCAACCCCTATCGTGTAGTTGCCATCGCCTACATCGTTAAACTCGCTCATTAAACGAATAAAAAAATCCATACCCAAAAATATCAGCAATACAATCAACGTCGTCGTTGTGATGACCTTAAACAAATACCACGATAATATTTTCATTCTTTCTTATTCCAAAATTGCAATCCTTTCCAAATTTCCTGCCAACGGTGTTTATCCACATAGAGCGATAGTGCTACCAACAATAAAACTATATGCAAAAACCACAACCCTACGTAGGCTGGAATGGTGCCATCTTCTAACCATCCTCTGGCTACAAACTGCATGTTCGCATACACCGTGTACAGTAAAACGGCGGGGACTAATTTACGATACCGTCCTTGTCGCGGATTAACCCGGCTCAGCGGTAAAGCCAATAAAACGAGTATAGGGATAGACAAGGGCATGGAAATACGCCACTGTAATTCCGCCATAGCCTTTTTATTTGTAAAAATTTGCGCGTACAAATCGGTTAAACTTAAGGCACCATAAGAGACTTTAGGCTTAATCGTATCGCTATCTGGAATGCGCGCACCATATTCTTTAAAATGAATAACGCGAAAATTACGTTCTCCAGGGACCCCGGTATATTCAATGCCATTTTCGGCCACCACAAAAGAGCCTTGTAATGATTTACTCTGTATTTGATACGCTTTATCTGCCGACAAGACCCGCCATATAGGTACTACAATGGCTCGGTCTTCCCCATTTATTTTTTTGTGAAGGGTCATCACGTCTCTTTTGGCTATAAAAATATTTTGTGCTTTTTGATTTTCTACGTTTTCAACATACACGACATTTTGATCGTTAAAACTTTTAAAACGCCCAGGCACCAGCGTATTCAGAATGATGGTGGCGGGGTTTGTAGCCAGAATTTTATCCTTATCCCGTATAAGGCTAGGCGTAATATAAAAATTCATCACTAAAACAACTACAAAAACAACACTGGCAAAGGTTTGGGTATAAACCAACAATTGTTTTTGACTGACCCCACAGGCTTGTAAGACCGTCATTTCACTGTCTACATAAAGACGCCCATAGGCCAATAGAATGGCCATAAACATTCCTATGGGCAACAAAAACCCCAATAATATAGGCACTTCCAAAGCCATGATTTTAAGGAGCATACCGCCTGTGAGTTTACCCGCCGCAGCGCGCCCTAAAAATTGTACTATCTGGTTACTTAAAAAAATCAACACCAAAATACCGCTGATGACACATAAGTGCGCATAGATTTCTTTAGCCAGATATTTTTTAATAATCACGTCTATTAAAACTCGCTTTGTTAGCCCAATTTAGCTATAATTTTAGCCTAGGCCCCATTTTACTAATATTAGAGGATCATTATGAATCTTACGCTAAGCGCCGTTGCACCACAACAAATCAAAACAGATTGCCTCATCATTCCCCTATTTAAAGAGACCACCGCGAAGGATCCTCAAATCAAGTTACCCTCAAAAGTTGTTAATATTTTAACCGATTATGCGAAATTAGGCAATATCAATAGCGACTGTGGGCAAATTAATTGGCTATTTGAGGTCAAAGAATGCGCCTCACCCCGCTTATTAGTGCTGGGTCTAGGCCCAATTTCTGAATTTACAGCCGAAAAAGCGATCAGCGCCCTGCAAGCGGCCGCCGCTGCCTTGTTACAAAAACAATACGCTACGGCTGCCCTCGCGCTAGAGGGTCTGGCTTGCGCCGCCTTCAGTAACGATCAGTGGATACAGCATGCGGCCTTGGCTTTGAACGAAAAAGCCTACCAATTTAACGCATTTAAGACCAAAACTGCGGCTAAAAAACCCAAATTAAAGTCTATTTGCCTTTGCGTAGGCAATTCAAGCTTAAAAAATAGTCAAAAAGCCCTGGGCTACGCCCTAGCCTTGGCAGAAGGCATGTCTTTTGTTAAAGATTTAGGCAATACGCCCGCCAACCATTGTATTCCCAGCAGCATCGCTAAATCTGCCCAAGAAATGAGCAAAAAACACCCCAAACTCAGCACTACCGTTTTATCCGTGGCCGATATGAAAAAATTGGGCATGAATGCTATTTTAGCCGTAGGCCAAGGCAGCCGCAACGAACCTAAATTCATTATTGTTGAATATAAAGGGGCTAAGAAATCCGATGCCCCCATTGCTTTGGTCGGTAAAGGTATTACCTTCGACACCGGCGGCATCTCCCTTAAACCCCCCGCTACCATGGATGAAATGAAATACGATATGTGCGGTGCCGCGACGGTTTTGGGTGCCATTAAAGTGGCTGCAGCATTGAATCTACCTATTAACATCGTTGCCTTGGCCGCCTGTGCCGAGAATATGCCCGGTGGCAACGCCATTAAACCTGGGGATGTCATTAGCACTTTATCGGGTCAAACCGTAGAAATTCTCAATACCGACGCCGAAGGCCGTTTGGTATTGTGTGATGCCTTAACCTATTGTGCGCGCTATAAGCCCGAAGTAGTCTTAGATTTTGCCACATTAACCGGTGCTATGGTGGTTGCTTTAGGCACTCACACCTCTGGATTTTTTTCCAACGACGAGGCTTTGGCCACTGCATTAAATCACGCGTCAAAAAACAGCTTAGACTCTGCTTGGCGCATGCCACTCATTGAGTGTTTCAAAGACGATTTAAAAAGCAATTTTGCGGATCTCGCCAATATTGCACCCCATCGCTGGGGTGGTGCCATAGAAGCCGCGGTGTTTCTGGCTCAGTTTACAAAAGATTATCGTTGGGCGCATTTTGATATCGCCGGCACTGCCTATAATGGGGGTGCAAACAAAGGTGCTACTGCGCGCCCATTACCCCTATTAATGGAGTATCTATACCAACGCGCTTATGGAAAATCATGAGTTTAAACGTTGATTTTTACGTATTAAAAGAAATGAGCGCGAACGATAGCGCCCATCTGGCCTGTCGCTTAGCTGAAAAAGCCTACCTGAACGGTAAAATCACGTATATACACTGCGATAACCCTAACACGGTGGCCGCGTTAGACCAATTACTGTGGACCTTTAAGGAAGATAGTTTTATCCCCCATGCCAGCACAGCTGCACCGGCGGCACAGAGTGCACCTATAGTCATCGGTTGTAATAACGACGCTTTGACGCGTCATTACGATATTTTGATCAACCTACATCCGGACATTAACCCCAACTGGGAAAAATTTAGTAGAATATTGGATATCATTGCTAATGATGCCTTGTCTAAAGAATTAGGGCGGCAACGTTATAAATATTATCGTGACGCAAACTGTCCCTTGAGCCTACATGAATTGTAATAAGAGAATACTATGAACGAGCCCTTACCCGCCCAATACACCCCCGATACCTTAGAAAAAGACTGTTATGCTTTTTGGGAAGAACAACATTATTTTTCGCCACAAGGTCAAGGTAAGCCTTATTGCATCATGTTGCCTCCACCGAATGTCACGGGCAGTTTGCATATGGGCCATGGTTTTCAACACACCTTAATGGATATTTTAACCCGTTACCATCGCATGCAAGGCGATAACACCTTATGGCAACCCGGCACTGACCACGCGGGCATTTCTACACAAATGGTGGTAGAAAGACAGTTATTACAAAAAGGCCAATCCCGCCACGATTTAGGCCGAGATGATTTTGTAGAGGCCATTTGGCAGTGGAAAGAAATATCGGGTTCGCGCATCACGGAGCAAATGCGTGTCATGGGTAATTCTTGTGACTGGCCGCGTGAGCGTTTTACTTTAGATGAGGGTTTATCGGCTGCCGTCAATAAAGCCTTCACTACTTTATATGAACAAGGCTTAATTTACCGCGCCAAGCGATTGGTGAATTGGGATCCTAAATTATTAACCGCCATTTCCGATTTGGAAGTCTTAAGTGAAGAAGAAGACGGTTTTTTGTGGCATATACGCTATCCCATTGTAGGCTGTGATGATGTCTTAACCGTTGCCACCACGCGTCCTGAAACCCTATTGGGCGATACTGCCGCTGCCGTACATCCTAAGGACACGCGTTATCAACATTTAATCGGTAAAAAAATTACGCTGCCTCTGTGTGCGCGCGAAATTCCCATTATTGCCGATGACAGCATAGACATGGCATTTGGTAGCGGTGCTGTAAAAATTACCCCCGCGCACGACTTTAACGATTACGACATGGGCTTGCGTCATAACTTACCCACGATCAACCTTTTTACGCCGGATGCCCATTTAAATGAGGAAGTCCCAGAGGCGTATAGGGGTTTAGACCGTTTTTTCGCCCGCGAAAAAATATTAAACGATTTGAAAGCTTTGGGTTTGCTCATCAAAACAGAGCCTCACCGTTTAAACATTCCGCGTGGCGATCGTTCTGGCGTTATTATTGAACCCTATTTAACCGATCAATGGTTTGTTACAATGTCCAGCTTAGCTAAGCCCGCCGTTGACGCCGTAAAAAAAGGTAAAATACGCTTTGTACCCGAAAATTGGCAAAATACATATTTTCAGTGGTTAGACAATATTCACGATTGGTGCATCAGCCGTCAATTGTGGTGGGGGCACCGCATCCCGGCATGGTATGATAATGAAGGTCATATTTTTGTAGGTAAAGATGAAGCTGCCGTGCGTGCGCAACATAAAATTGAGGATGATGTCGTTCTAACTCAAGATAACGATGTATTAGACACTTGGTTTTCTTCAGCATTATGGCCTTTTTCTACTTTGGGCTGGCCAGAAAAAACCGTTGATTTAAACACATTCTACCCTACTTCGGTGCTTGTTACCGGCTTTGATATTCTGTTTTTTTGGGTAGCGCGCATGGTGATGATGGGTTTACATTTCATGGACGAGGTTCCCTTTAAAACTGTCTACATTACCGGCCTTATACGCGATCACGAAGGGCAAAAAATGTCTAAGACCAAAGGGAATGTCTTAGATCCGCTCGATTTAATTTATGGCATCGATTTGAACACCTTGATTGAAAAACGTGTGGTAGGTTTAATGCAACCACAAATGGCGGAACGCATTGCAACCGTCACCCGTGAGCAATTCCCCGATGGCATTGCCGCTTTTGGCACCGATGCCTTGCGATTTACCTTTTGCGCTTTAGCCTCAACCGGCCGTAATATACGCTTTGATTTAGCGCGTTTAAGCGGTTATCGTAATTTTTGCAATAAATTGTGGAACGCCGCACGTTTTATTTTACTACACACGGTCGATAAACCTATAGCAAAAAATTATGATATTCAAGCATTATCCCTAGGTGAACGCTGGTTATTATCGCGCTTGCAAAACACCATTAAGCTGTCTAAAGAACATTTGGACAGCTATCGTTTCGATTTATTAGCACAACAATTGTATGAATTTTCTTGGGATGAATGTTGTGATTGGGGTTTGGAGTGGGCTAAAACTATTTTACAAAGCGATGTATCAGAAGATAAAAAAGCACAAACGCGCACTGTTTTAATATACTCTTTTGAAACCTTGTTACGCTTATTGCATCCCATCATTCCTTTTATAACCGAAACCTTATGGCAATCCTTTAAGCCCTTATTGGCATTAGCAGAGCCCTCATTAATGCTGCGCGCTTATCCGCAATACAATGCCGACTTACACGATGAGAATACGGAAGAACTCTTTGCCTTAGTACAAACTATTATAGTAGCCGTTAGAAATACCCGCGCCGAAATGAATATCGCACCCGGAAAAACATTGGCCTTATCTTTAATGACAAAAAATAGCACGTTGCGCGCAAGATTAAATCCCTATCTGGAAAATCTAAAGCCGCTGGCACGTTTATCCACCCTTAATTGGACCGACACGGCCCCCCTGCAACCACAATTTGCCACTGTGGAAATAAAAGATATCACCTGTTTTATAGATTTAGCGGGCCTTATAGATATAGCGGCCGAAAAAGATCGCCTGAATAAAGAAAAAATAAAATTAGAGCAAGAAATAGCCAAATGTTGCACCAAATTAGAAAACCCGCAATTTGTAGATCGCGCCCCTGCGGCCGTGGTTGAACAAGAAAAAGCCCGTTTGGCGGAATTTAGTGTTACTTTAGAAAAGGTAAGAGCGCAATGGGCCAGGCTACCTGATTAAGAAATAGACATTTCGGATTTTGTATTGATTCTTTATCCGATCCCTATTGCTATTTTCTGCCAAATCTACTACGATATCGCCTAGTCGTTCCCCGATAGCTCAGTTGGTAGAGCAAGTGACTGTTAATCACTGGGTCACAGGTTCGAGTCCTGTTCGGGGAGCCATATAAATCAATGACTTACGATGATACCAGAGGTTGCCTAAAAACCCGGTGCTACGCGGGTGCTACGGATTTTGAGATATTAGACACCCTATCCCACCAGAACAGACAGAACGGTTCCTGGCAATTTGGAGGAAAAAATGGCAATTAAATTTCCAAAACTACGCCTAACTATAAGCCCAAAGACTGGGAAGATTAGCCTAACCAAACTCACTCTAAAATCAATCATTAACGCTAACATACAAGATGCCACTAAAAAAGCACCCCCAATGCCCTTTATACGCAGTAGAATGCTCAAAAGGATTTTAAAGTTATTGATGAGTAAATAGAGATTGTCTATTCTTTATTCATTTGCATATTTTTCAACCAAATTTACAGTGTCAATTAAAAAATTTTATACTTGCATCCTATTTTTATTCTTCTGCTAGAAAATTGGAATTTGGCGAAAGAGTTTCATGACTTACACCCGATCGCCCCACTGGAGTAAATAGTATGTGTACCTATGATGCTGACGTTGTTACAGTAAAAGTTCTAGGCGATTATCGTCTGTATCTACAATTTTCCGATGGCAAAGCGGGCGAACTGGATATTGCCAAATTGGTTCCCTTTGTCGGTGTGTTTGCGTCATTAAAAGATAAAATTTTTTTTAACGCGCTAACCGTTAATCCCGATATTGGCACAATCTGCTGGGCCAATGGGGCTGATTTAGCACCCAGTTATCTTTATGAGAATTTGAGCTAAGCGATTAAATCTATGTCGTCTTTAAAATTAAACCCACTCTTGGCTTAAGATGGCACTAAACTTAGGAATGCAAATAAAATACAGAGCAAGCTCGGCCTAAAAGCCAGGCTTGCTATACACCTTTATCCAGGCTTAATCGGGCCTTTCTTCGTCAGTAGGTACTAAGCCTGCTTTTTCTGCTTCAATCCTTCTGTAGATCTCTTCGCGATGAACGGACACATCATTGGGCGCATTAACGCCTATCCTGACTTGGTTACCTTGAACCCCTAGAACCGTTACGGTAATGTTATCGCCAATCATGATGGTCTCCCCGACTCGTCTGGTTAATATAAGCATAGTATTATCTCCTTTTCTGTGGTAAAAAATAGCACCTTAAGTGTGCCGTTAAAAATTCTGTTTAGTCACGCAGATCCTGGTTTCTTAAATGTAAGAAAAGATACGCAAGCGTATCCTCACCCACACAGCGTTTAATGATTTCAGAGGTTACTTTCCTGGGGTAGGTTGCCATCAATAGCATGGCTTCCATAAGGTCTATTTTTTCTTGGTGTGCCGCCCCCTCTAAACGTTCTAGAAAGGGAATGGCGGTGTAAGTGGGTAAAGATAGATCTTCTAATAAGTCTATGTTCATATAGCAATCTCCTTGTATGTGACTGGGATATCTCCATCGCTAAACTCTATGGCCCATATGATTATTAATGCTATGAGCTTCTCTTAATAAGAAAGCATGTTTAGTATTGTTCAAAACCACTGGTTTGTATATAGGTGACAATTACATCCGTAAATTATACGTATTTCCCCGAATTTCTCAATGCGATTGACTTCCAGTCTGCCTTTGTTTATAGTTTGAGATTGTTTTCATGGCTAATATTAGATGCCTATATATACGGAGATCCTATGATGAAAAAAATAGCTGACATTTCTAAAGAGGCCTGCAGCAAAGTTCAAAGCATTTGCGATAATTTTTTTTCCGTTAGTGGTTTAACTTATTTTAATTTCGTTCGGGTTTTCGATGACGGCACAAGAATATGCCTCTCTAACCATTACGAATGGATGCATTTTTTATTTTCTCAAGATTTATCACACAAAATAATCTTTGAAGAGAGAATTGAATATCCTGTTACAACCATATTTAATATGGGATATGATACCTTCTATTAAAGAAGATCCACTTATGCAGGCTGCAAGCAAAGTTTTTGATATCTGTCATGGTGTAACCTTGATTCTTAAACATGATGGCTATGTTGATTTCGCTTATTATGGAACATCTTCTGACAACGAAGAAATTAATGTTTTTTACATAAACAACTTTCATGTCCTTAATGTGTTTTTACTCTACTTCATAGAAAAAGCACAGCCCTTAATCCTTGAAGCTGAGAAGCATCGATTTAAAATTGAAGGACGCTCTTTAACCTGGGAAAATCAAAACTTAAAGAGTGCCTCCCCTATTAGGGCCTATGTGGAATCTATATCAGAGCAAATATCCCCAACAGAATCACTAAAAATAAAACGTTATTATCTGTCTGGGAATATAAAAAACACATATCTATCCAGGCGTGAGGCAGAATGCCTTTCAGATTTATTTGATGGCCTTTCAGCAAAGGGAATTGCCCGAAAAAGAATGATGTCGTCTAGAACCGTAGAAGTTCATATAGAGCATATCAAACTTAAGCTAAAATGTTCAACCAGATCTGAAATGATCGACAAAGCTAAGACATGTGGGCTTGAACAAATCTATAAAGCGATAAGAGCTTCTGAAAATTAATCCCGAACTCTAGCCGCCCAGTTACCTTAAATTTGACCCTAACCTTGGAAATGTGTGACAATCATTCTCTATAAAATAAAGTAATAGGGATGGTTGAAATATAATGCTTATTGCATTGAATGAGAGCAAAGTAGGTGAATATACTATTTATCACCGAAAAGAAAGTGAATTTTCTAGGAATCATGATGAATTTTTCGTTCGGCACCTATACAAATTAAAGCCAACGACTGAAAAAGTTACAATTATTGATGCTGGCGCGCACATAGGTATGTCAACTCTATACATAAAAATGTTGTGCCCAAATGCTAAAGTTATTTGTTTTGAGCCAAATCCATATACCTTTGAAATTTTAAAAAAGAATGTGCAAAAAAACAAATTAAAAGACATTACTTTGATAAACAAGGCTCTCTCTGATAAGGTCGGGGTGACAAAACTTTTTGGTGAGCTAAATGGGATTTCTGCAGATACACGGGGTAATTCAATTATTGCTAACTGGGGTATGCGAGCCAACACTGAGGAAATAACCGTAAGTACCACAAAACTTTCTGAACATATAACAGAAGACATTTACTTTTTAAAAATGGATTTAGAAGGCGCGGAAACAATGATATTGCCTGAAATTGGTGACAAAATAAAACAGATACAATATGCCGTGATAGATCTGCACGCCGTAGGCCACCAGGGAAAAGAAGATCTAGAACATTTAGTGAAAACAATTGAACTTACTCATGCTGTGGCAATAATAGATAAAGATATTAGTGTTTCTATTCCAGGAAAATGGCATGATTGGTTAAGAGAAAATAGCCCTGTCATGAAAATTTTATATGCGCAAAGACTTATGGAATGAAAGAAGAAAGCCATCTATAGCCTGATACTTCCATGACTCCATTTTCACCCCCCAATACCTACCTGCCAGAAGACACGACCCACGCGGTTGAGGACGGCGAGCCATTTCGTAAAGCCGTTTAGTTAAACATAGTACCTTGGTCATTTGCCAGGTTTATGAGGCCAATGGTACGCCTCGCCGCACCAAAGCGACAAGAGCATACCGCTTGTTCTAAATTAATCACTACCGCCCCATAGCACGTTTAACAACTTCAATGGGCAATTTCTTTCA
>VFJV01000049.1 GCA_009885895.1 Gammaproteobacteria bacterium
TGAAAGAAATTGCCCATTGAAGTTGTTAAACGTGCTATGGGGCGGTAGTGATTAATTTAGAACAAGCGGTATGCTCTTGTCGCTTTGGTGCGGCGAGGCGTACCATTGGTATCGCGATGAGTTAAAAATTTTAATTAACAGGAAAACCTTTGAGTAACAATAACTTAACCGTAAAAGATGAAACAACAGAGTTCCTGCTCTATTCCACGCCTGGTGGTGGTATTAAAGTGGAAGTATTGCTCAATAATGAAACAATATGGCTGCCTCAACAACGTATGGCCGAATTGTTTCATGTTGGGGTTCCTGCTATTTCTAAGCATTTGAAAAATATATTTGAAAGTGGTGAACTTGAGCAAAATTCAGTTATTTCCATTTTGGAAAGTACTGCCAAAGATGGTAAAAAATATCAAACAAAGTACTATAATCTTGATGTAATTGTTTCAGTGGGTTATCGTGTAAATTCAGCACAAGCCACTCGATTTCGTATTTGGGCTACAACCTTAATTAAAGAGTATATTATTAAGGGCTTTATACTGGATGATGATCGTTTAAAGAATGGCCGTTATTTTGGTAAAGATTATTTCCGTGACCTGCTTGAACGCATTCGATCGATTCGTGCCAGTGAGCGCCGGATTTATCAGCAAATTACCGATATTTTTTCAGAATGTAGCGTTGATTATGACCCAAAATCAGAAGTAACTCGGCAGTTTTACGCGCATATACAAGATAAATTTCATTATGCAATCACAGGGTGCACTTCCTCGGAAATCATTTATAATAAGGCTGATTCAAATAAACCTTTAATGGGCATGATGACGTATAAAAATGCGCCAGATGGGCGTGTCTTAAAATCTGATGCACTTGTTGGTAAAAATTATTTATCTGAAGAAGAAATTAAAGAGCTTGAGAGTACGGTATCTGGCTTTTTCGATTATATTGAGCGGATAATTAAAAATAGAACAACATTTACTATGGAAAGTTTTGCTGATAGTGTTAATAAATTTTTAACATTTAATGAATATCAGATATTGGAAGGCTATGGGAAAATATCTCGAAAAAAAGCTGAAGAAAAAGCGATTTCGGAGTATGAGAAATTTAATAAGACTCAAAAAATAGGCTCGGATTTTGATAAACAAGTGAAATTGCTTGCGGATAAAATGACAAGAAAATAAGATATTGCCTTCTGCACAGAAATAGAGACAAAATCAGATAGCTTTCATACAAACGATCTCAACTGGGATATTCTCTTGAACCATCCATTTCAGCCAAGCTTTCTGTGATTCTCTAACCTGTTCGCGTATCTTTTTCACTTCAACCATTTTTAGTTTTTGCTCATTTCAGAGCACAAAATCTAACACCCCTGCTCTGTTCTTATTTGGATTTTGAGCAATTCTGTAAACGATCTTTGCAAAAATCTCAGGATCAATTTTATCCAGAAACTCTTGCACAACTGACGTTTGGAAGTAATCAATTGAGCTAGAATATACTTGGTTAAGAAGTCGTGTCCATGAGCCATTTGTTTTCTTTATCTGGTCATTGATAAAGGTTTGCAGGCTTTGTTGCGGAATATTTTTGAACTTCAAATCAATTTGTTGTTGTCTATTTAAATGAATAGGGGTTTTTTGCAGTGCGGCACAAAGAAGTGTTCAAAAAAGTGTCACAGCTTTTATTGCCGCATTGCAAAAAACCCCTATTCATTTGTGGCTTTTTGAGCTTTCTGTATTACCTCTTCAATAGATTGGGCGGGTACAAATGAGCCTTTTAGCATTTGAGTTTTTTGTTTTTTAGTTTCTTTCCAATCGGTGTTACTGATACACATCGAAACCGATATAGGCTGACTAATTTTAGTGCTCTTTTCGGCTAAAGATTTTTTGTACGCGTTTTGGGCAATGCTACAGCACCGTATTAGATCACCAAGTATAAACTTACATTTTTCAATTATTGTGTTAAAAATTTTCATTTTAGTCTCATAGCGATCGCTTTTTAGTATACGTCAGGGGTAAGTTTATCGGGTTTTTTCTTCACTCTCAATCTTGCTGTAAGTCATTGATTTATATGGTCAGAGCGGCTACTGAAATAATTTTATAACTCATTGAAAAATAATGATATTCTGTTTGTCATTTAAAGGCGATGCCCCCAAATGTGCCCCCAGAATAAAAGCATTCTTATACTGGTTAATATGGGTTTTATAGGGGGATAGTGTAGCAGTTTTTGCCCTAGTCGTATAGAATGGCGTCGATGTCGGTGCAATCAAAATAGTGCACCAGGGACGGGAATAGAAGTAAATTTGAGAAATTTTGATGCATAAAAATCCTAGTATAAAAGATAGTCAAGAGTTAGACAGTGCCCTTTTAGCCAGAAACTTGCACGCGGATCGTCTTCTATCCCTGATTGAGTTTGCTCAACATACTGCGCGTTTAAAATCTCATCTAGTCAGTGAAGTCGAGCGACACAAACTTTTTAATAAATTTGAACATGAATTGATCGGTTTGCCTGGTATTCGTGTGGATATGGAAAGTGAACAAGAAGAAGTATGGCTATCCATTAAAAGACTACAGGAAACACATCCTCCAAGCCCAGTACATGAATATCTGAATGCTTGGTTAGATGTTTCAAGAAATCCGGCTAAAGAGCCAGTGCTCAAGACATTTGTCATTAGTGATAGCCCTGATAACCATGACATTATTAAAAAGTCAGCAGAAGAAAGAATATTTTTATCAGACTGTAAAGATCAGGATAGCATACAAAAATATTTTGAAGAATATGTAGAACATCAGTGGAAAGTATGGGCTACAGAAGAAAAATTGAGGCGTCGTACAATCAAACTCTATGGCGAGCTTTTTACTTTGAAACAGCAACTTGAAGGTGCAATCACAGATGCTCAAATTGAGCTAGTTTGGGGACAGGGAATAGGTCTATGGAAGATCAATAACGGAACGATTAGATATCCATTGTTAACCCAACAACTTGAAATTGTGTTAAAGGAAGATATGTCAATTGAAATTAGGCCTAAACGCGCTGTAGGGACAATGGCTGAATTAGATGCTTTTACTGATATAGAGAGTTTGGGTGTAACGGATCTAAAAAAAGCATATGATGATATACTTGAAAATCAACAAGTAGCTTTCTCACCATTTGATCGCACGTCATACGAGCCATATTTGCGCCTTGCTGTCATGCATTTAGATCCTAAGGGTGTTTATTGGCCAGAGTATACAATAGAAAATGAACGCTCTATTCCTCCTGTAAGTGATGATCTCAGGATAACTGACACATGGATTTTATTCGCTAGACCTCGCAGCAAGAGTCTATTTATACAAGACTTAGAAAATTTCAAAAAACAACTTAATAACGATAGTGCTACGTGTACGACATCTAGTGTTATCAAAGAATTCATTAGTGAACCATTAACAGAACATCGCCAAGCAGAATTTCCAAATTTTCGTGGATTATCAAGCAATGGATATGGGGACCTAAGCAGCGGTGCAGTGATGCAGGAATTGTTTTTTCCACTACCATTTAATGATGAGCAAGTTGAGATCGTTAAAAAATTAGAATATTTTAAAGGGGTCGTTGTTCAAGGGCCCCCAGGAACAGGAAAAACTCATACTATTGCGAACATTATTGCTCACTACATGGCTAATGGCAAACGTGTTCTTGTTACATCAATGAAAGAACCAGCACTGTTTGTGTTGAAAGAGAAGTTGCCAGAATCAATTCAATCGTTAGCTATCGCGCTTTTAACTAATGAGCAAAATGGGATGAAACAGTTTGAATTTGCCGTATCAAAAATTGTTCAAGAGTTACACGTGACCAGTCCTTATATTCTAGAACGAGAGATTCAAAGTTTAGAGCAGTATGTTGATCAGTTGCATGCTCGCTTGGCTTCTCTAGATCGTTCGATTTGTAATTGGGCCAAAAATAATATTGACCCTATTCACGTAGATGGCGAGACAATACTGCCAGAAGACGCTGCACGAAGCATTGCCGCTGCACAAGGAGAGTTTGATTGGTTTGATGATAACATTTTAATTACAAATGATAATAAACTGCTTTTTGATAACACGGATATTATTTGCTTGCGACAGGCTAGAACTCATCTGCAAAATGACATAGACTATTTTGATAAAAACATTCCTAATGCGGATCAACTTCCCGAAATAAATCAAATCTTGAGTATTCACCAGGAAATCATAAAAAATAAGGTCTTGAAAGAACTGGTGCAGTCAAAAAATATCCTTAATATAAGTAACTTATCAGAAAACATTAACACTATTAAAGCGCTTATCAATATTTTATATGAATTCCAGACAATAAGAGCTCAATTAAGCAGCCAAAATGAATCGTGGTGCTTGATTCTAGAAGACGTTTTAAAAGCACATAATTCTATGGGAATTTCTGAAACTATAGAGGCATTGTTTATCGAAATAGATAATGTGTATTTAGAGGAAAACAGCTTTTTAACAAGGCCTGTCGCATTACCAGATGATTTGCTTTTAACGGATGATGTTATACAGGCAATCTGCAATAGAGCTCAAGGGAAGCGAGCTTTCGGTTTTAGCGAAAAAGTGACAAAAAGGACGCTAGTAAGTAAAATAAATGCAATATGCATATTAAATAGGCCTGCAAAAAGCATAGAAGAATGGAATCATATCCACCGCCATGCTCTTCTTTATCTAAAGAAATCAGAGCTTGTATTAAGATGGAATAAAATAGTTGATGAAATGTCTATTTTTTCAAGGTTAGATGCTGGGGTTTCTAGCTCTCTGAGGCAAGCAAGAAAAGAGATTCCTCTATATTTTCTTGTTAAGAGTAAGCTACAGCGTCAAGGTGACTTTAAAGAAAGCTTAATAATGTTATTAGGGCATGTGCCTAAAGCAAATGATTTTTTTGAAAGTGAGACTAGCATAAATGAACTGATTAATTTCTTGGAAAATAATATTGATTACCATCAGTCAGAAGAATATTTATTTAAAAAAGAAGCTGTGCTTAATGGTTTGGCAAGATATACCGGTCGTATTTCAGAGTCTATCAAAACTTTTGTGAGTGATACCGTAGGTAATTCTACGGTTAGTGAACAAGTAATTAAAACGCAGTGGGCTAGCCTAATCGATGAATTGCAGCGTGTTTCTAATTTGCGGCCATATTTAGATGATCTGATAGCTGTATCAGATTTGATTGATCAGTCTGGTGGTATCAATTGGGCTAAAAAACTGCGAAGTGAGGGGCTAATAAGTTCTGTTGATTATCTATTACCTAGTGATTGGCAAAAGATTTGGCGTCTACGCCGTTTATCTAATTATTTGAAAGCGGGTAGTCAGTTTGAAGAATTTAAAAAATTGACTATTGAACGTTATGCTATTGAAAAACAGATGGCTAGTACATACCAAGGTATAATTGCTAAGCGAACATGGTTGAAGTTGTCTAATAATGCAACACCTAATATAAGAGCTGCTTTGCAAGCGTTTTGTTCGGCCATTGCTAAAATTGGAAAAGGTACAGGGAAACGTGCTGCGCGCTATCGTCAGGATGCAAAGAACTCGGCGGCTTTAATTAGTGGAACAATTCCATGTTGGATTATGTCGCATGATCGAGTTTCAGAATCTTTGCCTGTAGAATTTGGTGGTTTCGATCTGGTTATTATTGATGAAGCTTCACAATCGGATCTAAGCGCGCTTCCGGCAATATTGCGAGCCAATAAGTTATTAATTGTGGGTGATGATAAACAAGTTTCACCCGAAGGTATAGGCATTGAAGAAGAAAAAATTAAAGCCCTAATGCGCCAGTTTCTTACTAATCAAGTTGATCTTTATAGGCAAGCCATTTCACCAGAGCGATCAATCTATGATTTATGTAAAATAGTTTTTTCAGACTCGCAAATTATGCTGCGAGAGCATTTTCGATCAGTAGCTCCTATCATTGAGTATTCAAAGCGTGAATTTTATAATCATGAGCTTAAACCACTGCGCTTGCCAAAGAGATCAGAGCGTCTTGATCCACCGTTAATTGATGTGCTGGTTGAAGATGGTTCCAGAAACAATAAAATTAATATGTGTGAAGCTATATTCATTGTTGAAGAAATTAAAAAAATTTGCGCTGATCCTCAGATGGTAAATAAGACAATAGGCGTCGTTTCATTATTAGGAAATGAACAAGCAAAGAAGATATGGGAAATGCTCAGAGAAATACCTGAAGAGAAAAGCATACAG
Organism: Gammaproteobacteria bacterium; assembly: GCA_009885895.1. Classification (GTDB taxonomy): domain Bacteria; phylum Pseudomonadota; class Gammaproteobacteria; order UBA1113; family UBA1113; genus VFKP01. The sequence continues at coordinate 6,210 of VFJV01000049.1, forward strand.
CACCAGATTACTTGTGGAGATGCACTTACATTTCAAGGTAAGGAACGAGATATTATGTTTTTGTCTATGGTCGTGACTAAAGATAATAACAAAGCTGAGTCCCGTGAATCATCTGCCCAAAGGTTTAATGTTGCAGCATCAAGAGCCCGTGATCGAATGTACTTGGTTAGGAGTGTTGAATTAGAGGATCTCAGTGCAAAAGATCGATTGCGGCAATCTTTAATTAAGCATTTTAGTTCCCCATTTATGCAAGATGAAGAGAGAACTAAAAATTTGCGTGACCTTTGTGAATCCCCTTTTGAACAAGAGATGTACGATTTATTAGTGGAGCGTGGTTATCGAGTCATTCCCCAGGTAAAAGTAGGTAATTTTCGTATTGATATGGTGGTTGAAGGCCATAATGATGCACGATTAGCTATTGAGTGTGATGGAGATCGGTACCACGATGCTTCAAGATGGGAAAATGATATGAATCGTCAGCGTATATTGGAGCGGGCAGGCTGGAAGTTTTGGCGATGTTTTGCATCAACTTTTGTTATGAATCGAGATGCCGTTGTCTTAGATCTGCTGCAAACATTAAATGAGCAAAATATAGAAGCTATAGGCAGTGAAGGGGTGATTCATAGTATTCATTGCGAGCATAGAAAAGTAACAAGTTTAGCCAAGCCCTTCATAATGAACCCAATATTAGAAGAAGAGGCATTCTACACTGGGAATTAATACCATAGAGTATCAAAAAAGATTGCTTCTTACCAAGCATCTGTTCACTTTTTAACCCCTTTTTTTCCAAGCCTTTTCGCTGTGCCTTTTTGCCTAGTAAAACTGGCAAAATAATCTTTTATCAGGTATAGTCGTGATCACTAAAGGCAATTTTTATACAGATTGAGATAGAGCTACTTCCTCATAGAAGTGTACCAGCAAACCAAGGAGGATAAACCGTGAGTGACTTTAAAATTCAAGAATATACTTGGTCGCAAGTCCATGATCGAGTAGCAAAAGCTGACCCTGAATTTACTAAAGTGGTGGATGATTGGGATCCAGGCAAAGAATATACCTTTATTGAATTGAGCTATCCTTTTGGTTCCCATATCCTTGATGTAAATAAAGGGGGATTTCAGCTACCTAAAGAAAATGGAAGAACGGTGTCTCTTAAGGATCCTAGTGTTTCATCGGAGCTACGTAAGAAATTAGGTTATAGCACTTTACCTTTGGGTATACTCCTGCCGGATCATGGTATTGAGGTTTATCATAAACTAGAGGATAGAGTTTTTTCATTGGCATTTTTTACTTCAGGGTTTAATTTAGGCATATGGGAGACATTTGGTCCTCCTGCACCTTATTCGGCTATTGCAGGGTCTCGCTCTATGATTATGGCCCCGAAAATCACTGATACTGATAATCATAAAAAATTAAAAGATTGTTATGGGATACGTCAAGTAGTGCCTAGAAATCTTTTTGATCAATCGGCAATCTTTGTTGAACTCGCTAAACATTTAAAAGAACCTTGGGAAGTTAAAATTCTCTTTCTAAATGATAAATGGTTAGAACCCCAAAAACGCAATATAGGCTGGTTAAATTTTTATAATTATTTGCGTGACAAGAGTTGGCAGCATACGGAATACGCACGTTCTAAGTTAGTATTTGAAGTTAGTTGGAAATATTTTTCTGAAGCGCTTAAAGAGAAAGGTGAGCGTTTTGACCCTTATTTAATTGAAACCCTACGGCATATTATATTTGTGTCACAGGGAATATTACCCGCTTTTGCAGCTGTGGGTAAAAATGAAGTGCATGGCCCCACACAATTTTTGATGGATGTTTATACCAATAAGTATGGCCTTAAAAATTACATCCCTACATTATTGGCACCAATCCATTTTGGACGTACATTTAAAGAGCCTCTGCCGGTTTATTATTCTTTTCAAAATCCAACCTTGTTAGACTCTATTCCAAAAATAAAAACTTTCTCTAGCGCTATCGACGATATGCGTAATCTCAAGGCGCTTATGGAATATTTCATCGAAGAAACAGCTGAAAATAGCTTTAATTTTGGTGTTAGAATGCCTCTGGAAGTGTTAAGTCGAGTTAAATTTGATTATTTCCATAGTGAGATGCACACTTATAGAGGGATTGAGTCTAGTGATCTATTGCCATTAGAAGATCCTAATCTTTTATACATGCCTGGAGAAAGCGCCGGGAGGCAATTTGCCAGTAAAGGATCATTTTTCCGTTGTTGTTTAAGGATAATGCCTAATCGGTAGTTAACATTGCCCGAAAGAAGTACTTTCCGAAAAGCCACATGAAAACCCAAGAAAAAAAGCGGGCGAAAAAAAATATTGCAGAATATGAATGTTGGTATCATACTAGTGTATGATATGTTACTTATTTGCTTGGCGCGGCCCAAAATAAAGAGTTAATGATTAATTTAATAAATAGGATGTGCTGCTATGCAAGTTTATCCGGTAAACTTTATGGCAAGGGATGCTTCGGCGTCGCTTGCTCGTTCATTTAGAGAGGTTGGTTTTGCACTACTGACAAATCACCCTATTAATCGAAATCTTATTAAAGAAAGTCATGAAGAATGGAAAGGCTTTTTTCGCTCTGAAGAGAAATATAACTTTCAGTATGGCAAAAAAGATTGGATGGTTATTTTCCATTTGGTATTGAAAAAGCACGGCGTGGAAAAGGGCGAGATTTAAAAGAATTTTTTTATTATTACTCGTGGGGAAAGTGTCCTTCTTATTTAAAAGAAAAAACATCTGAGCTTTATAGAGAGCTTGTTTCAGTTTGCACTACATTGCTGCAGCAAGCCGAACAACATCTACCGAATGACATTAGATCTAAACTTTCTATGCCTTTAGCTGAAATGGTCAAAGAAACGCCCCGTGCGGTATTGCGGATCCTTCATTACCCACCTATTGAAAAGGATGATGGGCTTAATCTAGCGGAAAGAGCCCAGGAGGGAGCTATACGTGCTATTGAACATGAAGACTTAACACTCGTGAGCGCAATCATGCCCCTCATTGGTTTTGGTTTACAGCTGAAAGATTTAGCCGGGAATTGGTATTCTGTGTCGCCCGATACGGATAATCTGGTTATTAATATAGGAGATATGCTGGAAATGTGTACTAGGGGCTTTTATAAGGCCACTACACACAGAGTGGTTAATCCAGAGGGTGAAGAGGCCCATCAATCGCGCTACTCTAATGCATTCTTTATGAACCCGCGAGATGAAGTGCAACTAGATGATAAACACACCGCATTAAGTTGATTAACGGAGCATATTAACAAAAAATTAGACAGCTATGAAGCAATTCCTGTGGTCGAAGCATAATCTATCTCAGAGGAACTTCTAGGGTAGGCATCGTGAATAAGTGCTGCTGCTAGCAAACTTATCAAAAAAGCGAGCGGCAGCATGATCAATGCGAATTGATATGCACTTAAAGTATGGATAGGTATACCATTTTCCATTAAGCCATCCCACTTTAAGTTAACTAACCAACCGAATAGGAGCTGAGAGACTGCACCACCCATATTAACGATGATGGCTACTAAGGCTAAGCTTGTACTTTCTAAATGAGGCGGGTTGCTTTTAGATACTATAGGGTAGCTTAACACTTGGGAACCACTTAAGACCCCGAACAAGAAGAATAAAACACTGAGTGCTGCGGTTGGTAAAGACAGATAGATAATAGCCAGTATAACTAAAAAGATAGCGCATGAACTGATTAACATAGGTTTGCGTCTGCTGTTGATCTTATCGGAGATCCAACCCATTAGCGGTGCGCCTATAATGAGGCCAAGGAAGATTAAGCTTGTAATATTTCCTGCTTGCATAGCTGAAAAACCTCGGCCCTGTGTTAAATATAAATTACCCCATAACGCACCTATCATCATGACAGGTAAATTTAATAGGCCTGTATATAGTCCACATAACCAATTCTGCGATTTAGAGCTGGCTTTTTTTAAGCTTTCAAAGAAACCAGTTGGAATGATCCTGTTGATATGTGAATTTTGGGGTGTATGGCTGGCAGGCGTATCTTTTACAATAAAGATAATCAATAGTGTAATGATCCCCCCTATAGCAGCGTTAATAAACATGGCTTGCTGCCAACCGGTTATCTTAACGAGTAATGCAAAAGGGGTTTGTGAAAATATGCCACCTGACATGCCAATGGTTACACTAAGGCTCATGGCCAAAGCAATTTTGTTGGCAGGAAACCATCTAGTGGCAAGTCGCATGCAGCCTAAAAAAGCAATCGTGTTTCCTATGCCTGTTAATATACGCCCTAGTGTTGCCACCTCTACAGTAGATGCAGTGGGAATGAGCCCTGTTCCTATAGCGCAAAGCCCACAGGCTATAGCTAATAGCTTTTTAGTTGAAAAGCGGTCTAATAATAATCCTGCTGGTAGAAGGAATGCAGCGCAGGCATAAAGGTAACAAGCTGATAAGCGGCTTAACTGCAATGTCGATAGTGAAAAAGTCCGTGTAAGATCGCCACTAATTGTGTTGAAAACAGTTAATTGAACTATTTCATAAAAGAAAAACAGTGAGGCTACAAAGCAAATTGACCAACTGCTAAAATTTGAGTAAGCCCTTTTTTTCTTTGTAATTTTAGCCTCATCCATAGCCGTCAAGAAATTAGCTCCAAAAATGGTTTAAATGCAGCATGGTTTTATGTATTCTCATTTACTATATTCCATTCCAAGAAAAATTGGTTTAGATAGCTTTCTATAAATTGGTGGCGATCTTCAGCTAGTCTTTTCCCTGTTGATGTATTCATTAACTCTTTGAGCAGTAGTAGTTTTTCATAAAAATGATTAATTGTCGTGCCTTTGTGCTTCTTGTATTCTTCAAAGGATGCGTGAAATTTTGGTTCTAAGGCGGGATCATACATAGGCATACCTTTATAACCACCATAGGTAAAGGCTCTGGCAATACCTATAGCCCCTAAGGCATCTAGCCGATCGGCATCTTGCACAGCTTGGCCTTCAAGGGTTTTGATCTGACTTTCAACACCTGCACCTTTGAAGGTAACCGCATTAATAATATCGCAAATATGGGTAATGCTTTCTTTTTCCAGACCCATGCTTGCCAACCATTCCTGAGCTACTCGTGCGCTTGCTTTATCATCACCATCATTAAACTTCCAATCGGCAATATCATGAAGTAAAGCTGCGAGTTGTACAACTAATGAATCGCCTTTTTCTTTCTTTGCGATGTAGAGGGCGGTCTGCCATACCCGATGAATATGCCACCAATCATGTCCTGTTTGATCGTGTTCTAGCATTTTTTTTACATAGGTGACAGTTTGATCAATGATAGATTGATGCGTTGAACTTATTTCATGTGTGGGTTGCTGTAATGTGTTTGTATTCATTTAAAGTCCATTCCTGTATTCCATGAGGCATATTATATGGGATTGGCCATTTAACGCAACCCCCCTAGACACATCAGTTTTTCCCTAGTAAATAACGAAGAGAAATCCTTAAGATAGATCGTGCTCATTATTTGCCTGGGCTTTTATTCTTACGAGATAGTCTTATTTATCAATAAGTTTTAACTGCTTTAAAACCGTATACTATTACCCTGTACCTTGCGGATATTTAGTTTAACCTAACTTACGGAGATAACCTATGACCCTAGACATAGACTTAATAGAAGATCTGTCTTTACCCACTTACACCGCCATTACCTTTCTAGAACGTTTAGATGCGGCTGTAGACCAAGAAAAAATAGACCTTATGGAAGCCATGGTATTGATGGCAACCTACCCCA
>VFJV01000039.1 GCA_009885895.1 Gammaproteobacteria bacterium
GCATCATTATCGATGCTAAAACTAGCCAGCTGATTATAAACAGGGTTGCGTTCCTGCCACAAACGATCAAAATGGGTACGTGGTGATTCATTAGCTGGGAAAAACGACGGTACTCCTTGCGACAGGATACGCTCAAAGACAAGTTCACAAGGCGCAGTGATGTGGATCACCGTATGACCTTTTAGCAAAGCTTGATTGTCTGCATCCATGACTGCACCCCCACCCAGCGACAGTACAGCTGGCTTTTCTAATGAAATTTGTGCAAATACTTTTTTTTCTAGCGATCTAAAATAAGCTTCGCCATGAGTACGCGTAATCTCGCGACAGCTTAGTTTTTTATCGTGTTCGGTTGCATACCCATCTTCAATCGCTTCATCCAAATCGATAAAAGAACAGCGTATTTGACGCGCCAATTCTAGCCCTATGCTGCTTTTTCCTACATTTTTAAACCCTATGAATATAATCATGGTAACGCTTCCATATGCGCACCCAATGATTGCATCACTGATACAAAGTTGGGAAATGTTTTATTGACGGCATGGGCATCGTCTATTTCTGTTTGTCCTTCTGCTCGCAATCCTGCAACGGCCAAAGCCATAACCGTGCGGTGGTCGTTGTACCCTTTTACGGTAGCAGCTTGTAATGCACTGGGGTAGACGGTCAGGCCATCTTCATAGACTGCAACTTTGGCGCCCATACGGCTTAAACCCTCACTCATAGAATGAATGCGATCGGTTTCTTTAATGCGCGCTTGACGCACATTGGTAATTTCAGTTTTACCGCTGGCATAGGTACCAATCACTGCCAGAGCCGGTAACAGATCAGGAATATCATCTGCATCGATTTTTAACCCCTTTAACGGCCTACCACCTTCAATGATTAGACCTTGAGTATTTACTTCAATAGCAGCACCCATTTCTTGTAATAGATACACTAGTCTTTTATCTCCTTGCGGATCCTGCATATCTAAGCCGCGTAATTCTACACGCCCGTTGCCGAGCACGGCGGCGGCAATGAGATAAGAAGCAGAGGAAAAATCGCCCGCAATAGTCGCTTTGAACGCGCAATAGCTTTGCCGGCCAGGAATATGATACATATCGCGATTGTCTATGGCCATATGCTGATAACGAATACCCAGCCTTTTTAACCAATCTAAGGTCATTTCCACATAAGGGCGTTCGTGCAGATCTCTAACCGTAATCTCACTGTCCAAGGGTGCACAAGGCAAGGAGACCAATAAAGCCGATAAATATTGCGAGGTAATACCGTCTACCTCAGTAACACCACCACTTAATGCCCCACAAACAGAAATAGGCAATTGCCCTTTTTTATCCAAATAGTTGATACGTAGACCTAAAGCGCGCAAAGCATTCACCAAAGGGGCTATGGGTCTAGCACGCATTTGCTCGCCGCAATCTAGAATGATTGGTTTTTCCACCTCTTTTCGTAACCCCAAAAGCGGCATTATAAAGTGCGTACTAATACCCGAATTACCGCTATTGATTATCTGTATTGTTTCTTGGAATGGCAGACCGGGACTATTAACACACACTCTATCTCCCTCTACATTCAAGTTTGCGCCTAACTGAGTACAGATCCGCATTGCATCCGTCATATCGCTGCAATCCAGTGGATTGGTCAATAGTGATTCACCTTTAGCCAGTAAGGCTAATATTAAGGCACGAATGCTGTGTGATTTGGAGCTGGGGGGCGTGGCTAGCCCCGATAAACGAGCTGTTTTTTGTACTAATAAGCGAGCGCTGCTTTGAATCATTTAAAAATACCCCATCGTAGTTAAACTAAGCTTCCTACGCGGCTCTCTTCTGAAGGGAATTTTAGGTAAGACCCCCAGGAGACTAGCGCCGGGAGCTTAGAGCGTTAAACTCTATCTGCCACCCAGCTTGGGGCTAAAATAAAAGAAAGCAGCCAGTAACGATAGGCGGCTGTTCTTAATACTTAACTTTGGCAAATGGACTAAAACTGTCATTTCTTTGGATCTACATTACAAAATACTGTTTTTATGGTACGCCAGTTTGGATGGTCTTGTCAACAATAAGAAAAAAGCGGTTAGACCCAAACGCTAATGTCCGGTTTTGAGTAAAAAGAGCAAGTCTTATCTTTGCTCAAAACCCGCTATCCTGATTTTGGAGCAACCTTTGCGCATAAAAATAGGCTAAGCTCGAGAGCGAACGCCTTCTAAAAAAGTTAACTACTCTTTTGCTTTCCTCATAAATTGTGTGCTTTTCTAGTTGCTTCTAAATCGTAAATACTGCGTAACTCATACAAGAGGCCATTAGAAACTTTGCCTAAAACAGCTTCATACACACTACTGCCATTTTTGGTGTAATACTGTAAAATAATCGAAAAAGAAGTGCCGTCTAAAGATTTAAATTTTATCAACGGGTCAAATTTTAAAATATTCTTTAAAGCAGTTTCTTGATACACTGTTGAATGTTTAAATTTATCTATAAATGCTTGGCGAGTATTGCTGCTCCAAAATGGCGAAATAAATTGAAAGTTATCTGCCAACATATCGGTGTTTAAATCTCCTTGAATTAGCCAAGTTTCAGTCAAATCGATAATTTCTTCTAAAGTGAATTTCTTTTTCATGAATTAGATCTCCTAAAAGGATAAACTAATGATACTAAAATAAGGGCTCAAGTCCCGTCATTGCGAGCGTAGCGAAGCAATCCAGGAGTAAAAACCTTAGTTCCATAAGCACCTCATTGCTTTATTAATCTGATTGAAAACAATATTTTTTTTCATTACTCAATATTTTCATGGGTTGCTTCGCAAGCTCGCAATGACGGGAACACAGGATAATAAGTATTATCGAGTAACAACTGTCGATCTATGCTCTACCGCCTTATACCGCGGATAATCATTATAACCGTGATTTCCATTCGCATAAAAGGTTTCTGCATCAGGAACATTCAACGGTGTTTTTAAGGCAAATCGCTCCGGCAAATCAGGGTTAGCAATGAATAACTTACCAAAGGCAACCGCATCGGCTTTTCCTGCTTGTAATAACTGCTCTGCCATTTCTTGCGTTAATTCTTGATTGGCAATATAAACACCGCCAAATACTTTCTTCAGTTGGTCACCTATGTACCCTTCCCCTTGGCGTTCACGTGCTAATATAAAAGCGATTTTACGTTCCCTCAATGCTTTGGCCACATACGAAAAAGTAGCTAAAGGATTTGAATCGCCCATGTCGTGTGAATCGCAACGTGGTGCCAAATGCACGCCAACTCGTCCAGCTCCCCACACGGAAATAGCGGCATCTACGACTTCTAACAAAAAGCGTGTGCGGTTTTCTAAGCTTCCACCGTAACGATCCGTACGGTGATTGGTGCTATCTTGTAAAAACTGATCGATAAGATAACCATTCGCCGCATGCACTTCTACACCATCGAATCCTGCCTCTTTTGCATTTTCTGCTGCTTGCCTATAGCTTTCTATAATGCCCGGTATTTCTTCCGTAGACAATGCCCGCGGTGTTACAAAATCGGTTTTCGGCCGTACCAAACTAACGTGTCCTTTAGGCGCGACGGCGCTGGGTGCTACAGGCAACTCGCCATTTAGAAACAGGGGATGCGAAATTCTACCTACATGCCATAACTGCAAAAAGATATGTCCATTTTTTTGATGCACCGCATTGGTTACTTGCTTCCAACCTTCAATTTGTGCGTGAGACCAAATGCCTGGCGTATCAGCATATCCCACCCCCATAGGGGAAATAGAAGTGGCCTCGCTGATGATTAAACCAGCACTCGCGCGATCGCTGTAATATTGCGCCATCATGGCATTAGGCACACGACTTTCTCCCGCTCTAGATCGCGTCAGCGGTGCCATCAACATCCGATTGGGTAAAGTTAAGTCGCCAACCTGGAGTGGCGTGAATAAATTTGACATAGAATTTTCTCCTCTTTGTTTTTTTAACGCATTAAATCGGCTAGGGCTTGCCTAAACTGCGGTCCGTAAGAGACCCCCCCTACGGGCACTTTGCCTTCTAAGGCTTCCGTCACTTTATACGCCCATTCTGGGCCAAAGCCGCCGCACAATTCAAGCATTTGATAGCCTTCGGCAGCCAATGCTTTGGCGACATCAATGACTTTGCTTTTATCCGCCA
>VFJV01000120.1 GCA_009885895.1 Gammaproteobacteria bacterium
CCATGTTCAAATAATAGCCTTGTTCAAAAAAACAGGCTCCGTCCTAAGCAATAAACCCACCCTAAAACTGATGTGGCTACACTTTCCCGGACAGAGAAGTTACAATAGTTCGAGAAAGTGTAGCCACATCATAACGGCTTTCCATAAAAACCGCCTTAACTCTTTTTACTAAATCTTCTCTTTCTAATTGCCTAACTAAAGGCCGCCACTCTAGCGACGCATAGTAGCTAAGTGAAGGTCTATTTTGCTAGAATGCACTCTGCCGTTACATTTTAGAAAAAGAATAAAATATACGCAATATACTCATGTTGGTTTAGTTTTAGCCCAGGCCGCAAGCTTTAAAGCACTATGAGTATAGACTTTTCTTAAAAAGAGAGAAATAGCTACCATGAACATTTTTGTGTTCGATATTGAAACAATTCCCGACTGCAATGCCTCAAGGCGCTTGCACGATAGCCCGGAGTGGAACGATAGCGATGCGGCCAATGCCTTGTTTTTAGGCGCGCGCGAACAAAATGGCCGCGACTTTGTGGCCCACTACTTGCAAAAAATTATTGCTATCTCTGGGGTACTAAAAACCCAAAAAGGCATTAAGGTCTGGTCTTTAGGGCAAGAAGAGGCGGATGAAAAAGAATTGATCACGCGTTTTTTTGATGGTATTGAACGTTTTTCCCCTACCTTGGTCAGTTGGAATGGCAGCGGCTTTGATCTGCCCGTATTGCATTATCGCGCCTTATTGCACGGTATTACCGCACCGCGCTATTGGGAAACGGGCGATAACGACAGTCAATTTCGCTGGAATAATTATTTGAGTCGTTTTCATCAACGACACTTGGATCTAATGGACGTATTAGCGGCTTATCAAAACAAAGCCTATGCGCCTTTGGATCGCATCGCCACTTTATTGGGTTACCCCGGCAAAATGGGCATGGCCGGAGATCAAGTATGGTCAGCATATCAAGAAGGCCAATTGAGCGCTATACGCCATTATTGCGAAACCGATGTATTAAACACCTACTTGGTTTATTTGCGCTTTGAACAAATGCGAGGGCATATCACGGCAGAAGACTATCAAACTGCTTCTGATGAATTGCGACACTATTTAAAACAGGAAAACAAACCTCATTTTAATGAATTTATTGAACATTGGCCTATCCCATGAATAATACAATACTAGAAACCGCCACCATTCGCCAGCTAAGCCACGAAGGCCGCGGCGTTGCCACTTTAAATGGCAAAACAGTGTTTATACACAATGCACTGCCCAACGAAACCGTTTCTTTTCGTTATACTAGGCGACATAAAAATTTTGACGAAGGCTATGCAGTAGATGTATTAGAAAATATCAGTCAAGATAGAGTGGCACCGCTGTGCCCACATACCGCCATTTGCGCAGGCTGCAGCTTGCAGCACTTAAGCAGCCAAGCACAATTAACGTTGAAAGAAAATACCTTAAAAGAGCAATTTAAGCATTTTGCGCACATCGACATTACGCAATTAGAACCGGCCATACACGCTAAGGCCTACCATTACCGCACTAAAGCACGTTTATCTGTAAAAGACGTTATCAAAAAAAATAAACTCTTAATCGGTTTTCATGAACACAATGGCCGTTATGTTGCCGATATAGACCGCTGCCTTATTTTACCAGAAGCCGTGGGCGATAAACTTCCTTTATTATCAGACCTTATATCCAGCCTCAATGTGCGTAGTGCCATTGCGCAAATTGAAGTATCGCTTAGCGCCGATGAAACCGCCCTTATTCTACGTCATGTGCAGCCCTTGCCAGTCAATGATCTAGAAAAAATAGTTGCTTTTGCACAAACTGAAGAATTTTCAATTTACTTACAGCCATCTAAACAAGATAGAGAAACCCGTGAAAACGTTATGACGTTTTTATCTTTAGCAGCAATCGATGACACACTGCCCCTTATTAAACTATGGCCTAAAAATAGTCCTTTTTTGCTTCATTATCATTTACCCAATGAAGATTCTACCCTTTATTTTTCACCCACCGAATTTACGCAAATTAATCCTGCTGTCAACGAATTAATGGTATCACAAGCTTTATCTTGGTTATCTCCAAACAAAGAAGATCGAATTTTAGACCTATTTTGTGGCATTGGTAATTTTACCATTCCCTTGGCACGCCATTGCCTAGATATCATCGGCGTAGAAGGGGAATCTGGCATGGTCATGCGGGCAACGGACAACGCCGTTTATAATCATAGAGACAATGCGCGCTTTCTAGCTGCGAATTTAACGCAAAACATCTCGCATTTGCAACCACTCAATAGCACTTTTGACAAGATCCTTATCGATCCACCCCGCAGTGGCGCCTTGGAAGTCATTGAGCAACATTTTAAAACTTGGCAAGCAAACGCTATTGTTTATATCTCCTGTAATCCGGCTACATTGGCAAGAGATGTGGGTGTGTTGGTCAGTCAATTAGGGTATACACTAGAAAAAATAGGTATTCTAGACATGTTTCCACAAACCAATCATGTGGAAAGCATGGCTTTATTGACACGTGATCCGTCATTGCGAACAAGCGAGTAACTGTTCTATAATAGAATCGCTGTATAGAGGCGCTTATGGAATGATAAAGCCGCACGGAATAAGACGAGCGCAGTGTAACAATCCAGGAATCTTCAGTAATGAAAATGAGCATCATGGTACTATGGAATTTATAAAGAATTGGGCACTTATGAATCGAGTATTTTTACCCCTGGATTGCCACGGCCACTCGCTAGCGCTCGTGACCTCGCAATGACGGAGTTCAGTGCTAATGAATTCATTTCATAGAAGG
>VFJV01000015.1 GCA_009885895.1 Gammaproteobacteria bacterium
ACGGTGAAACGGTCTTCTCGCAATGACGAATTTCGTGCAATTGAACACGCTCACAGCATAAAAATGAGCACATTTTTTTCTTGAAAAGAGCGCGAGTAGTGACTAAATTACTTATATTGTGACTACGCACCCGTCATTGCGAGCCGGTGAGCGCAGCGAACAGGCGTGGCAATCCAACGGTTGAATGATGAAAATTAACTTTTTGTACAGGGAGGTTTTTAAAACGCTGTGGTACCTATACTCTTCGCATTTGATTTTTAGGGGGTGTTGCCTACGCCGATCTCGCAGCCGTTACTGTATTCCTGTTGCGCTAGGACTAGTCTTCTACCCTAAAAATAGATTGCTATGAGTATAGTGGGGCGTGCATACCACGCCCCACTACATTATTTTATCAGCGCTTCAAAAATTGTTGCAACCACGCTTTGGCTTTAGGGCCTATGCGAGGATCATTTTGGTCGGCCCCGGCGGCGTAGACTGCCTGTTTCAACTCTTCCGAATCCCCAAACATTTCTGTCATTAAGTCCTTCCAACTTTGTGCTAACGCAGGGGTAGCCTCTACTTCGATTTGCTCCAACAAAGCGTAAATGCGTACGCGATAATAGTTATCGATGGCTTTATCCATCCAGCTAAGCACCTCGGGTGCCAAGGCGCGATCGCCTTCCATGTTGCCTTTTTTAAAGCCGTTCTCCCAAATGGAATGTCTAAGGTTAGCGTGTTCTTTGCCATACAGTCCACCCACCAAATCCATTATTTTTTTTGACAGTGTAAGTCCAAAATCGCTTGTAGGGTCGCACGCTAAATTTGCTTTAACCTCATTGACCAAAGCCAGCCAATTTTCCGTAAACACGGCTTTATCTTTAGGTGTAAATTTGCTTTTTAAGCTAGTCTGAAAGTGTGCATATTGTTCCAATTCTTTTGGAGTGAATACTTTAGCTGCCCATGTTTCTTCAAGTTCTAGTGTCATACGATATACCTCAATTAGTTTAATGATGCTTTGCCACGGAATGGATGTATCGTTTTCAGCTTCAGCAATAATGCCTTTTAGTGTTTGGCTAGCGGTCGTATAGAGTTTTGCTTTTTCTTCTAGAAATTGCGTTTGCGCTCCAAAATATTCCAGCGCGTTCACAGTATCACTGAGTAAAACCCTAATTTTCGACAGTTCAAAGCCAAAAAACTTTAAAGCAATAATTTTTTGTAGCTGCGATAAATCCTTCTCGGAGTAAACCCTATAACCATTTTGCATACGTAAAGAAGGCTTTAGCAAATCAATGCGGTCGTAATAATGCAGCGTTTGCACCGATACACCGGCTAATAGGCTTAAGTCTTTTACAGTCCACTGGGTCATTGTTTTATCTCCTAGGGTCAAAGATAGAGTATAGTGTAACTATAGGGTCAAGCGTTTTTGCAGCATTGTATTCATTTTTTTGTAAAAAACAGGCAAAAGAAGGTATAAATGCCCCATTTTAGGCTGCTCGTTTAACCTTCCCGTTCAGGTGGAGTGAGCGGTACTTCCAAATTGGGGTTGCGTGCGGGCCCTATCGCTATAAGCGACTAATGCAAACCCTAATGTTCCTAGGGCTAAGGTGAGAGGGACAAAGCCTATGCCATAGACAAAAGCTTGTGTAGATTCAATGCCGCCATAGGCATTGACAATAACGCCGATACCGGTGTGAAACACATAACCAAAACTCATGATGAGCATATTGGCAACGGCGGTGGTAAGGCCTGCAACGTGATCGGGCACATACGTAGAGGCTTTATAAATAGCCAATATTTGATAGGCACAACACATGCCTACCAACAAGAAGCCGAGCGTAATGCCATCCACATTGAAAAGTTGTAATATTAAGGCTAGAAAAACAAGAAACATAATGGCACCTGCGCCAATGATGACGCTCAAATAACGCCCCGTTTTTTCGGCAATTAGGCTTAAAAAAGGCGCGCCAAAACACATGCCGATGAAGATCATCGAGGGTAAGTAACTTGCTGTTTTATCGCTAACACCATAGACTTGCCTTAAAAAAGAAGATCCCCACACATCGGCAAAACCTTCTAAGGGTCCGACCATAAGACCTGCAGAAAGACAGGTGAAAATAACCCGATGATTTTTCATCACCGTTTTAATGTCGGCCCACACGGTTTTATTTTCGCTGGGTTTAATTTCCGGCACGAGTACGTAGGTTAGGACAGCCAGCGTTAATCCTAGGCCTGCGAAGATCAAGACTACGGCTTTATAGCCTAAAATACTGCATAAATGGCTCACTGGGCCTCCGCCATAGATAGCGCCGATTAAGCCTATGGTAACGGACAAACTCAGCATGCGTGTAAAACGCTCTGCGCTGAAGGTCATTCGTATGATTTTAAAGGTGCCTAAAATCGCGGCTGAAGAGCCTATGCCTATGAAAACTCGGCCGATCACGGGATAAATCCAATGGGTGGCAAAAACAATGGGTAATAAACCGATGACCGTTAATAAAATACAACCGGTCATCACTTTTCTAGGGCCTATGCGATCGAGCATAATGCCTATAGGGAGGTGTAAAGCGGCATAGCCTATGTAATAGACGCCTGCAAATTGACCAAAAACAACGGGATTGATGTGAAACTGCTGCACGATGTCGTCTAGCATGATGTTGGGCATAACCCGTAAAATGTATTGATAGGCGTAAAATACAGAAGCGGTGACCCAAGCAAACCAGGCGATGTTTTTTGAAAGTTTCATCTTTGCTCCAAAAATGGTTGTTTTTAACGCAGATTATTCTATCTTTAGGTACTAATAGTATCATAGTGAGTTGCTACGATCTACGAGGATTGATTCAGCAACTAAATGAGCGTTTTTTAAGCATGCCTTGTGTTTGACCGTCTCTTTGCAGTACGATAGATGCTATTGAAACTATACATGAAATAACGACATGGCCATCATCGACCGGCATGGTTTTCGCTCCAATGTGGGTATAATCATCGTCAATGCAGATAAAAAAGTATTGTGGGCAAAAAGACGCGGGCAAGAGGCTTGGCAATTTCCACAAGGCGGTATGCAACTCGGGGAAACGCCGGAAGACGCCCTATTTCGTGAATTAGAAGAAGAAGTTGGGCTTAAAGCGGAAGATGTAGAGATTATTAGCGTTACGGAAGGTTGGCTACATTATCGTTTACCGCAAGACTTAATCCGCTATTATTCTAGACCTTTGTGCATAGGACAAAAACAAAAATGGTTTTTGCTGAAGCTATTGTCAGACGAAATGCACATCTGCCTAGAGCAACCGGGCCATAAGCCTGAGTTTGACGATTGGTGTTGGGTATCGTATTGGCATCCTATTAAACAGGTTATTCAGTTTAAAAAAGGAGTTTACATTAAAGCGTTAAAAAGTTTTGCTCCTTTTGTATTAGGGGAGAAATAGTGCTAACCGTATTGCGCAATATTGCTCAGGAAATTGATTTAGCGGGCGATTTAGTCAGTGCTTTGCGCATTGTCGCGCGTTCTGTGCGTGCGGCCATGCGCGTGCATTTATGCAGAATTTATTTGGTGGATCATAAACGGCAACAATATGTGTTGATGGCCTTTGATAACAATGACGTGTTGCCGGTGCCTTCGCAATCTGTGGCATTAGATGACGGATTGTTGGGCTTGGTTTCAGAGCGCGTTGCACCGGTTGCGCATTTAAATTTAACGGCGTTGGATGGGAAAGGAAAATTGGCTTTTTTGGGCGTGCCAATTGTGTATCATCGTCAAGTGTTGGGGGTTATTGCCGTAGAAGAAGCAGACCACCGTATTTTTAGTGAGGATGAAGAAGCTTTTTTGGTCACCTTAGCGGCACAACTAGCGGGAACGGTTGTGCATGCAAAAGATATGGGCTTTATTTTTCGTGCTGAAGTAACGCCCTTGGAAGCAACGTGTTTACAGGGCATTTCTGCTGTGGCCGGTGTGGCCATTGGTCAGGCCAAAGTAGTGTATCCCCCTGCCGATTTAGATGCCATTCCCGATCGCCTCATTACGAATACAAAGTCGGAAATAAAGCGCTTTAGCGCGGCACTGGACTTGGCGCGCTTAGACATCGTGCACTTGCAACAACGATTAGAATCTACTTTACCCAAAGAAGAGCAAGTTCTTTTTTCGGCGTATTTGCAAATTTTAAACAGCGCCGATCTCAAAGCGGACATTTGCGCTGAAATTGAAAAAGGACAATGGGCAGAAGGCGCTTTGCGGCGTATTATCAAAAAACACGTGATGCAATTTGCCGCGATGACGGATCACTATTTGAAAGAGCGCGCAGAAGATATTTTGGCTTTAGGGCAACGGATCCTCTATCATTTACAAGAAAAAAGGGATCAACCCGGCACTTATCCAGAGAAAACAATTTTAGTGGGTGAAAAATTAACGGCCGCGGATCTCGCCGATGTGCCCATAGACCGCTTGTGTGGCGTGGTATCGTACAGTGGATCTGGAAATTCGCATGTGGCTATTTTAGCGCGCGCATTCAATGTTCCAACCATCATGAGTGCGGCCGGTTTTGCTGTGGCTGAATTGGAAGATAAGCGTGTCGTGATAGATGGTTATCATGGCTGCTTGTACAGTGAACCTTCCGCTAAATTATTGCAAAGTTATACGCTGTGGGCTAAAGAAGAAAAAGAACTGGATAAACAGTTGCAGGCCTTAGCACATTTGCCTAGCCAAACGCCGGATGGTCGTGACGTAGGCTTATTACTGAATGCAGGTTTAGAGTCTGATGTTGCTTTGGCGCTAACGGTAGCCGCCACAGGGGTTGGATTATTTCGTACGGAATTGTCTTTTATGAGCAAACCACAATTTCCGACAGAAACAGAGCAAAAGAATCTGTATCGCCAATTATTGCAAGCCTTTGCTCCTAGGCCGGTGACAATGCGCACCTTAGATATAGGGGGTGATAAAGCCTTACCCTATTTGCCGATACGCGAAGATAATCCTTTTTTAGGGTGGCGTGGCATTCGGTTTACGCTGGATCATCCCGACATTTTTTTAATGCAATTGCGCGCGATGTTGAGCGCGAGTGCAGGCTTAACGAATTTGCAGATTATGTTACCCATGATTACGAGTGTGGACGAAGTGGACGATGCCTTAGCGTTATTGCAGCGTGCGTATGAGGAGGTGAGTGCTCAGGGATTAAAAATTACTAAACCTAAAGTTGGGATTATGCTGGAAGTGCCCGCAACGCTGTATCAAATAGAGGCCCTTGCCGAACGGGTTGATTTCTTTTCAGTAGGGTCCAATGATTTAACGCAATACATTTTGGCCGTGGATAGAAATAATGCTAGGGTGTGCGCGCGCTTCGATCCCTTGCATCCCGCCGTACTGCGCGCATTGCACGATGCGGTGGGAAAAGCGCATGCGTGTCATAAACCGATTAGTTTGTGTGGGGAGATTGCCAGCGATGCGGTGGCAGTGGTATTGTTGCTGGGCTTAGGCTTTGATCAACTGAGCATGAATCCCGGAATTTTGTTGCGTATTAAGTGGATCATTCGTACCATACCCTATGAGCAGGCCAAGGCTTTGGTTCAGCGTGTATTATTATGGAATGATGCGGGGTTGATCCGATTGGAGGTTGAAGCCATGTTGGACAATGCGGGTTTAGGTGGGTTAATTCGGGCAGGGAAAGAATGATTAAAAAAAACATAGAGCATAGTCATCACGCACACGATATTGAACAGCGTTTGGCGGTAAGGCCGAAGCGTAATTATTTACGCGATTGGATCTACGGCGGCATCGATGGCGCTGTGACGACCTTTGCCATAATCTCCGGCGTGAAAGGCGCACATTTGGCGACGAACATCATTCTTATTTTAGGTTTTGCCAATGTCATTGCCGACGGATTTTCTATGGCGGCGGCAAACTATCTAGGCACACGTTCCGAAAAAGAAGAATACGATTATTACGAACGTTATGAACGTCAGCAAATAAAACGTGTTCCGCAAGGAGAAGCAGAAGAGGTGCGGCAAATTTATAAGAAAAAAGGATTTTCTGGGGTCGCCTTAGAAAAAACGGTGGAATTAATCACGGCCGACGAAGATCACTGGGTAGACACTATGATGCAAGAAGAATATGGCTTAAGTCGTTCTTTGCGTTCACCCTGGCAATCGGCATGGGCCACCTTCATCTCCTTTATGCTGTGTGGCTTATGTCCGTTGTTGCCATTCTTATTTGGGCTTCGCGATGCTTTTTTCTGGTCAACCGTATCGGTGGGCGTTGTTTTTCTTTTGGTGGGGGCGTTAAAAAGTTTAATCTCGATTGAACCCATGTATAAATCGGCTTTATTAACGCTGGTGGTAGGTTCTGTGGCGGCGGCATTGGCTTATGGCGTGGGTGCGCTTTTACGTGGAATAGGGGCGGCGGGATAATGCTAGATTTTCTGCTTCTTTATCTTATCACCGGTGCTTTGGTGGGCCTAATGGCCGGATTATTAGGCTTAGGGGGGGCTATTATTGTGGTGCCCTTTTTAGTGTGGCAATTACCCTCGGTGGGTGTATCCCCAGAAATGATAATGCACGTTGCGGTGGCGACTTCTTTGGGGCTAGTGGTGTGTTCGGCATTGGTGTCGGGTTGGAATCACCATCGTTATGGCAATGTACACTGGCCTGTGGTGCGAAAGATGTTATTGGGGCTTATCATCGGTGCGTTGCTAGGAACCGTTATCGCAAAACACATCCCCAGTGCCGCCTTACAACTTTTCTTTGGTTTTTTTGTGTTAATTGTGTCATGGCGTATGGCTTTTCCTAAAAAAAATAGTAAGAGCAAGGATTTACCCAATGGTTTACACTTAAATGTAGCGAGCAGCCTTATTGGTGCTTTATGCATTTTGTTGGGCATATCCGGAGGCAGTTTATTGGTGCCTTATTTTAACCGTTGTAATGTTCCCTTGCGCAATGCCATCGCCACGGCGTCGGTGTGTACTTTCCCTGTTGCATTAACGGGTGTCATCATGCTGATGTTGTTTGTGCCCGGCAATTTGATTATGCCTAAACACAGCGTGGGCTATGTTTATTTTCCCGCATTATTAGGGTTAATATTACCCTGTGTCGCATTGGTTCCGCTGGGCGTTCGTTTGGCGATGCGCTTAGACGTTACATTGATACGCGGTATTTTTTCCCTTCTGTTGTTCCTCATTGGCTGCGATATGCTGTATGTCGCCGGTAAAGCATTATGGGTTTTGGGGAGAGTATAATGATTCATTATCCTGAGATTAATCCCATTGCCTTGAGCCTAGGGCCTTTAGCCATACGCTGGTATGGATTAATGTATTTATTGGGCATTTCATTGGGCTGGTTTTTGCTGCATAGGCGCTGTAGAGATAAAGACTATGGTTTTACTCAAGAGGAAGTCTCGGATCTTATTTTTTACGCGTCCTTAGGGGTGGTGATAGGTGGGCGTTTAGGCTATATCCTATTTTACGATACGGCCCTTATTTGGCAGGCACCGTTGGACATCTTAAAAGTTTGGCAAGGGGGAATGTCTTTTCATGGGGGGCTTCTAGGCGTTTTGGCGGCTTCGGCCTTGTTTTGTCGTAAATACCATAAAGCCTTTATGGGGGTGATGGATTTTATCGCGCCGGTGGTGCCTATAGGTTTGGCCTTTGGGCGATTAGGTAATTTCATCAATGGGGAATTATGGGGCAGAGTAACGGACATGCCGTGGGGCATGATTTTTCCTACAGGTGGGCCCTTTGTGCGTCATCCATCGCAATTATACGAGTTTCTATTAGAAGGCGTGGCTTTGTTCTGCCTATTGTGGTGGTATTCCAGTCGTAAACCACCGCGCATGGCGGTATCGGCCTTATTTTTATTAGGCTATAGTGTTGCGCGCATTTTTTGTGAATTTTTTCGCATGCCGGATGTGCAGATGGGCTTTATTGCGTTTGATTGGATGACTATGGGACAATTGCTCTGTTTGCCCATGCTGGTTTTGGGGATTGTGTTGTGGGTTTATGCGCATAAGAGAAAATATACTCTTCGTACCTGAAGAGGCAAGATTGCGCGTAGGGGCAGGCCCCCGTGCCTGCCCTAAATGGGCAACCACAGGGGGTTGCCTCTGCAGAATAAGTTGACTCTTCATGTGGTATGAGTATAACGAGCTTGAATTTAGCTTTTTTTACATTTTTTTAGAAATTTAGCTTGCAATCTAAGCGCGATTGTTTTATGCTACGTGCGTGTGAGCTGTGATAAAAAAGGAAAATAATAAATAATGATAGTTGATAAAATGATTGAATACAGTTTTACAAGCAGTTTAGTTGTGAATGCACTGTTGTTTATTCCGCAGATCATCCGCATTTTAAAAAATAAAGATTCAAAGGAAGTCTCATTCATTACTTTTTTTGGGTTTTGGTTGATTCAATTCGTAACTACTCTGCATGGGTTTCTAAGACAGGATTATCTTCTTGCCTTTGGAACCTTAGCAAGCATGGTAACTTGCGGTGCTATTATTTGGCTTATCATTTTCTATAGAGTGAAAAAGAGAACGCAGAAGTTTTAATTTAGATCTATAACTAAGAAGCGGCGGTACTTTGAACAATAATCAATTAGGTTTGCATCCTATTTTTTCTTTAAGCAGATTTGATGATATAAAGGAGTTAAACAAAACAGCTTATGCAATCACGGATCTATTGCCTCAAAATAATTCGGCCTTGGTTCTCAACTCTAAAATAGCCGCTGAAATCCTCAAAAAAGTTTACAATATTAGCCGGTTGCTGGTGGATTGTTTAGATAAATTTTATATTTATAAACAGTATCAATATTTTGATCCACATGTGGGGGAGAGCTCCTGTCAAATTCGAGCGTATGCTTTTGTGCGTTTATCAAAAAAAAATATAGTAAAAGATAGTAATGTTACAGTAATAGAAAGGATCCATTTTTTAAATGGCACTTTGGATAAATTAAGAAAAACACTGAATTCTCAGATAGACGATAGAAGCCATAAAAAGAAGAGGCATACCATAGTTGAATTTTTAAAAGAATATGGTTTTTATTTTTTTATGGAGTGGCAGGAGTGTTTTTTATATGCCTCATATTGTTTGACTCTATTTAAAAGGTTGGATGTTAAAAAAGTTTACATTTGTGATAATGAAATTGCTCGATTTTTCACCATTTCTAAAGCCGCATCAAAAAAAATGATTTATAAGTATCAATCGCAGTTGGCGAGAATGTCTTGTGAATTTATTGGAGCTATTGCTTTGGATTTGAATATAGATAAAAAAAACACCCCTAGTCTTATTTCTGCAGCGTTATTCGACGATGATGGGCGCATGATTTATCCCTTTTTTTTTTTTCAAGGATGCTTTTTATGCATATGCAAAAAACAAAATGTGCAGTCTTGATAATACTGAATACCATAGAGGCTAAGGGCAATCGCAAAGATATGATCCTATTTGATGGGGGCGCTGAGCAAGGATATTTATTGACCAGAAAAAATAGTCTGAGAGAAGAAGGCGTGTGCATGGTGATTAGCTGTACACGTATTGCGAGCACGCCCCTATCGCCACAAGAGATAGTAAACAAGTTGAATCATTTTGGATTATATGCTATTCTGCTCGCGAGTGTGGCTGCACATCCCCAGTTTAGTGGTTCAAAACTCATTGCTTATGCAAATCAATTGGTTCCTGATACGACGAAGTTGCTGGGGGTGGAAAGAGAAATAGAGCAGGAGTTTTTTAAGTTCAAAAAAAGTGCGTATGAAAATGGCTTTTGTTTAGAAAATCCCTCTTTGTTGTTAATAGAACATATATTTATGGATAGCATAAGTAACCAAATTGAGTTACATCAAAACACTAAGAATCGTATAGGCGTAAGGGAAATTGTTAATAGTTAATATTAATCTAGACTGAGGGAGTGTTAGAAATGAGTGGTAATCAGAAAAAAGTGGTGTCTGCGTTAAAAAATTTAGATGCCATGCAGATTTTAAATTTAATTCCAGGAAATGTTTACTGGCAAGACAAAGATGGCGTTATTGTGGGCTGCAATCAAAGCCAAGCGCTAGACGATGGTTGTAATTCTCCTGAGGAAGTTATAGGAAAAACAGCCTATGATTTCCGAGCACAAAAAATTGCAGAAGAATTGAGACGAAATGATCTCATGGTTATGGGAAGCGGGACTTCAGCTACCATCGAGGAAGATGGTTATATCTCTACTAAAATTCCCCTGTATGATGAAGATAATAAGGTCGTTGGCCTTTTAGGGGTATCCATTAACTTTAAAGAGTATAAAAGTGGCATCGATAGAACCCATCACATACTGGATGAAATTATTGAGGCTATGCCGGGGCATGTGTATTGGAAGGATCGAAATTGCATATTGCAGGGCTGTAATGAACAACAGGCACTGGATATTGGCCTAAGATCACGGCATGAAATTGTAGGCAAAAGTAATTATGATATTCTCAACAAAAATCTCCCTGAACACATCAGGCGCGAGCATGCAACTATCACGAACGAAGTTGATAAAGAGGTCATGCAAAGTGATATAGCAAGAACCTTTGAAGAGTCTGTAATGTTGGCAGATGGTAAAGAAGTAACCTACCTATCCCAAAAAAAACCATTGCACGATCATAAAGGCGAAGTCATAGGCCTTTTGGGTATTTCCGTCGATATCACCGAACTCAAAGACGCCAAAGAACGTGCCGAAGCCGCCAATCGGGCTAAAACCGAATTCGTACAAAACATGCAACACGATATACGCACGCCTTGTGCGGGTCTTTGGGGTGTGTTGGACATTATAGCCCAAACAGAGCCGGATCCT
>VFJV01000037.1 GCA_009885895.1 Gammaproteobacteria bacterium
ATGGCATCTATTTTTTCCATGGAGGCCTGTGTTTGAGCTCGGTCGGTATTAAAAGAGGGGATCAGCTTTAGCTCATACGCTTTCCTCGTATGATATAAATCGCCTGACAAAATAACCACGCCTGTATGTGCTAAGTGAATTTCCAAAGAGGCATGGCCTGGGGTGTGTCCAGGCGTAGATAAAATTTCTACTTTTCCATCACCAAAAACATCATAATCCCCTTTAAAGAGAATTTTATGATCATGCTGTAAGGCTGAAATTGCAGCGCTATTCGCTTGATGAGGCAACGGATGCTGACTAGCATACACATATTCGCGCTTTTCTATCAACCATACTGCATTGGGAAATAAGGATACATTTCCAGTGTGATCAAAGTGAGTATGAGATAAACTCACAAACTTAATATCATTGGGACTCAGTCCTAGCGTCTTCAATTGTTGAATTAAAGATTTTTTAACCGTAATAGAAACGTCATGCTTCGTATCTTCAACGGTATGACCTAAATATTGATCTCCCATACCCAGATCCCACAACAACCAACCTTTAGGATCTTTAATTAAAAAGCATGGGGTGGAAAATTGCATCGATTTGTGTGGATAAGCCCCAGTATCAGAGAAGGAAGCGATGTCATGAACAGTAATCGAACCGCAATCTAAGGTATACAAGCGCAAATCTTTACTGTTTCTAGTAGTTGGTTTGTTAGCATATGTCGTTGTTAAAAATGAAATAAAAATGCATAGGGTTAATAAAGTTATTTTCATATCTTTATCCCTCTATTTTTTTCATAACAAATATAGTCTACTTACTCGTTTTCTAGCAATAACGATTAATGCCGCTCCGTACCGCCCACCGTAATGCCATCGATTTTCAGCGTAGGCTGCCCTACTCCAACCGGAACATTTTGTCCTTCCTTGCCGCAAGTACCCACACCTTCATCTAATTTTAAATCATTGCCTATCATAGACACGCGCGTTAAGACATCGGGACCGCTGCCTATTAAGGTTGCACCTTTAACGGGTCTAGTGATACGGCCATTTTCAATCAAATAGGCTTCGCTCGCGGAAAATACAAATTGTCCCGACGTAATATCGACTTGACCGCCGCCAAAATTAACGGCATATAAACCTTTTTTCACACTAGAAATAATTTCTTCGGGCGTGTGTTTGCCCGCCAGCATATAGGTGTTGGTCATGCGCGGCATTGGTACATGCGCATACGATTCTCTGCGACCATTGCCCGTAGGTTCCATGCCCATTAATTTGGCGTTCAATTTATCTTGCATATAATTTTTGAGAATGCCATCTTCAATTAATGTAGTACATTGCGAAGGCGTGCCTTCATCGTCTATGGTTAAAGAGCCGCGTCGTTTTTCTAAGGTGCCATCGTCTACCACCGTACATCCTTTGGCCGCCACGCGCTCACCTAGTCGCCCGCTGAAAGCGGATGTGCCCTTGCGATTAAAATCGCCTTCTAAACCATGACCAATCGCTTCGTGTAATAATATTCCAGGCCAGCCCGGTCCTAACACCACGGTCATCATACCGGCAGGAGAGGCGCTAGCCTCTAGATTCACTGAGCCCGTGCGTACCGCTTCTTTCGCTAATTTTTCGGCTAAGCCTGAGTCCATTAATTCGTTTAAACTATAACGGCCGCCACCACCTGAATAACCTTGTTCAAAGCGACCCGCTTCTTCCATAATGACCGACACATTCAAACGCACCAAAGGTCTAACGTCGCCTGCAACCGTGCCATCACTTTGCACCAAATAAATAATATCGTATTCACTTGCAATGCTGGCCATAACCCGTTTAACCCGCTTGTCTAGACTTCTAGCGAGCACATCAATTTTTTGCAATAGACGAATATTTTCAATATCGTCCACGCTATTGATTGGGTTGATCGACTCATAACGTGCCACAATCGGCTTGGGTTGCGCTATTTGTAATTGTCCAGGCTGCCCTTGACGCGCAATACTCTTAGCCGCATCGGCAGCCTGCACCAATGACGTTAATAGGATATCGTCTGAATACGCAAAACCCGTTTTTTCACCCGAAATAGCACGCACCCCCACCCCTTTGTCTAAAGCATAGGTTCCTCTTTTAATGATGCTATCTTCTAAACTCCAACTAGAGCTTTCGCTCACCTGGAAATAGATATCCGCGCTGTCTATAGCATTGCCCAAAATGCGCTGCAAAATTTGACTCACTTGACTCAACGATAAATCTGCAGGGTCTAATAAAGCGTGCATTGCAATATCAATGTTTTTTAACATGTGTTTTCCCATTATTCTTCTTTTAACTTAAGAAAGCGTTTACAACCATCGCCCAAGATGATGCTGACCCAAGGCCAAATAATAGCGCTGGATAAACTCGTAACAAAATAAGTCCAATTTACAATTTGTTCGCCTATGATGCCTTGAATGGCCGCTAAAACAAATTGGTAGGCTAAAATCAAAAGCCCTATTTCAAGCATTTGCTGTATGCGCCCTGCACGGCGAAATTGTTTCACATTTTTTAAAACGATAAAACTAAGCCACAATAAAGCTAAAGCATGCTGCCCCAATATAGAGCCATTCATCACATCTAAGCATAGACCCACAAAACAGGGTAATAACAATTTAAACCGGGCATCCAAAACCAAGGCCCAATAAACAATCACCAAAGCCACCCATTGCGGGACCCAAATAGTTAACAAGTCAGAAACCGGCAAAAATTGTAATAACGCTGCCATTAAAAAACTTAAAAACAGGATGAACGTTAAGCGATACATCATAATGCTGGCCCCTTTATCATGGGCTTAGTTGCGGTTTTATACAACATTTTCTCGCTATCGTCATCCCTGTAGTGCGACACAATTAATACGCGCCTACTTTGCTCCAACAAAGCACTAGGTTCAACCTCTATACTCATGAAAGGTTCTCCCTGCATCTTAGTAATACGGAGCACTCTGCCTACAGGGTAACCCTCAGGATAACGCGCGCCCAAACCCGAAGTGATGAGTAAATCACCCACTTTAACATCCGCTGTTTCTGCCGCATGAATAAGCGATAAAGGTCTATTGGTGCCAGCACCCACGACAATGGCTTGAAACCTTGATCGATCGTCTTCCACGGGAACGCCGCTGCGCGGATCGGAAATAAGCATTAAACGGCTGGTGAAAGGGGTTAAGTCTATGATTTGCCCCATAACACCAGACACATCAATAACCACCTGCCCTATAAGAACCCCCCCACGGCTACCTTTATTCAAGACAACTTCTGCCGAGGGACCTTCTAAATTCATAGCCAGCGCTTTGGCTTCTTGAAATTGGCCGTTAATGCGTGATGAAGATTTTAGCAATGCACGTAACTGGCCATTTTCTTGTTGCATATTGATGAGTTGTTGTAAGCTGACTTGCATTAATAACAGTTGTTGCTTTAATTGAAGGTTCTCAGTAGCCAGCCTATGCTGCGCCGCCGCGCTGACTTTCAGCCAATTGATGACTTCCACCGGCGCATCTAAAGTGTATTGCAGTGGTATTAATGCTACAGACAATACCTTACGCACATTATTGACGTATCGATAGTGATGATCTGCGACCATTAAGCCTATCATGATAATCGATAGGCAAAACACTCTTAACCATAGCCCCGTTGCGTGACGAAATAACATCGCAACACCTACTATTCACGAATTAAAAAATCACCACCAACGGTATTCATTAGTTCTAATGCACGCCCCCCGCCTCTTGCCACACAGGTTAAGGGCTCTTCGGACAAAATAACCGGCAATCCCGTTTCTTCCATGAGTAAACGGTCAATCCCTGCTAATAAGGCCCCCCCACCCGTCAACACCATGCCACGTTCAGCAATGTCTGAAGACAATTCAGGCGGTGCCTGTTCTAAAGCCATGCGCACTGCGCCAACGATGCCGGATAAAGGTTCTTGCAAAGCCTCTAATACCTCATTGCTACTCAATACAAACGAACGAGGCACGCCTTCAGCCAAATTACGACCACGCACTTCTAGCTCACGCACTTCACTGCCAGGAAATGCCGTACCAATTTGATGTTTAATGCGCTCCGCCGTGCTTTCACCAATGAGAACACCATAATTGCGGCGCACATAATTGATGATAGCCTCATCAAAGCGATCGCCACCTATACGTACGGACGCTGCATAAACGATACCATTTAACGAAATAATGGCTACTTCAGTCGTACCACCCCCGATGTCCACCACCATACAGCCGCGCGCCTCGTCCACAGGCATCCCAGCACCAATTGCAGCCGCCATAGGTTCTTCAATTAAATAGACTTCGCGCGCACCCGCACCCAGAGCAGACTCACGTATAGCGCGACGCTCCACTTGTGTAGAGCCACACGGCACGCAGACTAATACCCGCGGGCTAGGACGCAATATTTTATTTTCGTGTACCTTGTGAATGAAATGTTGCAGCATTTTTTCAGTAATTTGAAAGTCGGCAATCACACCATCTCTAAGTGGCCTGATGGCGGTAATATTTCCTGGCGTACGACCTAACATTTGCTTGGCCTCTAAGCCTACGGCAGCGACACGTTTTTGCCCATTGGCATCTTGACGGATTGCCACAACCGACGGCTCATTCAACACTATACCCTGATGCAATATATAGATGAGTGTATTGGCTGTGCCTAAATCTATGGATAAATCCGTAGAAAACAAACCCCGTAATTTCTTAAGCATAGTGATATCACCCCTGAGTAAATAGACTAAATTTTGAGCAAACTATAGGCCTCAAACTAATGCCCACCATTATAAACCCTATGGCCCTAGGGCACAACTCTAACTAACCACATACGCTCTATTCAACTAGCATTACTCTTTAATGCTAGCAAGCGTTGCTCGGATCCGCTCTTCCATTGGCTCTATTTCTGCCCAATCAAAATCTATATTGCCAGATTCCAATAGATGAACGGCCAAATAATTAATAGGGCAAAAACAAGTCTCTTCCTCAAGAAAACCCATCATGTCCTCATGCCCCCAATGGGTTGGATTATCCTCTTCTTTCATAGAAAGCGCTATTCTGATCTTAGCGTCTATCGCCGCTATCTCCTGCGGCCCAGGTGTCAAATTTCCCCGCTCTTCCAATAGCTGAACGGCCAAATAATGAATAGGGCAAAAATAGGGCAATTTAGACAATCGTTTCATCCTGTGGCCGTGCTCTAGATAAGGTGCATCCTCTATGTTCGTCATGGTCATCTCCTTTGTGGTTAACATAAACTAAAAATTATTTTTTATAAATTATACTAAAAGCTTATTCTCGTCAATTGTTTTCGATCTAAATAATCATTTATTTGTTTTTTATATTGCGTTCACTCATTATTTAATCAAAAAACTCACCCCCCCTTGCTTTTACAACCCCGCTTTTTCTGCTATCATCCCTGCATGTCACACGATAACTTGAGCGAAACCCTAAAACGTATACTGTTCCACAAAAATATGCGAAGCAGTGATTTGGCTCGCGCCACAGGAATTCCAATACCGACCGCTCAGCGCATTGTTGCTGGCGGTTGTAAAAACCCCCATATGAGCTCTTTAAAGCCAATCGCGGACTATTTTGAGATCGAGTTAGATCAACTGAAGGGGCTAAAACCTATAGAATGGCTAAATGACACAGCCCAACTCAAAGCCTTAGGTGTGCATTCGATACCACTTTTGTATTGGCCAGATGTTAAAGAAGGCATAAGCGTACACAGTATTGGCACACAGAAAAAGGCCAAGAAAATTTTTACAGAAACCCCTGTCAGCAACCATGCCTTTGCTTTAAAACTAAAAGACTCCTCAATGGAGCCCATATTCCCGATGGATAGCTTGGTTATATTTGACCCAAACCAAGTCTATAAAGATCGCTACTACGTTTTGGTAAAATTACAATCACAGGATGAGCCCTTATTTAGACAATTGATCATTGACGCAGGAGACTTATTTGTGAAACCATTGCATCCTGATCTGCAACATTTTAGGATCCATCTGTTAGGACAAAATGATAAGATCCTAGCGACCCTGGTAGAAGCGAGGCAACAATTTACACCTTAAGGGAGTGCTTAAAATGACGACTAAACGTTCCCCTATTGCAGGGTATTGCGCTTGGCTCTTAGCGGAGTATAACAAGGCGAAAAAACAAACTTCCCCTCCCACTTTGTATCGCTTGATTGAGATTAAGGAAAAAGAAAAAGATTGCTATAGGTTGTCTTTTCAGTTGCTCGGCAGAGCCATTGTTTTTAAGGCTACGCCCGAAAATATATTAAAAAATGAAAAAATTATAGAATGTTTTTCCAGTAAAGATATTCGCATTATCACGGAGCTTGCTTGCAAAAAATCAACCCAACCCAAAAATAAAATCATCGCTAAAATTTTTTCTGAAAAATTGAACCGACTTTTATTTCGCACGCAAAACTTGAATCAAGAGATCGTTGATAACACCGCGACCGAACTTGCAATGAATAAAGCGTTCATTCGCGATCTATCGCCAGAAGATGCCTATATGCTGGGCTATACCATAGCACATGAAATGCAAAAAGAGGAAAAACGAGCGATAAGGCAGGTAAAATCATGAAATTCTTTAACTATTCTAATTTAACCTCCATCAGAATGAATGACGACAATACTGTCTCCATCTACGATGAAGGCATAACACTTATATTTGATGAAAAAGACAAACCTCGCTTTGTCAATGCAAAAACAGGTGAAACGGTTACTGAATACAGTGGTCTTGCTACCGATAAAAATAATGTCAGAAGTTGGGCAATAGCCTATGTTAAAGCATCAGGAACATCTAATAAACATTACCACAACGAAAGAAAAGAAATTTATTATATTGTTTCCGGGATAGCCAAGATCGTTATTGATACTGAGGAAAGCATCCTATCTCCAGGTGAATGTATTGAAATACATCCAAAACAAATTCATCAAATTTTTAACGTTGGAGATGAACCGCTTGCACTCATAGTGAGGTGTAGCCCATCGTGGATAGCTTCAGATTATTGTATTGCAAATGATTTAAAAATGACCTGTTGTTGAACTGCTAAGTTTATTTGAATTTTTAATTAGGATTAAGAAAATGAAACATTCTTTCGTTGCCTCCTCAAAATATCTAAATTTTATTGCCATGTTATATGTAACAATTAGCGTAGCATCAGCCACGATAGCTTATAAATTTGTGCATATTGGTTTTTTTACAGTTTCTGGGGCAACTGTTATTTTCCCATTAAATTTCTTTATCAGTAATGTTGTTGCTGACATATATGGCTATACCGTAATGAAAAAAATAGTTTGGGGCGCACTTGCTTGTGAAGTTATTTTCGCACTCCTAATACAGTTTGTCATAGGTTTTGAAAACATCCCTCAATTTCACTTCCAAACTGAATATAAAGATGTTTTAGGATCAACGTTGAAATTTGTGGTGTCGGGTATTCTTGCTGATTTAGTCGGCATTTTTAGTAATATATATCTCTTTAGCAAGCTTAAAATTTATACCAAAGGAAACTTTTTTGTAATAAGGACCCTTGGCTCAACCTTTTTAGGGGAATTTTTTATGTTAGCAGTCTTCATGTTGGTTGGATTCAATGACGTTCCTGAAGCAGAAAAAATAAAAATATTCTTCTCCATGTATGCCCTGCACCTTATCTATGACTTATTGTTGGTTGGACCCACATGGATTGCGGCTTTATTCTTGAAAAAAGCAGAGAATCTTGATGTTTATGACAACAATGTAAACTTTAACCCATTTAAAATAGGCACTTAAAGAATGAATAACACCAAGCCCTTTTATTCAGCAAAATACCTGCTGTTATTTTCGATGTTGTTTATGACACTCTTACTTGCGGGCACCGTGATTGCACGCAAAATAGTGAGCATTGGCTGGTTTAACCTGCCCGCTTCCACCTTGCTGATTGTCTGCTCTTATGCCTTAGGTGACATTATCACTGAAGTTTACGGTTATGCTATTATGCGGCAACTCATTTGGTTTTCTATACTCTGTGGCTTTGTATTTTCTTTTACAATCCAGATTGCCATACACCTACCCTCACCCAGCTATTGGCATTTTCAACAAGAATTCAATACGGTTTTTAGCATTACGCTTTTATTCACCCTAATAGGCTCTATTGGCATACTGGTTGGCGCATTCTTGAATAGCTATGCCGTATCGAAATGGAAAATACTTTTGTGTGGTAAGCGTTTCTGGCTACGTTCTTTATTGGCAAGTTGTGTGGGTGAAACAGTCCATACTCTAATTCTTTATCCGATTGTATTTTGGTCGACCGTGCCCTCGCATGACATGCCAAAATTGATAGTATCCGGCATACTCTACAGGATATTCTGCTCTACCTTTGCAACCCTCCCAGCATCCATAATAGTCATCTGGTTAAAGCGCGCAGAAAATATAGATACTTATGACTACAACACGAATTTTAATCCATTTAAATTACACAGCCAACTAAAATCAGAGGAATAAAATGCTTTTTAATAACACCCCACTATACGCTGCTGGTTTCGCCTCAGATCTCCTAAGAGGTATAGATGAATTTAGGCCATGGAATTTAAACAACGTGGTCTTATCCAAAACAACCGCTACAACCACTCTCCTAGACATAGGCAGTGGCGATGCTCGAAAAATGATTCCGCTAGCCAATAAGGCTTATCAGATCACGGCCATGGAACCCAGTCCTGCCATGAGATCCTTAGCAAACGAGAGAATCATCGCCTCTAAAATAGAAAACATCCAAGTGATCGATGGTCGCTGTGAAAGCATTCCCTTTTTAGACAACTCATTTGACCTAGTCACCTGTAGTTTAGCACCCTGGGTTGGCAAGGAAGTGCAGCGGATACTGCCCCCAGGTGGATGGTTTATTAATGAAACGATAGGGTGTGAAGATAAACTAAACTTCAAAAGTGCTTTTGGAAAAAATCTGGCAGGAAATTGGCGCGGGCAGCAGATGTCATTGGATAATAACGCCTGTATTCGTAAACTTACCGCTGAACTTGAACCCTTTTTTGATGAGATTAATATTATCAATGGCTTCTGGACAACTACGTATACCCAGCAAGGCTTACTAGATTTATGCCTATACACCTCAACGATTGCGGATTTTAATTTAGAAAAAGACCGCGCTGCCTTTGAGAGCATAACGAACAAATTAATGGCTGAAGACGGCACTATTGAACTAACCCAAAATAGGTTGTTAATTACAGCAAGAAAGCTATGCTAATGCCTGTTCCCAAGATTTGCTACTAAAGCTCTTTTTAGCGATAATACCCTCTCATCTTAGAGGACACTGTTATGACCTTATCCATTAAAAAAGTACAAGAAACGGCCTATTTAGCCCGTATTGCCATGAGTGATGCAGAATTGAACCGTTGTCATCATGAAATTGAGCAAATTTTTACCTTAATTGACCAGCTGCAAGCCGTGGATACCAAGGGTATTACGCCATTGGCGCACCCTCAGGCAAGCCAACAACGCACCGTGGCCGATACAGTCACCGAAACAGATCAGCATGAAAAATTTCAAGCCTTAGCTCCGGCGAAACAATTGGGCTACTACTTAGTGCCTCAAGTCATCGAATAACCCTTATTTTGGAATCGAACCATGCATTTTAAAAGTTTGACTGAATTAAAATTAGCCTTGCATAAAAAGGATCTGTCTAGCCATGAATTGGTCAGCCACTATTTAAAGCGCATTGAGCGCTTTAATCCTGAGTTAAATACTTTTATCACGGTGACGAGTGAAAGTGCTTTGCAAGAAGCCCACAAAGCAGACGCCCTACGCGCTCGCGATCCAGACAATGCACCGCCGCTCTTGGGTTTACCCATGGCACACAAAGATTTATTTTGCACCGATGGCGTTAAAACCAGTTGTGGTTCAAAGATGTTAGATAATTTTATAGCGCCTTATGATGCAACTGTAGTGCGTCAATGCCGCGACGCGGGTTTAATCACCTTGGGTAAAACCAATATGGATGAATTCGCTATGGGTTCTTCCAATGAAAATAGTTTTTATGGCCCAGTGGCCAATCCCTGGAATACAGCCTATGTACCCGGCGGTTCTTCAGGGGGATCGGCGGCTGCCGTAGCCGCAGGCTTAATTCCGGCGGCTACCGGTAGCGATACGGGCGGCTCTATACGACAACCGGCCGCTTTATGCGGTATTACCGGTTTAAAACCCACGTATGGTCGCGTGTCGCGTTATGGCATGGTGGCTTTTGCCTCCAGTTTGGATCAAGGCGGGCCTTTTGCAAAAAGCGCAGAAGATGTCGCTTTATTGTTGAATGCCATGGCCGGTTTTGATGAACGCGATTCTACCTCTCTTAATGTGCCAGCCGAAGATTATACGCAACATTTAAATCGCTCTATTGCTGGATTGAAGATTGGTTTACCTAAAGAATATTTTAAAAACATGAATGCCGCTATGCAAAAAACACTAGATGAAGCCTTAACCGTCTTAGAAAAGCTAGGTGCTACCTTGGTAGAGATTTCTCTGCCGCATGCGGATCTCGCTATTCCTACGTATTATGTATTGGCTCCAGCGGAATGTTCTTCTAATTTATCGCGTTTTGACGGCGTGCGTTATGGTTATAGATGTGAAAATCCCAGCGATCTAAACGATTTATACTTACGTAGCCGCGGTGAGGGCTTTGGCACTGAGGTCAAACGCCGTATTTTAATTGGCACTTATGTGTTATCGGCAGGCTATTATGATGCTTATTATTTACAAGCACAAAAAACGCGGCAACTCATCAAACAAGATTTTGATGACGCGTTTAAACTAGTCGATGCCATTGCTTCGCCGACTACCCCCACGCCTGCTTTTAAAATAGGCGAGAAAGCCTCCGATCCGGTCACGATGTACCAATGTGATATTTATACCTTGGCCTTAAACCTAGCCGGTTTGCCAGGATTATCCATGCCCGCAGGCTTTATAGACGGTTTGCCCGTAGGCTTACAATTAATGGGACATTATAGGCAAGAAAGTAAATTATTAAACATTGCCCATCAATACCAATGCCACAGCAATTGGCATTGTCAACATCCTACGGCTATGGAGTAACCAAATGACTGTGAATACCTCAGAATGGGAAAGTGTGATTGGCCTTGAAGTACATGTGCAATTGGCAACCCAAGCGAAACTTTTTTCCGGAGCTTCGGCCCATTACGGTGCGAAGCCCAACAGCCAAGCGTGTGCTGTGGATTTAGCCTTTCCTGGCGTATTGCCCGTATTGAATCGTGACGTATTAACGATGGCCGTGCGCTTTGGCTTGAGTGTGAATGCGCACATTGCAAAACGCTCTATCTTTGCGCGTAAAAATTATTTTTATCCAGACTTACCTAAAGGCTATCAAATCACTCAATTTGAAGATCCCATTATAGGCCTAGGCACTTTGCCGGTGATTACCGAAGACGGGCGTAATTTATCCATAGGCATCACCCGCGCGCATTTAGAAGAAGATGCCGGAAAATCACTACACGATACGTTTAACCAGATGACCGGCGTTGATCTCAATCGCGCAGGGGTCCCTTTATTAGAAATCGTCAGCGAACCCGAGCTGCGCAGCGCAAGCGACGCCGTAGCGTATCTTAAAGCCTTGCATGCTTTGGTCTGTTATCTACAAATATGCGACGGCAATTTGCAAGAAGGTTCTTTTCGCTGCGATGCCAATGTATCGATACGCAAAAAAGGCGATCCTAAGCTTGGAACTCGCGCCGAAATTAAAAATGTGAATTCCTTTCGCTTTGTGGAAAAAGCCATAGACTATGAAATCGCACGACAAAGTCAGGTATTAGAACAAGGCGGCACTATCGTACAGGAAACGCGTTTATACGATTCTAACAAAAATGAAACCCGCTCCATGCGCAGCAAAGAAAATGCCAACGATTACCGTTATTTCCCGGATCCGGATTTATTACCGGTAGAAATATCGCAATCTTTTATAGACGAGATTGCCAAAACCCTACCTGAATTACCCTGGCAAAAACGACAACGCTTACAACAAGAATATGCCTTAAGCGAATACGATGCCAATGTCTTAACCAGCAACAAGGCCTTGTGTAATTTCTTTGAAGACACCTTGGCGCATACTAAAGCCTCGGCGAAAATTACCGCCAATTGGGTCATGGGTGATTTATCGGCACAGTTAAATAAAAACAGCTTAGGCATAGAACAATCGCCTATCAGCGCGCCTGCTTTGGGTGGTTTATTGTCACAACTGGCGGATGATGTCATTTCAGGTAAAATTGCTAAAACCGTGTTTGAAAAAATGTGGGTGAGCGGCGAAGAAGCCTTAGTCATCATAGAGCGCGAAGGCTTGGTGCAAGAAAATGACAGTGCCGCTTTAGAAAAAGTAATCGACGAACTTATGCTGGCGAACCCCTCGCAGTTGGCCGAATACCGATC